>LIUM01000018.1 GCA_001462345.1 Fibrobacteria bacterium AD312 | reverse complement strand
CTTATGTAAAGATAGAAGAACTATCACTCAATCTTGTACACTTTTTGGGGAGCACCTCATCTCGTACAGCAAGAAAACTGTAGGGTTGTCCATAAAACTTAATAGTTTTTATACCTATAACTAATTCGGAATACAATAAAGTAACGTAAAGATCTTTATATTCTTGTTTAGTATCAGAAGCATTTACAACACGAAAAAGAGAATCAGCAACTTGCTTTGTGAATGGATTTACAGGGCGATAAAGATATAAACTGAGTGCGTCTTCACTAATAATACGTCTATCTTCAGTTGGTACATAAGTTGAATCGAAAACTTGTCTTCGTAGATCAGAGAGGATTCGAATACCAGATTCATACTCCCCTAATTCCATAAGAATTAAATACTCTTCAAACTTTGTAAGAGGAGCCCCTTCTGTTACGTTTGCTCTCAAATATTGAAAAGCCTCTTTCGCTTTATCTTGATTTTTCTCTTGAAGAAAATCTTTTAATACATCTCGAGCCTTTGCAAACAATTCTTTTTTTGAAGGTTTACCGTAAAGAGATAAATCGACGGTATTTGAAGAATTCTCGACAGCCCAAAGAGGAGCTAAAAGAAAAAGTATAATAGAAAATATAAGTTTGATTTTCATATAATTACCAGAACAGAATATAATTTTTTAATCATTTTTTTATTCTCTTTTTGATTATTAAAATAGACTTTATGACCATTATCTTTTTTGTAAGGGAGTTAAAATACTTTTTTGGATCCAAGGAACATCTTCATGATTGGGATAATCTGAAATAAATTTTTCTACGCGAAATAAAAGAGTACTCCATTTATGTACACTTATATATGCATCATCTAAAAGAAGTAAAATAGCTAATTCATCTTTTTCCACTTGAGTTAATGAAGAATTCATAATATCCTTATGAAATATATCATAGTAATTCACATAACTCTTTTTTTCTTTATGATGTTTGCTAACAATAAACATAAGAGGATCATCACTTGCTATTTTAACACGATCATCATATTCAGTAGAATCATACAAAGTCTTAAATGCGTTTAGCCTCAACTTTAAAAGTTCTCGATACATTTTTAATTCGATAAAAATGTATTCTTTTTCAATATCTCGGATTGGCATAAAAGACCTTGTTTTATACGATTCTAAATCTTTCAAATAAAGATTAATATTGGTACTATCTTTATTTTTTAAAGCATCTACAATTTTATCACGAATTTGATTCACAGGATTTGATTCAGAAATTAATTCTTTCATCAAAGAAGCTTCAAATTGATTGAAGGAGTCACTATTATTATTTTCAGCGATAACATTACATGCAAAAGAAAAGAATAAAAATAAAAAAATGAGCTTATTATACATTCGGTTACCAACTAAAAAATTAACGTTGTTCTTTTTTTAATGTTTCTGACTCCATTATTTTATTCTGCAACCAAGTTTCAGAATAATAGAAATCGACTAAAATCTTACCAGGAACAATTCCAGTAGTGGAAAAGGATTGCTTGATGTATATGAAATTAGCTCCCAAGGTTCTAGCCTCTTTAATTAAATAATTAATGACATAGTCACTTGCAGTAATAGTAGAAAATGATTTTTCAAGTGTTGCAAGATATACACTGCTTTCAGGAATCACTGGATAAGAAGAAGCAAAAAAATAGGTTACAGGAGCATTCTCATCTAAAGGAGGTCGTTCCACAGGACCTTTGGCCAGCCACTTACTCCAAGAACTACATGCCGAACACATTAGACTAAAGAATAATAGAAGTATTAATAAAATTTTTTTCACACATAATCCTCTAAATATTTCATATTAAAGAAACTCCATTTAAAAATGAGGAATAAATTTATGTCCGTTTCCTGGTAAAAATCAATTCGAATCATCGCTCAATAATAATCAACTATTATAAGGGGATCTCTAAAGAATGAATTTTTAGAGGTCTCCATAAGTTTAATATAAAATAAATGTCAAAAAATGTAATCATTACCCCTTCAAAAAAGCCCGGATATTCATTTTGAATAGTTCTTGGCTATACAGGTGTTTTTTTTCTTTTTCAGGGAATTGTTTATCGAATTCGATAACTTCTTGAGGATTAAATTCAAAAACGCTACTTTGCTTCGCTTTCCATTTTTTCTTTCCAAAAAAGCCTGGCTGAAGTTCTAAAACGAGAAGCCCTAACGGATACTCCCCTTCCATATTACTGACTTGATAATCAAGGCCATTTTTAAAGCCATGTTTGCAGTAATTATGAGGATCCCCATAGATGACAATCGCAGGAACCCCTTTTTGTTTTAGTAAAGTGGTTGTTTTTTCAATTAATGCAGTCCCAATTCCTATTCTTTGGAAATCAGGATGTACGCCTATTGGGCCAAAGGAAACCGTTGGGACTTTTTCGCCATCGTCACTCAATAAAAAAGAATGCGTGTACATGATAGAACCAATTACCCGACCATCTATTTCAGCGACGTAATCAAGCTCTTTTATAAAATCTTTATGGTCTCTTAAAATGTGACATAAATAATGTTCATCGCACCCAGGGAAATACAAATTCCAAAAGGCCTCACGGGTCAATTCTTCGACATGATGGTAATCAGACTCTGTTTCTAGACGTATTTTCAAGTTTTTCATGTACTTTGCCCCGAATTCTTTTATTTAGTAGCAAATATAATCGATCTTTCTTAAAAATAAGACGTTTTTTTTAAGAAACAAGCCTGTATTGGATCAAACGCCCTTATTAATTCGATCGTCTGTATTGAATCAAACGCCTTTATTGAATCGAACTCTTTTATTAAATCGCACTTATATGCCAAACGTAATCAACCAATTTTTTGGAAAAAGCGAAAAGTCCTTTTTAGAATATAGCCGAGAAGGGCTTCAATTAGTAATCGTCGAAAAAAGACTTAAAAATTCTGGAAATAATAGAACATAAATCAGTCAGCATTTTTTCGCCACCATATTACATGTATAAATCCATCACCATTTTCGATAGCGTATTATATGCTTACAAGAGCCTTAGAGGGGCTTTATATGCTTTTAATAATGATGTTTTTTATTATCTTTAGCCATTATGAAAATTAAAATCGAATCCAAAGAATCAGGCAAGGCTATTGCCCATGCTTTATTTTTTGTAAAAAAATCCATTCAATTCTCTTCTGTTCTTTCAGAAAAAGCAACGGAACAAGCAGAAACAGTCTTAAATGGAATGGAAGAAGGTCCTTTTGAAGACCTCGAATTTTTAGAGCTTGATGGTCAACCGACATTTTTTGTGAATGCTGCTAAGGAACGTGGTTTAACCTCTCTTGACCATCTTCGCATGGCCGCCTACCGACTCGCTAAGCAAGCCAAGAAAAAACAAATTTCTTGCGTGAGCTTGATGTTAGCAGACGCCGCTCCAGAGCAGTTGAAGTCGATTATTCATGGTTTGTATTATGCGGAATATGAATTTGATCGTTATAAAACAAAAAAACAAAAATCATTTAGTGTCGTCTATGAAATTGTAGCTCAAGACCAAGCGAAAGAATTTTCTAAAATCGCAAACGATGTCGCTATTGAACAAGCCTCTATTTCTATGGCCCGCGACTGGATTAATACTCCAGGCTCTGATTTAACGCCTTCCGTTTTTGTTTCTGAAGCAGAAAAAATCGCGAAAGAAACAGGATTAAAAATCAAAGTTCGTGACATTAAAGCTCTTCAAAAAGAAGGCTACAATGGTTTAGTGACTGTAGGTAAAGGGAGCCAATCTTTACCTTACATGGTGACTCTAGAATATAAGCCTGCGAAGGCCTCCAAAGATTTGCACCTCGCTCTTGTTGGAAAAGGCTTGACCTTTGATACTGGTGGAATCAGCTTAAAACCAGCCTCTGGCATGTGGGAAATGTGTTGTGATATGTCTGGAGCCGCTGCTGTTTTGGGTGCCATTCGCACCATTGCTCTTTTGAAACTACCGATTCGTGTAAGTGCCATTCTTTGCCTTGCAGAAAACCGAATTGGCTCTAAAGCCGTTCTTCCTGGTGATATTTTTACAGCGAAAAATGGAAAGACCGTAATGGTCGATAATACGGATGCCGAAGGTCGCTTGGCTCTTTCTGATGGCCTTGCTGAGGCTGGCCTCTTGAAAGCCACTCATATTATAGATCTTGCCACTTTAACTGGAGCCATGGTACGCGCTCTCGGTTATGCCATCACTGGGTTCTTCAGCAATGATGAAAAACTAGCTTCAAAAATTTTAGAAGCAGGTCAAACTTGTTGTGAAAAATTTTGGCCAATGCCTCTTGAAGAAGAATACGCCGACGGCTTAAAAGGTAAATTTGCCGACTTGCAGAATACTGGTTCCGATGCTGGTGCTATTTCTGCCGCTCTTTTCTTAAAAGAATTTGTTCCAGAAAACACATCATGGTCTCATTGGGATATTGCTGGCACTGCTTTTGTCACAAAGCCATGGAAATACACTTCTCATGGGGCCACAGGAATAGGAGTGCAAACCTTAGTGGAACTCGCACGACAATTAGGAGAATAATTCTTTGAAAAACGTAGATACTATTGCCGTTCTTGATTTTGGTGGTCAATACGCCCATCTTATTGCTAATCGTATTCGTCGATTAGGTGTTTTTACTGAAATCCACTCTCCCACAGCTTCGGTCAAAGAACTTGAAGGCGTTAAAGGGATTGTGTATAGTGGTGGTCCATCAAGCGTGTACGAAAAAGACGCTCCTGCTTTTAATCCAGAAATTTTATCGATTCCTGTGCCTAAATTAGGCATCTGTTACGGGCATCAACTGATAGCGACTCAATTGGGTGGCGAAGTGACTCCTGGGAAAGTCAAGGAATACGGTATTGCCGCTCTTGAAATTAAAGAACAAAACCATCCTCTTTTAGAAGGGATTCCTCAAAAGTCCCCTATGTGGATGAGCCATGGCGATATGGTTTCTACAACCCCTGAGGGTTATAAAGTCATCGCCACAACTAAAGATTGTGAAACGGCCGCTGTCGCCTACGATGAAAAGCAAATTTACGGTATTCAATTTCATCCAGAAGTAACTCATAGTCAATTTGGTTCCAAGCTTCTCTCCAATTTCATTAAGATTTGTAATTGTAGTGCCTCTTGGAACATGAAAAGCTACTTGCCTTTGATTACAGAACGCATTAAAAATCAAGTACAAGACAAAAATGTGTTTCTCTTAGTCTCTGGCGGTGTGGATAGCACTGTTGCTTTTGTTCTCTTAAATAAGATTTTAGGGCCTTCACGAGTGCAAGGGCTTCATATCGATAACGGGATGATGCGCCTTGATGAATCTCAAAAGGTGCTTGAGTTTTTAGATGCCCATGGCATGAAAAACCTAATCGTCAACGATGCTAGCGAAGACTTTTTACAAGCCCTCAAAGGTATTACCGCCCCAGAAGAAAAGCGTAAACGCATTGGGGCTACGTTCTTACAAGTCAAAGACCGTGAAATGAGTCGCTTAAAATTAGACCCATCTCAATGGATGATTGCTCAAGGCACTATTTATCCAGATACCATCGAGAGCGGCGGCACAAAAAATGCAGATCTAATTAAAACGCATCATAATCGCGTGAAAGAAGTTCTTGATTTAATGGAAAGCGGGCTTTTATTAGAACCATTAGCCGACCTTTATAAAGATGAGGTTAGGCTTCTTGGTGAAGAACTTGGTATTCCGCACAATTTAGTTTGGCGTCACCCTTTTCCAGGCCCAGGTCTCGGTGTTCGTTTACTTTGCACCAATGGCACGCATGCATTGCCTAAAAAAGAAGACGTAGACGGTTTAATCCCCTACTTAAAAGAACATGGGGTTGAGGGCTATTTACTGCCAATCCAGAGCGTTGGCGTTCAAGGGGATGGCCGTACTTATGCACAACCATTCTTAATCACCTCCAAGAGTCTTGATTGGAAAGAGTGTGAACTCTTTAGTACAGAACTCGCCAATCGCTTTAAGGCGATCAATCGTATTGTAAAAGAAATCGGAGCCGATTCTTCAGAAGAGCCTGTTTTAATAGAGCAGCTCCCTACTCGCGCCGCTTTTGACTCTTTACGAAAATTCGATCACATTTGCACCGAGTTCTTACAAGAGCACGATTTGTACGAAAAAATTTGGCAAATGCCTGTGGTACAAACACCGCTTCAAATCAATCAGAAGCCTTGCATTGTGATGCGCCCTGTGAATAGTTCTGAGGCCATGACAGCGAATTTCGCCGAGATTGATTTTAACCTCCTCGAAAAGCTTTGGCTCTCACTCAAAGAAGCTGGCGCTGGATCCTTGTGGTACGATGTTACGCATAAACCACCAGGAACGATTGAGTGGGAATAATTGTAGCGCGATAAAAAGCGGTTCCGAATCTGCGAACTCAGATTCCCCCACCGTTACGCACAACATAGCAGCGTTTTAAAGCCGTTAGGACTCGTTCCAAGCGGCTTTTTTCGCTACCAAGGGTAAGCCGAAGTCCAGCCGGACTCCGAGCATTTTCGCTGTTTTTGAACGAATTTCGACGATTCTGACTGGTTGCACACAACCACTGCGGCTTGTCGAGAACCAGCTCACGAGGTTGAGCTTGCTCTCAACGAGTCGCAGGAAACTGATAAAAAATGGGTCTGGATTACAGGAAGTGAGTTTCGCATTTTGGGAAACCATTTTTACCAAGTGGGAATAATTGCCCTTAGGATATAAAAAATGCCGCTAGAGACAATCTGCGGCTTTTTTTGAAAAAGAAGAGAGAAACTATTCCAAAATTACAGGCTCCATTTCAGCACAACGGAATGACCTAAACGGGAGTCACGTAAAATGCCGAAGCGGAAAAAATTACTTTCCTCAATGCTGAAACTATACGAAAAGGCGTAGCTAAAGCCCAAATTGAGCTGAAGTAACCCATCACCAGCTCCGGAGCTCCAACTACTGCCGTAATATAAATCCGAATCAAAATCGGTGTCATTTAATTGGATTTCCCAATCGGCAGCAAGAAATAGAATAAATCTTTGGGTAGCAGAAAAATCTATCTCACCTTTTACGTTAAGAATCCCGCCTTGATCAACAGTAGTGGTTCCTTCTTCAAGACTACCACCATAATAATCATCATATTCTTGAGTATACTCCCTAGAGAATGGATTTCTAAATCCTATTTCCGAACCCTTCTCAAGAATACCAATACCACTGAACCATTGACATAAAACGTCACCAGCTACCCTAAAAAGTCATCAAAACAACATTCGTATTACTATTTGCTATATAATAATGGCTATTTTCAATTGGTATATTAAAACACAAAAAGGAAAGTCTTTGTATATTGAATTCATTAATGATTCGATTATAAATGACTTTGATTTGAAAGAATGGGACAAAAAATGTATTCCACAAAGCAAAATGAAAAGACTTAAAAAAATATTGAAAACAGTAGCTTTAGTAGGAGTACTCATTGTAACTCTTTTATTGCTTTTAATCTTTGGAGCAGATAGACTTGTTGAAATTTCTGCATCAGAAAAAGTTTTCAATTCCACAAAAGAAATACCTTATAACAAAGTAGGCCTGCTTTTAGGAACAGCAAAAAAAGTAAGGGGTGGGCATATAAACCTATACTATAAGTACAGGATTGAAGCGGCCGTAGAATTATATAATGCTCAAAAGATAGATTTTATTATTGTTAGCGGAGACAACGCTACAAGATATTATGACGAGCCTTCTACAATTAAAAAAGACTTGATTAACAAAGGGATCCCAGCGGAAAAAATTTTCCTTGACCATGCTGGGTTTAGAACGTTTGATTCTGTAGTTCGATGCAAAGAGATTTTTGGGCAAAATAGCTTTACAATTATTTCTCAACAATTTCATAATGAAAGAGCCCTTTTTATTGCCAAACACAAAGGCATTAATGCCGTTGGATTTAACGCTAAAAATGTAAACGTACGCCATGGATTTAAAATTCGATTGCGAGAAAGATTAGCAAGAGTCAATATGGTTATTGACTTAGTCTTTGGTAAACAGCCAAAATTCTTAGGCGAAAAAATCGAGATTAAATGAAAAGAAACACCCGAAACCTTTCAATTTAGCGATATGGTTTTAAAAGTATTGTTTTCAAAAGCAATTTATGCGCTGTCTTTGGTGTGACAAAATATCCAGAACCTAAGCCTATGGAATATACGAAACCACGTTTTTCATTTTATTCTATTTTAAAATTGTAGACATATTTTCAAGGGAGTTCATTCTGAAAAAAGTCGATGGATTTAATACAATAGAAGGGTTGCTTGCCATAACGGGTTTATTGACATCTCTGATTATTGGAGGTATTTGTGCATTCTCCAATATCATTTTGTTCATCGTTTATTTGATTGGCATTTTAATGTTTTTTGGAATCTACGGCAGCAAAATGTGCTTAAAATGCAAGAAGAACTGCCCCTGCAACCCAAATATGATGTTTTGGAAGAATACTTTCCTTAAAAAGTCTAAATAAAATCCATACTAAATAAATTAAAGCAGCTCTTTTTTTATATAATTTTTATATAATTTTTCACCAGAGAGAAGAATAGATCGTTTGGTGTAGTAAATTAATATTCCTATAAAAGTAGGGATTATAACAAAGGAACATATTTTGATTAATAAACATACTATTTCTTTTTTTGTGGGCTTAGTTTTACTTGGATCTTCCTTTGTAACAGCTGAAGTTCACAAAGGCTTAAAAGACGCGATTGACAACGAGGATATGAAGGCAGCCAAGGCGATTGTCAATAACCTGAAAATCATGGATATCTATTGCCCTGCATCGCTCACTGTAAAAAATGGTGAAACCCTATTTGGTGAACGCTTTGCGAAAGACCCAAGCCTTCTCTATACCAATTGTGAAAAGGAATTTATTCGTTCTTATCTAGAAACAGCTTGCTTTAAGAAAGACAATTTTCAACTTTGTAAAAGTGCCCTTGACAGCACCAAAATTTCAGAATGGACTCCCCTCCTAAAAGACATTAAAAAGAACGGTCTTGATAAAATTCTTGAAAAGTACGAAGAAGAAGTCACCTCTGAAAGAAAAGCTACCCGTGCTGAATGTGAAGAAGACATCTTAACAGATGGAGAATTTACAGCCTATGCAGAACTCATGGAATCTGAAGGGAATACAGAAGGAGTCAAACAAGAACGGGCTTCTTGGATCAGAAAATGCATGAAAGACGTTGTTAAAGAAGATATAAAGACCATCAAAAAAACAAGAACCATTTATCCTTTTGAAACTTATTTTACAAAGTTTATTGAAGAATCCATTAAAGCTTCAATGAAACTTTATGACTATACAGAAGATGATGAAAAGGCTCTTACATTTGCAAAAACATTGATTCCATATGATATCAAGAAAAAAACCGTTGATGAATACGTTACCTTTAGCGTAAAATCTTACAAGGATTCAGCCTATATTAATGACCAACTTATTTTAGCCGCTTGCCGTTATGAGCCTACTTTTGATAAAAAGCTAGAAAAAGTAGCTGGTTTCCCAATTATTACATGTAAAAATGCCTTTGCAACCTATTCTCCAGATAATCTTCCTGTATGCACTTCTTCCAGTGGAACGATTGTGAATACCGTTCCTATTATGGAAGGAGCTCCTACCTACCAATATACCTGTGTAGACAATATGTGGAAGCCATCTACTGGCGCTGCTCCAGCTCAAAAGAAAGAAGTGAAAAAAGAAGTTAAATCTTCAACAGCAACGGCAGCATCGAAATCAACATCAGCGCCTGCATCTACTGAGAATAAAGTTTCATTAAAAATATTCTCTTCTCCTAGAGGTGCTTCGATTCTTGTGAATAAGAGAAAAGCAAAAGAAATTACGCCGACAACAATATATGTTAAGCCTAATACTTACACTATTTCTATACAAAAAGAAGGATACATCACAAGAGATACCGTGATGACGCTCAATAAGCCAGAGCAAACCTTGAATATGGTTCTGGAAATGGAATAAGACGAATCATTTTTAGAAAAGAAGCCGCGAGATTAAAGTCCGCGGCTTTTTTTGTAGTGATTTTTTGGGAAGGTCAAGACTATGGCTTGCCGCTTTGGTTTCTGCATTCAAGCATTTTTTGAGCTTGTTCTAGGTAATTGTTGACAAGGATTTCTTCAGAAGTTCCGGCAACGAATTTTAATTCTTCAACGTTTTCTAGTTCTAGTCCATTTTTGGAACATATACTTGAGGACAAATCCTCATTAAATTTCAACTCCGTAATAAGATTTTCTTCTGGATTTGAAACACATTTTCCATTGATACAAGGATATAATATGGATTGTAGGGAACACTCACTATAGATTTGTTTGAATCCCATAAGCTTTGGCGTAGTTTTTTCCTTGATGGAAAGAATCATCTCATATGCTGGATGATGTCTTTTAGCAATTTCATCTATTTCAGGGAAGTTCTCCTTAAGAATCGCCCATTCTGGGACGGAGAGGGGCATATTATTTGTTCTAGGATGATATGTAGGAAAGAATATTGTGTTCGGATATTTTTCGTATTTGAAGCAAGACGTTTCTGGAATCACATTGCTAACCCTACCATCCTTTGGGAGCCACTTTTTAGTTAAATCTCCCATTCCCCAAATGATGACGATATCTGGAGAAAGTTTATCAAGTACATCGTATAGAGCCAAACGTGCCCGATTTATAAAACCTTGGGGATCTTTTTTAAAGGAACTTTGATTTATTGCAGTATCACCCATGTTTTCTTGAAAGTAATTGTAGAAAGCGAATTGCTCCCAAGTATAATCACAATTATGGTTGTCGACTCCCGTAATCAAATTAGCTGTTTTACGGTAATTGTTAATGTAGCTGTACACTTTGAATCGAGCTCCTTTAGGAAACTCCCAAAAAGATTCATTATTTGTTGTCCCATAAACTTTACCATAGTCATCGATAATGGTTTCTATAGTAAGGGTATTGTTCTTGTTCCTTTCTTCTATTTTATCAGGGTCTTTGGAGTAATGCGATTCTCCAAGAACAAGAATTTTCACCTTGGCATCTTTATATAGAGATCCTACATATGGATAGAAAACGACATTTGTTCCTTCCCACAATTTTTCAGCTTCATTTTTTAATTCATCATATTTCATTGTCTGCTCCCCATTTTAAGGACTTATTTGGAATATACATTGTTATCCAGTTTTAACAAAACGATATTGCATGGGAACATTGTTCTCTAGTGATTAAGAACAAAAATACGTCCTATAAAAGGCTATTAATGGTTCTCCCACTTTCGCACTGAGTTTAGGAAGCGGAAATTGACTATTTAATCTGAGGATGGGGACCAGTTTTGAACGATCCTATTTCGGGGGGGGGGAGCTTACACAACCTTCAAAAATTTCTAACAATTTATAGTAATCATTAAAAATACTTTATAGCTTTGAACTAAATATTTTTACAAATGAATTTAATTTTTTAATAATCACTTATATACGTATCTATGAGATTTCTATTGTATTTCAAACAAGGAATCATCTTCTATAGAACGATCTTTTTCACACAGATAGCCGTCCTTTTTTCGGCATTTTTTAACAAAATAATCATTTTTAAAAACATCAATTTTATTTTCTGTCGGTAGAAAACAAAAATCATTAAAGTTTATATTATGCAACATTCTATAGTCTGTAAAAAAATGATTTTTAGAATTTTTAACTTCATTAGAATCATCTATTTCTTCCCATTGAATTCCATATCCAGAATACCAATTATAAAAAAGCATCGCTTGTTCTTTACTCGTTAATTGTGCCCTAAGGATTCTCAACAAGTCTCGCTTTTCATTATAAGAAAGAATTTTATCATCTGTATTTACAACCTGTTTTACCATTAAAAACAAATGACGGTAATAATGATTCAATTCATAACGACAACCTTGACTATTAATGAAAAAAGGATCCGTCCACACTCCTCTTTTTTCTTTTGCACTCATTAAAGCAATACCAAAAACATCAGTCTTTTGGTTCTCACTAAAACCATCAAAGAAAGCTTTATAGGATTCTTTAATAACAAAATCCATTCCTTTGTTAATTTTACGCTCATTTAAGTCATTGACGATTATCTCGAATATTGCATCAAACGATTTTAAATAAGCATCAAAAATCATTCTTCCTGAGTATCTTATTCCATTATCATCCCATTCTAATTCCTGTACGTTGTCCTTATGTATTTTTAACATTTCATAGAATCTGGCGACGACAGCCTGTTTTTCTTCTTTTTTCTTTTGTTCATTATTTTCTTCAATTCTTTTTTGATTCGCTTGATATTGAACCCAAAATGCAGCAAAAGTTAAGAATGCGGCAGCAATAGCAATAAAAGGATTCACAATGCCAAAAGAATCACCCAATTGTCCTTCAGTCACATAATCTAAATTGAAACTAGCTCTATAAATAAAGCCACCGATAATAATAGATAAAATGATAATGACTAAAAATCCAATCACCCATTTATTTTTTAACTTCTTCATAAAAGAATCTTTCTCCAATACAATTGCATTTAAATAACGATAAAATTAAGAAATCAAGGATGACCGCTCACACTAGACCCATTTTCAGTTTTTTCAATAACCATATGAGTTATTTGTTGTAACTCTGAGAGTTCTTTTTCAGTTGATAATTTAGTCAGCACCTCTTTACAAGCTTTTTCAAAATCATTGTAAAAGGCATGTACACCCAAAGTTATCGGAGGAACATCTAGTTTATTCTCATTTGAATCTGACAGATTCAAATTTTCACCCATTAAAAATTGATGAGCTAAGCAACAACGTAATTTAGAATACAAATCATCCTTACAATCATTTTTGTTTAAAGGGGATGTTGGATTGATATATCCATCAGATGGATCTTCGCCTTTAGGCTCAGAAGCATAAGGTCTATATTTTTCAAGTACCGTTAAATTAAAAACTGCGTAATTAAAATCAAAACGACTATAATTCACATCATTCTCTTTTCGTTTTTTTAAAATGCGGCCAAGAAATTCTATTCCGCACGCCATAAGTGTAAAAGCAAAAAAAGGATGTTTATCTTTTATTTTTGCTATCTCGCCTATTAAAACATTTTGAATAAAATTTTCTTTGGTCATTTGCTCAGCCATTCGATTTTTCCCTTTAGTTATTTAAATATACTGTTTTCTAAAAAGCCTTAAATTGTTCTGGAAAAACTTCATCATAATATTTTTTTAAAAAAGACTTGTCTATTGATTCATTCCCCATCTTCTTACAGAGAAACTCGTTAAAATCATATTTGGTATAACTAGTGTTTTTTTCAAACATCAATTCAAAGAAATTTTGCCTATTTTTTTGATAAGCAAGCATCATTTCTAAATCTTCGATATTTATAAATTCAAAATTAGAAAGATCATTAAACGTGGTTTCTAATTTTCCTTTACAAATATTATTTGCATTTTCTAAAGGATCACAAAATATCACTAATTTTATGATTTTTTCGGCGTTAAAAAAAGTGTTAAAATCATTAATGGTCTTACTTAAAATAATTTTCTCAGTTTCATTAAGCTGTTTGACTGCTTTAGATACGTTTTTATCTAAATCGTTTTTCAACAAATCTTCGCTTGGTGCATATTTTGACTCAGCAAATATAGAAGATTGTTTAACTTCTATTAAAATCAACTGTCTATTATCCATTAAAAAATAATCTATTGATTTTTTTTGTTCTTTTTTATCCTGATATTCTATTTCGGGAGAAATTAGACATTCCAAATGATTCTGTAACAAAACGCCTACATATTTTTCAAAAACAACGCCATAATCAATTTTAAAAAGATTCTTCTCTTTAGCCCTATATTTACGAGCCAAATCATGATATATTCCAGTTGTAACACGGTTCAATACATTATATGCAGAGGGTACAAAATAAACATCTTTATTACAACCATCCAATAATAGCTTTGTTCTAAATACTGGATGAGAAATATAATGGGGAGGGTTTGAATATTTTAACCACTTTTCGCTATCTTTGGAAATCCAATTTAAGAAAAGTTTATGAGAGTTTTCTTTATATGGTATTTTAAAAATATCAGAAAGATCTTTGATTTGTTCTTTATCAAATTCAAAAAAGAAGCCTCCGCTAATTGCGGCTGCTAATCCATACAATAAAATAACTATGTAAGGAATCCCTACAATGTTTTCAATATCTTGTAATGGATCTATATTTGTTTTAGCAAGAGGCCATATATGTTTATACAAAGCCCATGTTCTCGCAATACTATGAAAAGAATCATCTTTAAATTGCTCATATGATATTTTCATGAATATATACTCTGGATTTTGCTTGCTTGAAAGAATTGTTTTATCCGAATCTCCAATCGCAATTTTTAAAATTGATTTTGTATCGTCTTTATTAGGAATCTCCTTACCGCTGCAATGTTTTAATATTAAGCTAACCGCATCACATAAATGTTTATCGGTATAAATAATATTTCTATCGTCTTCTAAATGAGGGCCAAACATTATATTTTTTGAAAGAGAGCATATTAGTCTAAGAGTTTCGTTTTTGTTAAACTTTGAAAAAAATCGTTTTATTTGGCTACTATTAAGTTTAATAGAAGGAATCGCATGTATTTTTTTCCCAAAAACAGACCCTATTTCCATCCCTTTCCCCTTCCTACATTGCCTTGACATGTTTTTCGATGAATACAATTTCTTCTTTGGTTAAACCGTATTTGGCGTAGAGTTGAGCATCAATTTCATTAATGCTCAACTCGTATTTCTGCGAAGCTTTTACGTCTATTGCCGAGATAGATTTATTCCAATCAATATCGGAATTCTTAGTGAAATCTTGAAGAGGTACATTAGCCCACGTTTCTCGGGGATTATCTTGCGTAACTTTTAGAGTACCTAACATCGCTCTTGCGAATTTCGACTTTATATACTTTAAACAAGCTTCTGCCTCTACTTTTGTTTTAAATTTCCCAATACTTAAAAAGGTTAGTGTATGCCCGACAACAGGATGCCCGACAACAGGATGCCCGACAACAGGTGTCGACAAGACTTCACCAATAGCTCCAGATCCATTAGCTTTTGGCACCATTACCTTGTAAAAATCAAAATTATCAGGTAATTTTAGATATTTCTTCTTTATCCATTTTAAATTTCTATCATTTTTTTCACGACCAAAAATTTTTGCATATTCTTCCCCATCTTCAGGTTTGTTTTCGAAGAATAATTCAGGGAATAGTTCAAAGATATTTGAGCCAACATCATAACGATGTCCTTTACTTGGACGACTTGCTGCCCACGGATTTTCTTCATATAATTTTTCAGTCAAATGATATAGGTCTCTTGGATAAACCAATATCGAAAAGGTTTTAAAATCTGGAATTAAGACTTTTTGCATAACGGAGCGTAATTCAGCAAAAGAAGAAAACGCCCCTATTTTCCCGTATTTTTGCTTGTTATTCCACATCGTAACAGCAACACCACCTTTTATGTCTACCGTCGGAAAGACATCGGCGCTATTTGCCCAATAACGCACTACTTTAAAATGCTCATCATTTAAAATTTTCTGATTCCAGTCTTTAGGAGTTTTTCCAGCCTTAAATAAACATCTTGCAGGATGAATCAATGTTCCACAATCACTTAACGCTTTTGCAGCATCTATAAATAAATGATAAATTGGATCTGCGCCGTTTCCATCGCCTTTATTTACAATCTGATACGGAGGATTTCCTACAATCGCTTCAAACTTCATTTCTTTTACTCCCTTTACGTTCCAAAAGTTTCCTTGTTTCACTTGTTTTATAAATGTATCTGGTTCTTTTGCAATTACATTTTCAAGGTTTTCAAAATATTTTGTATTGACTTTTCCTGGTCTAAATCCCATCAGAGTACGTTTTGTAATGCTTACGGCCATCGGCGTTTTGCATATAACAAAAATATTTTCGGAAATGACTTTATCCCATATTTTATATTGCCCATCAATCGTTGTCGTTGTTCTTGTTCCATTGAGTTTTCTAACACTTGCTCTATATATGCTATACGCCATATAAAGCGGATACAAACCACTTTTACTATTAATCTCTAATATTTTACTGTCTGGAGTAAAAACGGTTGTCGTTTCTTTTCCCTTGTTCACAGAACGCGGGCTTTCTAACATTCGCTCATTTTCGTATTTATCGTTAAAGAACACATAGCCGCCAAGACTTTCCCCCAAGTGCATGTTAACAACTCGCCACGGCGTAAGGACAGTTTCTTTATCTGGGTTGCGGAAACTATTAAAGATATTTCCTAAACGATTTATGCGTTCTTCTATCGTTAAACTATCAGTGGCTCTAGTCATCTCGCGAATACGCTTGCCTGCTTCTCTAAAAATATCTTCTTCATAATACTTTTTGAAACTTTCAAAAATTTCTTTCGTTACTCCCTTAGGCATAAACTCAACCCAAGAAGCGTCGTCAATTAAAGAAGAAAAATTGTCAATTGAAATTTCTTCGGATTCATCTTTTAAGTCTGCACCATAAATTAAAAGCGGCATTCGTATACTGATTCCACGCAAAATCGAGGCGGCTGTATCACGCAGTTTTCTAGCTTCTTTCCATTTTTCAAGTTCTTCTTTTTCTTCTTCGGATAGTTCTCGTCCCGTCTTTTTACCTCGACCCTTATTCAAGTCGTTATACTGTTCGTCAGTAAGGCCTGTTTTATTAATATCTATCTCGCTAGACTTTTTCATCGCCTTAGTTTGCCCGATAATCTTCTTCAGGTTTTCAAAATTTTTGAGTTCGATGTTATCTAGTTTTAAAAGATTGTCGTTATACAAACAGCTGTCTTCAAATCCATTCTGAACAACGCGTTCGACTTGTATTCGCTTTAGTTGTCCAAGCATTTTTTCGACATCATAAGTTTGCATTTTGGTGCCGTCAAAAGCAAGTACTGGGCAAAAGTTTAAAAAATCGCCCATAATTTTACGATCGGTCTGCGTTGTTTTCCCAGCTTTTGCACTTATTTTTGCCGTTTCGGCAAGGACTTTAAGCGTGCGATCAGGCGCAAAATCAAAAACAAAACAATCCTCTTTTATTTTTCCGTTTATTGTTGCAGGGGTCTGTACACGGAAAATTGTTTGCATATAAGTGGTTGCGCTTGTATTTGCAGAACCAGCAAGCATAAACACAGCTGTCCATTCTGGAACAGAAACACCTGTGGTAAGGCGACCACAAGAGAGCGTAATCGTATAAGTATCTTCCGAATTTTCACCGATTGCTTTTTTAACCATTTTTAGGGCATTGTCTGATTCTTCGTCCTCGTCGCCATTGCCTGCAACATTTACTATTTCAAAATTAGAGAATACTTTGTGCAACTTTAGCAATTTACTGAGCGCTTTTGCCTCTTTTACACCAGGCAGCATCCAAAGCGAATGGCGAAAATTATCTCGATATTCTTCGGTAGAATAGGGGTAGTTACTATTGGTATCTTGTTTGCATATTAAGTTCAAAAACGAATTAACTTCTTTTTCGTGAATAAAATCACCAAAATCATCAACGCGGAAAAATTCGTGGAAATTAAAAGCATAATCACTATCAGAAAAATTCCTAATCAACTTTCCTAAATCGAACGTAAAAATATTTAGTTTCGGAAGTACGGAATACGGGTTAGGATCGCCCTTATGGCGTTCATCCCATTCCTTTTTTGCCCGTTGCTCCATTACGTAATCCCACGTGTAGATTTCATCTTCTGCAAAGTCGTCCATTAAATTAAATGGTGTTCCAGAGAGACGAAGAATTTTTGTATCCTTTTTAATTAATTTATTTACAACCGATTCACCAAGTTCCGTTTTAGTGCCTTCATGCGCCTCGTCAATAATCAACAAGTCCCATGCGGCATCAAAGATTTCATCGTTCTTATTAAAGTTACCGCCTACGGTTTCTGAACCACGTAAATCCTGCATGCTTGCAAAGTAGATGTACTTACTTTCCGAATCTTTCTTTGCATTTCGTTCTAAAAGGTCAAAAGAATTTCCCGAATCCTTAGAGCCGTAATTAAAGAAGTCATTTCTTCCCGAAAAAATTTTCTTAAAATCATTGAACCAGCCTTCGTTTACAACAGGGCGGTGCGTTAAAATCAACGTACGCTTTATACCCATCTGCTTAACGACTTCTAGGGCACTGAGCGTCTTGCCAAAACGCATCTTGGCGTTCCAAAGCATTTGATTGCCCTTCTTGAATCGCTTTATGGTTTTTTCAATGGCATCTTCTTGTTCTGGGCGAAATATAATGGGATCGAGTCCCTTTGTAATCTCAGTCGCATTCAACGCGTCTCGGCCTTCTTTAACAGCAACAATCGCTTTTTTTGCAGTTTCAAGATCCGTTACAAACCATTCGTCTGCATTGATGCCATTGAAAGCTTTTTTCTGAATACCACTGCGTTTGAGTATATTATGAACATCGATATCGCGAAACGCAACGCTACGTTTATTTTTCAAAAAGAATGCTGGTTCCGTATAAAGCAACTCATAGTGAATACCAGCCGTTTGCGTGTACTGATTAATGCGTTTTTTCGCTGCCGTATTTAATGCAGTGCTATTTGGGGAAATTGCGGTCCAATCACAATCATCAAGCGTAGCATCGCCAATTTTCAAGCAATTTTTATGCGCATCATCGTTAATTCGAAACACATAAATCAACTTCGGAGCAAAAGAAGACTGGTATATCATTTACGCAACTCCAATTTTTTTACTTCCCAATGCCCGCCCTTGTCTCCACCAATACGCTTCATTCGCCCATCGGTTTTTAATTTGGCAATATGCTTCTGTATTGCCGAAGGGGAAATCGAAAGAGCTTGAACAAGTTCTTTTCGGGTAATCGAAGGATTTTTCCTTATCAAATCAAAAACTTTTTCTATAGTCGATTTTTTCTGACCACTTTTCTGACCACTTTTCTGACCACCTGTATTTTGAAGCAGTTTTAATGATTTCAAAATTTGTTCTAACATAAATTCTACAAAAGGGCTGCACTCCCCTTTTGCAGAAGATGCGTTTATTGCATTATAATAAGCATTTTGATTCGCATACACTAAATTTTCTACAGGCAAATGTTCAAAAATCGGGTTCCATTTGCTTAAAATGAGTGTTTGCCATAAACGCCCCATTCTTCCATTTCCATCTCGGAACGGATGTATAAATTCAAATTCATAATGGAACGCACAAGAACGAATAAGCCAATGAGCCTTGCTGCTCTTTAGCCATCGAAATAAATTTTTCATTAAAAACGGAACTCTATCTGGTGGTGGGGCAAGATGAACGCACTTGTTTCCTTTAAAAACACCCTCACCACAATTTCTAAAGCGGCCTGCATCTGGCATTATCCCGTTCATCATGACTCCGTGGGCCTTTAATAAATCGCGTACGGAATAAGCGTCAAGCTCTTGATAAAGTTCATAGGTTGCAAGCGCATTCTTTACTTCTAAAATTTCACGCGCAGGGGCAACAACTCGCTTTCCTTCAATAACGGCACTGACCTGAGATTCGCTAAGTGTATTTCCTTCGATAGCTAGTGAACTATGAATGCTTTTGATTTGATTTATTCGACGAAGTTTTAAACTATCGGTTTGTTCCATGCGAATCTGAAATCGTTCCAATTGAGCAGAAATATCTGCAACTAATGAGATGATGGTGTCGTTAGCAAGGAACTTCATTTCATCACCTCGATGAACTTAATCTTTTTCCCAGCGTTCCAATCCATAATTTTACAATAGATGCCGTTATGCTTTTTGATGTCGTTTTTTTCACACCCTTCACAAACAACTTTGTTTATTGTTTCTCCGCTAAATAAATCGAATGAAGATTCTTTTTTTGCTTCACAGCTACAAGGAATAACGCCTTTTAAACCATCCATCTGCCAAAAATTCCACGAAATAATCACCGCGAAATTATTCAAAATATCTAGGGGGATTTCTTTATATTTGCTCACTTTTTTACAAAACTTAGCTTTATGGTAATCCACAAGCGTCATTAGCAAAGCTTCGCGGGCAAGGAGCAGGTTATCGCCCTGCCATTCATAACCATAGGTGCTTTTGTACGCCTTTTCGGCCCATTCAAACCATTCGAGTTCGTCGGTTGTATTTTCACCAACGACACGTAATTTACGGTCTAAAAGGCCTATACGCTGTTTAATAGGAATACTCATTCCGCTTGCCGCATCGTAACGACTAACAATGTAAGGGGCTTCACCGCAAGTAATTTCAAGCCGTGCACTTAGAACGTAATCTTTCCAAGATTTTCCTTTGGGAAATTCAATTTTAGCCTCTTCGGCCACCCACGAGTGTACTCCTTCGCTTGAAACCATCTCATTGTTAAATACACCCTCGCGCCCAAACCAAACGTTATCAACCAGATTGTTTTGCGCATTGCAAACCCAAGCTGGCGTAAAAACCTCAGCCATATCCCGACTGCGCTTTATCTGCACAGCACGTTCTTTGACCACTCGCGGTTGAATTACTTTTCCATTTTTTCGGGTAATGCTCTCTGGTTTTATTTCGTCAAAGTAGCTAAATCCAGGGCCTTTTGTTTTATAATTGTCTGTAGCCCAAAAAATGGCTGAATACCCTTTTGCTTTTGATTTGGTATGATCTTGGAGCAACGACTTTAATATATCAACGGATAATTCGTCGATAAAATCTTCGCTAATATCAATATTTTCTACTGGGTTTGGTTTATTCATTGCACGTTATAATATACTTTCAAAATACTCATAAAAAAGCAGTTTTTCTCTCCCTTATTCAATAAACTGCCATCGCTTTCTTTCTGTAGTATTTTTTTTTGTGTTTGCTAACTGATTTAAGTCTTGTATCTGCTTCAGCCATATTTAATTAGCGGTATGAAAAGCTCAAGAAGTAATGCATATTATTGCGAATATTAAAAGATTCGTAAAAAAAGTTCTTTTTTGACTATGATGTAAATAAAATGAGCACGCAAAAAATGCGTGTTGTTGGAGTTTTCTAATAAAGAATGAAATAAAGGAGTGGTTGTCGCAAATTTTGAGAAAGCCTGTAATTATGTCATTACCTTTCAACTGGGTAGCAGCACTAACCAACTGAAATAGAGGGTAAAGTCCCTTGTATTCATATTCGAGAGGTCTTATATTTGAAACAATATGGCTGTTATTTTATTTAATAAACCTTATGGTGTGCTGAGTCAGTTCTCCCCCGAAGCGGGGCATAGGGCATTGAATGAATTTGGGTTTCCTGAAGGGGTTTATGCGGCAGGGCGTTTAGATTATGATAGTGAAGGGGCTTTGCTTTTAACCGATGACGGCAAATTGATCAAAAGATTGCTGGATCCTGAAACGAACCATCCTCGTACTTATTTGGTGCAAGTGGAAGGAAAAATTTCTAAAGAAGCAATTCAAAAGTTAATGTCTGGGGTGGTGATTCAAGGGTATCATACGAAAAAGTGTATTGCCGAGGTAGCCACTGAGCCTGATTTTTTATGGGAGCGTCATCCCCCGATTCGCCATAGGGCCAATATTCCAACGTCTTGGGTAAAACTAACTTTAACGGAAGGGAAAAATCGTCAAGTGCGCCGCATGACGGCTTCGGTTGGCTTCCCTACTTTACGATTAATCCGCATTCAAATCGGAAACATTTCACTCGATTCCTTACAGCCAGGCGAGTGGCGTGTAGTGACAGAAAAAGTGATCTAAAAAGCGATTTAAAATTTTTAAACAAAAAGAGCTTCTCATTTAGAGAAGCTCTTCATTTTTAAAGGAGCCCGTATTATTATTTGCCGAGCTTCTTAGCAGCTTTTTCTTTAAAGCCAGCCACAGCAATATCAACACCTCTTTTGTAGGCCTTGACTGAGCGATTATCTTTTAAGTTCAAATAATCACGATTGATCTTGGCGGCATCATCCGATTCAAATGTTTTCCAACCGTAATCGGTGTATAAAATCTTATTTCCATTTTTGTCTACAAGAACTACATTCACAGCAACGATTGGTGTGACATTACTTGTTACTTTTGTCATCATGCCAGTTTCATAGGCAAAATAAAATTCAGCCACAGCAATGGCATCAACGCCTAAGGTTTCACAAAGTTTTCCGATACCACGAAGAATAGGAGCTTCCACTCGTTCACCGTTAACCCATGTCATGCCTTGTGGATTTATTTTGTTATAAGGAAGTACACGCATTCCATTAGGAGCCACGCGACGAACGTCTTGTTTTTCTTTGAGTTTGACTGCACCCACATTGATGGATTCGCCTTCGATTTTATTATCTACAAAGAACGCTTCTACTTCTGGGCTTTCAGTGACTGTTTCAAAAGGAACCACAGTCCAGCCATTCATCTCATTGAATGTTTTGAATAATTCATTGGCACCATGTGTTACGATAGTGACTTGTTCTTCAGTAAGATAATCAATATTATCTTTAATCGCATTTCCAATGGATTTAAGCAAGGTTTCTTTTTCACCTTTTTCCACTTTAATGTCTTTGATTTCTTCATTACCTGTAACACTTAAAATGGCAATTTTTTTTACAGAGCCAATTTCAGGTTGTTTCACATTAATACCAGCACAAGAGCATAGGAACACTGCCGTTCCTAAAAGCATTAATTTCATTTTCATTATCAACTCCTTTTTTTTCTCTTCTCAACATGAAAAAAGAGTGAGTAATATTATAGCATATTTTTGACAATTCTTATTAAAATAAAACAAAAAACTGTTCTTTTTACTACAACCCCTTTCTGTGCTAAGGGGATACTAGTTGTTTTAAATTCTATTTTTGCTTATATTATCACCACTTTTCAAAACCATTAGCTATCAATGTTGTCAAGTAAAATCCAAATGGATTAGCTTAAGAAAACAAAGTCGCTTTAAACCAAAAATGAATCTAAATGGATAAAATTCCACTAACTGAAGAAAAAGTAATTGTTCATTCAAAAAATGAACGCGAAAAAACAATTCTTGTAGGGATTGCCACTCCTAAAGTAAGAATGTGGCAAGCCGAAGAGCATCTGAATGAGTTGGCTCGCCTCGCCGATACAGCCAAAGCCGAAGTCGTTGATACTTTTTTACAGCGAGTGCAATGTTTTAATCCTGCGACTTTGATTGGCGAAGGCAAAGTTTTAGAGATTAAAGAATCTTTAACAGCACACGAAGCAAAGATGGTCATTTTTGATGAAGACTTATCTGGTTCTCAAATTCGTAATTTAGAGACTCGCCTTCCTGGCACTAAAATTTTAGATCGTACGGGATTAATTCTCGATATTTTTGCAAAGCACGCCCAGACAGCAGAAAGCCGTTTGATGGTTGAAGTCGCTCAACTTGAATATTTTATGCCTCGTCTAACTCATGCATGGACTCACTTATGCCGCCAGCATAATGGTGGTATTGGCACAAAAGGCCCTGGTGAAACGCAATTAGAAACAGACCGACGCTTGATTCGAAAACGTATTCAAGAGCTAAAAAAGAAATTGAAAAAGATTGAAACGGCAAGAGAGAGACAAGCCGAAAACCGTAGTGATATTTTTCATGTGGGGATTGTCGGGTACACGAACGCAGGCAAAAGCACTTTGATCAATCGCCTGACCAAAGCCGATGTGTACGTAGAAAACAAACTTTTCGCCACTTTAGATAGTACGACAAGGCAGCTCTATATTGGTAATGGCGAAAATATCATTTTGAGTGACACGGTTGGTTTTATTCGTAAACTGCCTCATCATCTTGTAGAGACATTCAAAAGTACTTTAGGTGTGGCAGCTCATGCGAATTGTATTTTAGAAGTAGTTGATTCTTCGGCTGTGGATTATGAAGAACACATGGAAGTGACGCACCGCGTTTTGGACAATATTATTGATGGTAAAATCCCTCGTATTCGAGTTTTTAATAAGGCTGAAATGATTGATGATTCTAAAAGGCGTGAGCTTTTAGAAAAATACCCGAACGTACTTCAAGTGAGTGCTAAAGAAAATATTGGCATGGAAGCCCTAAAAGAGTTATTAATTGAAAAGAAAGACCTTTGGCAAAAAGAGCGTGAAGTTCAAAAAGAAATGGAACTCAATGCTCCCGACGGATGGGTTACGGAGAATTTGATCGATGAAACCGGAATGTAAAAAAGTAGACCTTTTGACTTTACTAATCACCACCTTTTTAGGATCTGGTTTGCTTCCTAAAATGCCTGGGACTTATGGAAGCTTTTTTGCAGCAGCCGTTGTTTTTCCAATCGCGTTACTACTCCCCTTTAATTTACTTTCTGTTTTTTCCATTGCCATTTTTTTTATGGCAATCCCTTTTGTAAATAAAGCCATGATACAATCTCAAACAAAAGACCCTGGCTGGATTGTGATTGACGAGGTGGCTGGGCAATGGCTTGCTTTTGCGTTTATTCCTTTCTCATTCATTTTAGAATACCCGTGGCTTTTATTACTCGGCTTTACGTTATTTCGTTTTTTTGATATTTTAAAACCCTTAGGCATTCATCAATTAGAAAAATTGCCTAAAGCTTGGGGTGTGATGGCCGATGATATGCTCGGCGGCCTATATGCAGGGGTTATTTTGACTGTTTTCACGAATTTTGTATTGATGTAAAAAAGGCCCTTTCGCTATTTTTTACATGACTTTTTCGTGTTATAAGACATTCGGTTTTTTAACAACATTTTCGTTTTTTTTATGATTTTTTGTATTATAATAACGTTTTGCGAAAATCATACCCATTTTCATTTCATTTTATGATTGCGTCTCCGCGAAAATCATGCCTGCATTCACTCCATTTTATGATTGCATCTCCGCGAAAATCCTGCGAGCGTCCATTATTTCTACTTTTGCTGGAATATAACGCTCTTTAATCGCGAAAATCATGCCTGCATTCACTCCATTTTATGATTGCATCTCCGCGAAAATCCTGCTAGCGTCCATTATCTCTACTTTTGCTGGAATATAACGCTCTTTAATTGCGAAAATCATGCCTATTTTCAATTCATTTTATTATGATTTTTCGTGTTATTTATGACGTTTCGCTAAAATCATGCGAGCGTCCATTATTTCTACTTTTGCTGGAATATAACGCTCTTTAATCGCGAAAATCATGCCTATTTTCAATTCATTTGAATCCATAAAAACTGTCCCATAATCGGTTTTTCCGAAAATTGGTTTGTTTCAAATTTTACGATTTTCAAATAATTTTTAAATAATTTTCCACGAAAATCATGCCTATTTTTTGTTTATAATTATATTACAGCGTTTATATCAACAAATGGCGAAAATTCGAAAATTCAAACAGTTTCAATATAATTGTAATTTCCGCGAAATTCATGTCTGCATTCACTCCATTTTATGATTGCATCTCCGCGAAAATCATACCAACGTCCATTATCTGTAAAAAAATCATTATATTTATTGGTGTCTTTGGACAACTGAGAATGAGTCCCCTGATAACACATATTATATGGATAAAGTATATTTATACTGAGTTAATATTCACTACCCTATAAGGTGTTATAATGAAGCCATTTTCTTCTTTATTTGGGCTATTGCTTATTCTAGTCATTTCCACTAGTTCTTACGCACAGCGTCAAATGGAAAACCTAAATCGAGGTTTAGTGGCTGTCAAGACAAGTGCAGGTGTTTTAGTCCAATGGCGTATTTTAGGGCCAGAATATAAAGATAACGCGACTTATAACCTCTATAGGGGTTCTCAATTAATCAAATCCGATTTAACGGTATCCAACTATCTTGATACTCAAAATAATGGTGAAAAGTACGCCGTAAGAGCAGTCATCAATGGTATAGAACAAGGACTCTCTGAAGAAGTGGCTTCTTTAGAAAAGGAGTTTTTTAAGATTCCTGTACGTGCAATCAACGGAGCCTTTGATAAATACGAAATCAACGACGCCTCTGTTGGTGACCTTGATGGAGATGGTGAATACGAAATTGTAATTAAACGACTTTCGATTGATGCTACGGTTACAGCCACCACATATCACTATTTAGAAGCTTATAAAATGGATGGAACATTTATGTGGGCCATCAATTTGGGGCCCAATATGATCAACGCTGTTGAAATCAATTTTTTGGTGTACGATTTAGATGGCGATGGCAAGGCAGAAGTCGCAACCAGAACATCCGATGATTTTACCGATGGTGCAGGGAATAAAATTGGAGACAGGGATAACGACGGCAAAACCAATTACCGCTCCACCGCCGCCTTAAACACAACTTATTACAGAATCCATGGTCCCGATTATATTTCCATTTTTGATGGTCAAACAGGAAAAGAAATCGCATGGGATAAGTATATCGCTCGTGATCCTATGGTGCAATGGGGTTCTGCAGGCATGAGTGACGGGCAATTAAGCCACAGAGCTGAAAAATGCATGTGGTCTGTAGCGTATCTCGATGGCAAAAATCCTAGTTTTATAATTACTCGAGGCATTTACCATAGAATCAAAATAGAAGCTTGGGATTTCAAAAACGGTTCTTTAAGTAAAAAATGGGCATACGATAGTGACCCTAATGGAACACCTACAAATTATTCTGGCTCTGGCTACCATAATATGATTGTTGGCGATATTGATGGTGATGGGAGAGATGAGATTATATACGGATCTATGGCTGTAGATGAAAATGGAAAAGGGATTTACTCCACCGGTTTTGGACATGGCGACTCACAACATTTAGCCGATATTGACCCAGACAAAGAAGGTTTAGAGCACTATGGTTGCCTAGAAGGAGCCAATGGAAGCACTGTTCCAGGCGTATTATTACGCAATGCCGCTACAGGTCAAAAGCAATGGTCTCTTACCTCCAGTGGCGATATTGGCCGATGCCTAACCGCCGATATCGATGAAAATCATAAAGGCTATGAATTCTGGGCTAGCGATGGTTCTGGAATTTATAACAGCAAAGGCACCAAAATATCGACCGTACAACCGACCACTGCAGGCAATGGCAATACTTATAATTTTGCCGTTTGGTGGGATGGCGATGTGATGCGCGAATTATATGATAGAACGGTGATTACCAAATGGAACGCGAGTAAACAAGGGACAGACAGAGTGGCTACCCTATACAATATCACCGATGTCGCAGACAACAATGGAACAAAATCAAACCCCTGTTTAACAGCCGATATTTTAGGGGATTGGCGCGAAGAACTCATTTTCAGAAATTCAAAAAGCGATTCCATAGTTATTATGGTAACACCATTTACTACTACCCAAAGAATGTACACGTTAATGCACGATCCAAACTACCGCACCGCTATTTCTTGGCAACAAAATTCATATAACCAGCCACCCAATCTTGGCTTTTACTTTGGAGTGGGAATGGATACTCCTCCAGCACCTAATATGACCATGATCATCCCTACATCAGTGGCATTAGGGACTCCTTCGAATCAAAATACAAGCAAAGCAAAAGAACCTGTTGAATTAACCGCAAACGTTGAATCCTCCAAGGGAATTTCATCAGTGACATTCTATGCCACAGACAAAGCAACCATGACAATGACGACTCTTGGTACAGATACAGATGCTCCTTATAGTTTTAACTGGACTCCATCTACGGAAGGGACCTATTATCTTGTAGCAAAAGCCACTGAAGCAGCTGGAAGTGTAATTAATTCAAATATCATCACTTATAATGTGAGTGAAGCGTCAACAGAAATTAATCCAATGAATTTGACTCTCGGAGGAAATTTCAATCTTCGCCAAGCAGGAGATCTACTCTACTACAATACATCAAATGCTGGTAGTCATATTGTCTTATATCAAATAAACGGAAAGATCCTACGTAGACAAGAGCTTACATCCAATCAAGGGACACTTGCTTTAGATGAACTTGCTCCTAATCAAGGACTTTATATTGCGATTATTGAACAAAATGGCATCGCCAAATCCCGCTTGCTAATAAACAAAGTAAAGTAAAAGAACTCCCCTATAACTCCATTTCATTGAAAACCTGAAATTCACCAGACTTTCGATGAAATGTACGGTTTTAATGCCATTAGTTATGAATTGAAATTCATTATTATTTTTGTATAAAATCATCTCCCCTTTTCTCGCTATGTGATTATATTTACCATACAAATTAATATATGGAGAACACATGTTCAAACGCATCTTCGGAATGGCCTCAATCACAAGTATCGTTCTCAATTTTATCGCTTGTAGTAATAATAGCACTAGTCCCAATAATGATGACGAACAAGGCATCAGTTCATCCAGCACCATTTTGAGCTCTTCAAATACATCCGTATCAAGCTCATCAGTGAAAGTTTCAAGTTCTTCGAAAACGCCTGTTTCAAGTTCATCAATAAAAAATTCTAGTTCTTCAAATACATCCGTTTCTAGTTCATCTGCGAAAGTTTCGAGTTCCTCAAATACTTCTAT
Organism: Fibrobacteria bacterium AD312; assembly: GCA_001462345.1. Lineage (GTDB taxonomy): Bacteria > Fibrobacterota > Fibrobacteria > Fibrobacterales > Fibrobacteraceae > Fibro-01. The sequence continues at coordinate 53,431 of LIUM01000018.1, read as the reverse complement.
TTCAAGTTCGTCTTCAGTAGAAAGCACTCCTTATTCATATCCAGAGTGGAATACTTGCGTTAGTGAGGGTCGTTGTGGAACATTCACAGATTCTCGCGAAACCCCTACAAGAGAATACAAGTGGGTTAAAATTGGTACCCAAACTTGGATGGCAGAAAACCTAGCTTATTTGCCTAGCGTGAATGCAATGTCGGATAAATCAAGTTTTAGTGATAAATACTATGTATACGACTACGATGGAACAGTTGTAGCTGAAGCAAAGGCTAGTAGCAACTACACAAAATATGGAGTACTGTACAATTGGACTGCAGCAAAGGTTGTTTGCCCAACTGGCTGGCATTTGCCTGATACTACGGAATGGAATACGCTCGAGACCTATGTAAGTAGAGATTCGGCTGGAGTCAAACTAAAAGCGACTTCTGGTTGGTCAACGAGTAATATCAGCGGAACAGATTCTTACGGATTTTCAGCCCTGCCTGCAGGCCACTATGGTTCTTCGAACTACACTGGTCTCCTCGGCTACACTTCCTGGTGGACAGCTACAAAAGACAATTTCGGAGACCCCTACAACAGGGAAATAAGCTACCTAAAATCCTCTATTGACAAGGGCAGCAGCTATAGTTACTCCGGATTATCCGTCCGTTGTGTGAAAGATTAGATGACTCACTTTAGAAAACCAACGGAACTACAATTTTTGTGCAACATAATTTAATATATGGAAAATACAGGATTAAACACGTCTTCAAGATGGTCTCAATCACAAGTATCGTTCTCAGTTTTATCGCTTGTAGTAATAATAGCACTAGTCCCAATAATGATGACGAACAAGGCATCAGTTCATCCAGCACCATTTTGAGCTCTTCAAATACATCCGTATCAAGCTCATCAGTGAAAGTTTCAAGTTCTTCGAAAACGCCTGTTTCTAGCTCAAGTACTCTCTTTAAAGATGACTTTTTTTGATAATGGTTTTTCAAAAGAAGATATTTTTAATCCAGAAATTAATTACGACACTATCATTGACAGTCGTGATGGTCAAGTGTATAAAATAGTGACTATTGGTAGCCAAATTTGGATGGCAGAAAACTTGGACTACGCCGATAGCGTAAAAACACCCAGTCTATTAGAAAAATCTTGGTGTTATCATAATAAAATTGAAAATGGCGAAGTGGCAGGTCGCTTGTACACTTGGGCTGCAGCGATTGATTCTGTTTCACTTGCAGAAGACTCCGAAAATCCAATCACATGCTGTACAAACGTTGAATGCACTTTGCCAGAAACCGTTCAAGGCATTTGCCCAGAAGTCTTCCATCTCCCCTCTTCTGAAGAATGGACGATTCTTGAAACTTTTGTAGGTGGAAACACCGAAGCTGGAACGTATTTAAAATCAAAAGCTGGTTGGAAAAAATATGTTGATGTCTCTAATCTAGATTCTTTTGGATTTTCAGCCTTCCCAGCAGGTCAAATTCACCTTACCTTATCATTAAATTTTGATAATGGACTCTATACCACCTCTTGGTGGACAGCAACAGAAAACAGCTCCATATATGCAAATCCTCGATACATGACGTTCAGTAAAAACTATATAGGTTCCGTCAATTTATCTAAAATCGTCGGCTACTCCGTCCGTTGTATAAAAAATTAGATATTAGAGTTCAATAGTTTTCCCTACAGAACCAACCAATAATAATTCTGGATTATTATTGGCAAGGTAATCAACGAATCCTTTTCCAGTACAATGTAAAGGCATTACGACTCGAAAATTTGCCTCGTGAATAATATTCAAAATAGTTTCAAATTCTTTTTGTGTTTTTCCTTCCAAATGAAGGCCACCAACTAAAGCATAGAATGGTTCTTGTGGAAAAAGTTCTCTTGCTTTTTTAATGGTTGCTTCAATGCCTGTATGCATGCAACCACTGATGATTGAAACGCCTTTATTTGTTTTTACAAATAAGACTTGTTCATCGGGGAAAGCATCGATACATTTACAACCGTTAGAAATTCTGAAAAAACGAGAACGAACAGCACTTTGTGCATCATCTCCTGCCACAGAACCACTTGCAAAAACTCCTGGAATCAATTCCATACCACATTGATGAGGCTGTAAATATAATGCGTCTAGCTCAAAAAAAGCAGAAGGCAATCCACCATATCGCCATTGATCTCCAGGATCTAATATCCATTTTTGTTCAAGTAGTTTAGGATGAAAATGGAGTTTGGCTTTTGGATAACGAGAAAGAAGAGCTGGTACCCCAGTGGTATGATCATAATGACCGTGACTAAGAGCAATCCATTCAGGTGATTTTGCAGCAAGACCAAGCGCCTCGAGATTAGCAAGTACGAGATCTGATTTACCTGCATCAAATAACATGTTGTGATTATCACTTTGAAGATGCAAAGAGAGCCCATGTTCACTGGGTGCATTTAAGAGCTCTGAATTATTATCTACCACTACAGTTAACATTACAGAATTCATTCATCACACCTTTTTCCATGTTTGCAACACGAAGGGAATTCCCCTATCTGAATTGATTTCTTTTCTACTATGGCCTGTATCAATTTCTTTCTTCCTGTTTCAAGAAGTCGTTGTATTGTACCACGGGACACGCCCATTTTATCTCCAGCCGCCCCTTGTTCAAGGCCATCAAGATCACACAAACGCATGGCTTCAAATTCATCGAGCTGCAATAATTCACTTTCAAGATCAGCCATAGGAACCCCCCTCGGTTTATAATATAAACCAGAAGCATCTGACCTACAGCAACGATGTTTTAAACGTCTAGGCATAAAATTTCCAAAAAAATACGTGCTTATGCACAAAATATAATAAAATAATGTATATTTGCATATGCACAATTCAAAAATATAGGAGGAATTATGCCAAATAGAGACGGAACAGGACCACTAGGACAAGGTTCACAGACAGGAAAAGCCTTAGGTTCATGCAATAACAAGCAATTATTTCCATCAAATCAATCTTTCGGAGGGGCCATGAACCGAGGAAATCGTAAAGGGAAAGGTAATGGTGGAAAAGGCTGTGGTGGAAAAGGTATAGGCAACAGATTTAACAGCACTAATTTTAGAGAAGGCCAATCATGAAGATCGCTTTTTCAACCGAAGGAGAATCCTTGGAGTCCCTCCTTGACACCCGTTTTGGGCGATGTCCTAGATTCTTGGTATGGAATTTCGAAACCAATTCTTTTACACTAGTCGATAATTCACAGAATTTACAAGCAACACAAGGAGCTGGGATTCAGTCTGCACAGAATGTAATTAACACTGGTGCAGAAGCTTTAGTAACAGGACATTGTGGACCTAAAGCATTCAAGGTACTTCAAGCCGCTGGAATACCAATTTACGTTGCAGAAAGCCTACCCATACGAGAGTTGATTGATTCTTTTGAAAAAGGAACCTTACTTCAATTAAAAGAAGCAGACGTAGAAGGGCATTGGTAATGAAAATTGCAATAGCATCAGGCAAAGGTGGTACGGGTAAAACAAGTCTTGCTGTTGCACTTTTACATGCAAATGCAGAGCGAGCAAGGCTTTTAGATTGTGATGTGGAAGAACCCAATTGTCACCTATTCTTATCTCATACTGTTATAGGACATAAGGCCGTAGAACTATTGATTCCTCAAGTGAATCCTAACTTATGTAAGCTCTGTGGAAAATGCGTAGAAGCATGCCAATTTAATGCAATAGCCATAGCTGGAAATCAGGTAATGATCTTCAATGAGCTTTGCCATAGTTGTGGAGGATGCGCAAGAATCTGTCCACATGGAGCCATCCAAGAATTTCCAGTGAAGATCGGAGAATTAAGCCAATCACGCTGTAAAAATGAAGCTGAATTATTAACGGGCACTTTGGAAATTGGCCATGCTTCTGCACCTGCAGTCATCAAGGCCGCCAAAAAAGCACTCCCCTTACAAGACGTTCCTTTTACTTTGATTGATTCTCCCCCAGGTACAGCTTGTACTTTCGTTGCCGCAGTTGAAGATTCTGATTTCGTATTTCTTGTTACTGAAGCCACTCCCTTTGGATTAAATGATTTAAAACTAGCTGTGGAGGCGTTACTTAATATGGAATTACCATTTGCCATCATAGTCAATCGAATACAATCAGAAACCAATTTAATCACTGATTATGCAAACCAACAAGGATTTCCAATTTGGCTGCAAATTCCAGAAGATCGTCATATAGCAGAGACCTATGCTCGCGGAGGCAATTTATTGGATGTAAAACCCGAATTAAAAAAAGTGTTGCGTGAACTTTTAGACAGGTGTCAACCATGAAAATAAATAAGCCCAAGGAACTTGTGGTTATCAGCGGAAAGGGTGGAACAGGGAAAACATCTATTACCGCTGCATTAGCCCAATGTTTTTCAACAAAGGTACTCGCTGATTGTGATGTGGATGCTGCCGATTTGCATTTGCTGATGAAAGTAAAGTCCTATAAGGAATATCCTTTCATAGCAGGTCATATTGCTCAAATCAATGAAGAAAAATGTCAAAACTGTGGCTTATGTGCTACACTTTGTCGTTTCGATGCGATTACACAAACAGATAATTTATACAAAATCAGTAAACAGTCTTGTGAAGGATGCAAAGTCTGTGTAGATGCCTGCCCTAACAAGGCGATTGAATGGATTGAATCTCAAACTGGCGTATGGAAAGAAACCTATACGGAACAAGGTCTCATGTTCCATGCACGGCTTTTCCCTGGTGCAGAAAACTCAGGCAAACTAGTGAGTCATGTACGAGAAAAAGCGAAGCAATATGCCGTGTCAAATCAAATTCCTTTGATTTTAGTCGATGGCCCACCTGGTATTGGCTGCCCAGTGATTGCTTCTGTTACAGGAGCGAGTGCAGTGCTGATAGTTACAGAACCAACGCCATCTGGTCATCATGATTTAGAACGCATTTTAACGCTAACTAAACACTTTAGAATTCCCGCCTATGTAATCATCAATAAAGCGGATCTTAGTGACGAATTCTGTACTCGCATTCAAGAAACCTCAGAGCAATTCAACTCCATTATTGTTGGAAAAATTCCCTACAGTCCTTTGTTTACTGAAGCCCAACTTCTTGGAAAATCGATTCTTGAAGTATTCCCTGAAAGTAACGAATCTAAGACTATTAAATCCATAACCAATGTAATGTCACATAAAATGGAGTTGCAAATATCCAGAAACGACTAGGTAAGTCTAACACCATGGCTAAGCTAACGGCCATCAGAAAAGGAGAACTGGTTTTCATGCAAGGAAAAAAAGAATGACTGTACAAGCACATACCCAATATTCAGAAATAGCATTGGATCACGCACAAAATGCGCGTAATTACGGAAATATTCAAACAAATTCACAAGGAGAATACATGAAATTTGCAATTCCTTTAGCAGAAGGCAAGCTCACAACCCATTTTGGTCATTGTAAAAGCTTTGCTCTACTTACCGTAAATACCGGTGAAACCACAATCACTCAAAAAACAGAAGTAGAAGCTCCTCCCCACAAACCAGGTTTACTCCCTGTATGGCTACACGAACAAGGTGTAACTCATGTAATTGCAGGTGGTCTCGGACAAAGAGCCAAAAATTTAATGGAAGGAAAAGGCATTCAAGTATTAACAGGTGCTCCATGCTTAGAACCTGAAGTGCTTGTAAATCAATTTATGACAAACAAGCTAGTACTTGGTGCGAATGGATGTGATCATTAAAAGCATCCCGTGGAGCACGTACCAAACAAGGCGTGACGACGATGACATAGCATCAGCTATGACGAGGAGAAACAACAACACCCAGCAAGCTCGTAGCAGAGGAGGCTCTGTCAGCGAACTCATCCTGGCGTAGTATGTTTCAAACTAAATAAACAAAAAAACTCACCAAAAGGTGAGTCTTTTTTTATAAAGACATATAGATTAATGGAACTAGTGACGTTTTAATGGATAATGTTCCTAAACACAACTACAAACGATATCGGTATTTAAACCGATTTCTTTAGCTATTTTGGTGGCAGACTGTTCACCTTTGAGGACAAGAGTTAATGGACTCTTGACATTTTTTTATTTTAGAATTTAATAATGAATATGACTACACGATTTATCTTTTTATTAAATCACGAGATAGTCCAATACCTGTAAGTATTTAACGTTCATTGAGGCTGATATTCTTCGTATTGAATACAAGGAACATTGCATTCAGTCAAGAGCCTTTTCCAGCGGACTAGCGAGAAAGAATTAAGCTCACTCATGAGAACCTAAAAACGACACAAGTGTAGGCAATCAAAGAAACATCATCAATGCTATGAAAACGGACATCAAAAACATGAGCAGAGAAAAAATAGCGTTATCACCAATGGTTGACCATGCAAAATCACTTAAAACATTTTTATGGAATCATGAATTCAATTATGCTTGTAATTCTAACGCAAAAGAATCTGGAATTTATGATATGCCTTGTAAATTTTCTATGAGTAAAACGATGTTGTGCAGTACCGTATAACGTTTTTTGGGAAGAAAGAACTTGAAGAAAAGCGAGATTTATAATTCGCCCCACTTGCCATTAAACCATGGAGATTTGAAAAAAGCGAAGAGAATTAGATGAATAATCAATAGAATTAAAAACGGCATCATGATTTGGATTTATCAGAATTACAGTCAATCATCTATTCATTTTTCCACAACATTGCTTTGATTTTTTTCCACTACCACAAAAGCACGGTTGATTACGATTTCGTCCCTTTAACGATTCTTTTTTATTCTTCCAAAAATCTATCTGAGCCTCAGCAATACCAAGCCTCCCATGGGAAAAAGATTCCCATGGTTCTAAACCAAATAATCTCCTGTAACTTTGCCAGTAAAAGAATGGAATCACTTTGTGCTGAATAAAATGCACAGCACTTTGCCATTGATACTCTGGAAATACGCCGAGGCAACAGGAGTCATCTTCATAGATATGCATATCAGGCAACTGAATACAATTAGATTCAGCAAATAAGCGAACAATCTGAGAACGTTCAAAAACAATTGGGACACTATTTAAATCTTGATTTGTGAAATCTATTTCGACTTCATAATCATCTTCGATGAAGTGATCATATTCACTGGAAAAGGAAAGCAATTTTAAAACGGAGCTATAGCTACATTGGAACTGGAGGGTTCCCCAGATCCTTTGTTTTGCTATAGAACAATTCAAATCTGGAAACATCACCCCTACTTCGCTGAGGTCGCTATCTGTTAAATTTGGCATAATATGGCCTAGAAGGATGAACCCTTGTGTAACTGTTTGTTCCAGTAGTCGATGTTTTTCCTTTATCACCTTTTTCACTGTCTTCTTTCCCAAGAGGGAAACGATCCCCAAAGCATTTACGCCAAATTTCTGATGATTTTTTTTCGTCTTCAGCTTTGATGGCATCTGAAGCCCAATCTCGGAATTTCTTTAATTCTGGTAGAAAAGAATCTTTTGGGTACTTAACCAACAAATCTTCATTGTTGGGTGTAGTGGGGCGAAAACATTGGTAATTGTATTCGAGACGAGAGAATATTCGTTCTAGCGTAATCTTTAAGCTTTCATCATCGTTTTGGGAAGGTACATATTCCTCGCAGAATAGAACTGTTAGTAAAAAACCAGATGGTAGCCTGAGGCTACTATTCTCTGTTTCCCTATAGTTTTTCCATGCCTTGGCATAACGGATCAGTCGAAGCAATTGACCTGATTGAATCAAATTCGCCTTGTTAATCTGTTCTTGGACCCATGTTGTGAAAGCCTTAGGATCACTCTCAATATAACCCTTTGCCTTATGGGCAAGTAGTGGTATATCCCCATCCTTTTCTAGCCAGTAAATGGGTAGATCAATATGATGACCATCTGCAAAACACACACGCACACAAGTCGTTTTATCCACTTCATCTTTTGCATGATTCTCAACAGCATTCAGTATGCGGGAATGGTATGCATCGACACTCAACCGCTCTGATTCTGCGCAAATTATATACACCCCATCATCCAAATCATACGGCTCAATGGTTTCGCCATCCTTATCCTTTTCCTTGATTGGATTAAGGTTCGTCTGCAATGGAAAAGATCCCTGTGAGGTAAATTTTGGTCTATCCCATTTATTATCATCAAAGTAATCTCGGATTTTTTTGCGCAAGGCTTTTCGAGAATTTTTCAAGCTAGCTTGTTTGGAATTCGCAAGGGTTATTTTTCCATTAAACTCCTGGAATAGTTTGTGACAATTCATTTATTATTCCTCATGGTTGATTTGATTTGTGTGACTTTCATAGTGCCTTTGGTTTGGGGATCACGGTTTGTGAAGTAATGCCCCTCTAAGGCGTACCCCTCCTTTTCTTTACGTATCCGTAAAATATTCATCCCATCATGTGGAGATAACGTGTCTCCATTCATTTGAGAACCTGTATTATGGTACACGAAATGAAGCTCTTGGTCTCCTAGCAAATCGTTTGTGAAATAAGCATGGGAACTTTGTGACCAAGAATTGTTCTCTCCTTCTTTATGAAAGCAGCAAAATACTTTGACTTGAGAGCATGTCTGTTTGATGTTTAGATAGACCGCTTTGGTTTCATTAATTCCCTCGCGATTGTAGTGAATTAAACCTTTGTAATTGCCATTCAAATTGGGAATGGTATTGAAAAAGGAAAAAATGGGCCACTTCCAAAGAAATCGATCATACAAGCAAAGTATGCTCAGAACAAGCGCCGAGCTGCTAAACCCTAAAGCGAAGCCATTTTTCCATAAGGCTTCAAGAACATAAGCCACTAATGTTCCTAATATAAGGATAATGAGAATTAACCATTTGGTTTTGTAATACTTGAAATTGATATCCATCTATTTTCGATCCTTTGGCGGGTATGGATCATTTCCGTAGCTATTGCCCGCACGAATTTTTCCATCTCGGCCATGCACTTTAGTGTCTGATTTTTGATTCCTAGCAATCTCCTGTGCAATTGAGATTGCTTGTTGCTGAGTTCCCACAACTTTTGTCGCTCTGGAATTGCCAGAGCCTTTCACAGCCCAGCCATCGGAATGTTTTACTACGTGTTGGTTTTTTCCTTTGTTCATGAGAATACCCTTTAAACAGCTTAAGATTACCTAAGCAGAAAATATGTACGATTGCACCACACCAAAAAACAACGCTTGAATTTTTGGGGTGATTGATTTGAATGGTTTATTGAAAGAGAAGAAACAACAAAAGCTATAGGGGAAATATATACACTATCAGCAAAACTTATGCCAAAAGCAATACAGGCTTAAATTGCGATTTAAGTAAAATAAACTAAGAATACTAGCTGCATTCTGTGACGGTGTTTCATAATGAATCAACTTCACTGTTTCATTATATTGCGTTGACAATTTGATAAATTGATTATAACAAACCCTATTTTGCTCAAACGACAATGACCGCTCTAGTTATAATGAAAACCAGAGTCCATGATGACTCTGGTTGAGATATGTTAAGGTGTATATTCAGTTGCGTTGCATTTAGGACAAGGTGGCAAAGTATCTGAGTGATCGTCTAATACAACTTTCTGACCACATTTTTTACAGGTGTATGTTCCTTTGCCGGGTTTTTCTCCAGTAGATGACATGGCATCCTCCTATATTTGGTTTAACTTATCCAAAACATAGTAGAAAGTATCCCGAATAGCAAACAGATGATACGCAGATAACGTGTATCAGCAACTATTTGTATGATTTGAGAGTTGTTTTAAGCTGCTCAATGGCTTTGGTTCGCAATTCGGGTGGACTTAAAACTTTAGCCAGAGAACCCCAGCGAAAGATATCCATCAACAATTCTGTGTCATTACTGTAGGGTATTTCCAATTGTAGTTCATTCTGCTCTGATTTGACAAGCCTTTGCTTTGGATGCCATTTTTCTTGCAACATTTCTTCTGCTGCGATGCCACTAAAACGAATTAGAGCTTTTATTAAATCAAACCATGATCCAAAAAGCTAAAGCTTAAGAGCTACGCCATCGAACTCCTGTCCAAAGCGGCATCCCGTATTTCTTTCCAGGATTGAAGATAAAAGAACGCGTTTTTGCTGATTCAGTGAATACAAGTAGCGACAAAGGCGGTGATAGAGTTCTAGTCTTTCGCCGTCAACAGCAATATCCACTAAATTATCGTCAGGATTAGAGGCTCTGAGTTTGAATGGCATAAGCTCAGGTATCGCCCCACCTTAATTCGTCCCCAGAAGTACTGCACGTGCAATCGTACTTTTTCCTGTTCCGTTTGGAGCAAACTTAATATTAAGCTTTCCTTCGGAAAGGGAAATTTTGGCAGAGTCGGTGTTAGTGCAATTTTTAATTTTGAACTGCATGCTCTAATTCCCATTACCCTAAAAACACACTACTCCGATTCATAATATCCGAACCCTTGATGATCTTATATCCCCAGCCATTGCGTTCGGCAAGTTCCGAGGCGGCTTGTGCCTTAGCCAGCACCACAGGGTCTTCCATCATGTGGTCGCCTTTCACCTCGATCAACATCATTTTGCCATCATCGGTCTGTACTAAAAAGTCAGGGAAATAACTACGAACTGTATGGGTTTCTGGGTCGATATAGTTGATGTAGAAATCACTCTGACCGTGGGTGAGCATACCCGTGAACCATACTTTTGCGACCTTAGGGTTCTCCAGAAATCGCCAGAAGAGCTCTTTTTCTGGTTTAGAGTCAAAAGCATAGGTATCCAGATGAAAGCTCTTGTGAACAAAGGTATTTATATCATCATCGGTATTTCTATAGACCAACTCTTCACTGGCATGTACTGTGTAAAAATCCTCTGGTGAAGGCTCTTTCACCAAATCGATTTCATCTTCCACTTTCTTTTCGAATTCATCGATTTCATAAAAATCTCTGAACAGATGAGGAATCACCCAGTCAAACAAAATCTCATTATGACGGTTCACAAGCTCAATAATATCAGACATCCCTTCTTCAGAATTCTCGAGAATTTTCCTGATTTCAATTGGAGATCGATTCAAATAACGGGCAACCTCTGCAACCAACGTCAGAGCTGAATAGGAGCGCTGATTGGAACTTTCTATCTCAACCTTTTTTCCTTTTTTCAGTTTATCCAATGACGCGTCTGTTCGTACGATCTGATAGTTTTCCAGATTGACCTGATCCAGTTCAAGGTTCACTTTTTCTGGAATCTGTTTTTCTCTGATTTCGTGTCTTTTATGTACACGCTTCACTTTTACCATCACAGGTGGTGGGAGTTTGCGCACCTGGTATGTTTTTTTGGAGGAACCAGAATTATTGAGACCGTCGATTGATAAATGGAAGTTTTCTTCGAGCTCCTTTTCCAGTAATTTGCGATTATCTTCGCTCAAATAGACCAGTCCTGTTTCCTGAGACTTTCCTATGGCACGTAAACAACGCATGGTAGCCTGCAAAACAAAGATTTTGGATTTCGGTTCTTTGTGAAGGGCCACTGCAAATAGCGATCTACAGTTCCATCCTTCTTTCCCTTTGTTCACCAAAAGGATAAATTGCTTGCCTGATGCTGGGGTATCAAGTTGACGGAATTCACGTAAGTCATCGTTTGAAGTTAGTTTTTCATCGCCCACATTCACCAGAATTTTAGAAGTAGAAACCCCTAGCTCATGTAATATTTCTTCGACTACTGGTCTGATTTCCTTTTGCAGTTCTTCGATGGTGGTCCCGAATATGGCCATTTTGGGGAGCATTTCTTCAACACGATTTTCGCCGCACTTTTCCCAGAATTCTTTGATAGAAATTTTTAGGAACTCTTTGGACCTTGTATGAGAAAATGAAGAAACAGATGCTTTTTTCAAGTAAGCAGCATCAATAGATTCTTTCAATCCAAATGCATAGACCACTTCGGGTAAAAGCTGTGTTCCTACATAGGGAGTACCTGTGTAGTTATAGCAGGCTACGACACGCGCTCCTCTAGTTTTAAGCTCTGCCGCTAGTTCGTTAATCGTCAAACGTAAAGATGTTGTGGTGATTTTTTTTTCAAGTCCTAAATCTTGAGCAAGGTTCGCACCAAATACATGATGCGCTTCATCAACATAAACTCCCAGCTGATCGAGTCGTAATAATTTTTCGAATCGCTGATTAGTAGACAAATCGGCTTCATCGAAATCGTATAGATCCATGAATTCTGCATTTATGGATTTGGCTTGATGGATATTCGCTTCTGCTTTAAAAAGAGAACCTGCTGCCGTATCTTCTTTTTTCTTTTTCTTTAGAATAATTTTCTGCGTATTTGACACAACCAAATTGAATTTGGAATGATCTAAAAGGTTTAATGTGGTTCCTGCATCATCAAGAAAATGGAATTTTAAATTAGCTTCTAGCCATGGAACATATTCAGGAGGAACAACCAAGGATTTATCCATGGTGGAAATTTCACGAAGTGAATGGAGTACGGTTTTATCAGGAGCAAATACCAAGGCGTTGTGACAATACTTCTCATCTTTAGGCCACTTGTTAGCCAAAAGAAACTCGTAGAAGATTGATGTTGCCATCAACACAGTTTTACCGAGACCCATGGTAAGAGCAAAGATGTAGTTAGGGTAGTCCTGACGAAATTTTTTTAGGATGTCAATTACCGATTCATATAACTGACGAGTTTCTTCTTTTGTGTTCTCATCAATTTCGTCAAGCAGGGTTTGTTGTGCTTTCACATTAGCTCGTCCCTCAAAACCCTCTTTTCTATAGGCCCAGTTTTCAAACACCAATGCCAATTGCTGGTTCTCGCAGAATTCCTTGAGGAACACATACATCTCCAAAGCCTCGAACTGAGGAACCCGTAGCCATCCGTTTAGGGACGGATCGTTGTGGTCGAGAAACTTTTTGGATAGAACATGGTATTTTTTGCGAATGAGCCCGCGGTTTTCGACGTAGAATTTCCGCAATAGCTCGTAGAAGGGGTGTGGGAGTTCGGCTAAATGGGTATCCGTTGTCTTCTTTGTTTTTTTACCAGCCATGCTCAACCATCCTCTTCTACAGACATTTCAACACTTTCGGAGAGTAAATCTGTAACTTTGATGCGAATGGTTCCAGCGTCTTCAGGGATCTCGTAAGAACCAGTTATGAAATCGTTTTTACTGGGCAAGTCAATCGTGGTTGGATTGAAAATAGCGCCATCGTAATTCCAGTCAATCTTTACCGAATCCACCAGTTCTTTGTAATCTTCGACGGATTCTTTTTGGAGAGAGAGCTTTTGTAGCAAGTTCATCGGATAAAACTCTTCGATGATCAGTTGACCATCTTTCAAGCTCACTTTGAGTTCAGAATCGCGCTTGAACTCTAGCTTCGACTTATCGCGTAAAATGTCTACCACATCTACATCGACGATCCAGGGCTTTAGTTCGTTTTTGAGTTGTGCTGCTAGATCGGGTTCGTGCCCCATACAGACCAGTGTGATGAGCTCTACGGGTTTGGTGGGGTTGTCGGAGAATTTTTTGGAATAGGACTTTTCGTTGATGTTGGCCAGCAGTTCGTTGAGATCTGCACGGGTTGCGATGCGGTTGACTGGCATGATCTTGACCATGCGCCCGTCTTTTTCACCGTCGAAGGCGGTGGTGTTTCCAGGGAGCTGTTGCACTTCGAGCGCTTGGAGTAGAATCTGTTTGGCCTCTACAGGATTGCGGAATACGTCGTAATGATTTACGTTATAAATTTCGAAGCCAGTGTAGAAGGTCTCGACCTTTTTCTTATTTCCGCCGTCTTCGGAGTCGCCCAATTCAATTTCAATTTGAGGAGGCTGGTTGTGAATCTCTGCGCTGATTTTTGTGAGTCGCTTAACGGTGGTGTCAATGGCACCAAGGTTGATGTCGGCACCGATAAAACGTCGACCTAGTTTCATGGCCACCGCTTGAGTGGTTCCAGAACCCATAAAGCAGTCGAAGACCAAGTCGCCAGGGTTGGAAGACATTTTAATAATTCGAGCCAGCAACTCTTCAGGCTTTTGTGTAGGGTATCCAGTTTGCTTTGGAGATTGGGAGTTTTCAGGATCAATATCGTCCCATTGATCATCGACAAGCAATCCTTTGTTTTCATCCAAGTAGTGCTTAATTCTAGGTACACCATTGCTTGTTTCATAAAGCTTATTTTCTTGGCGTAATCTTTGTAAAGTTTCCTCTGTTACATCACCTAAATAACTGTCCTTCCACAGTCTACCATCCTCATCCTTATGGGTGTACCTTGCTCTCATTTTATCGGTCATCTCCCCATAAACTGGATTGTAAATTGGCTCCTTCGTTTTTCCATAATACAGGATGTCTGCATGGGAACGACCAATAGAAAATTTTCCTTTATATCCACTTGAAGTCATCGTTCTCCATGAAATACAAGCTTGGAAATTTGAAATCCCAAATACTTCATCAAGCATCAGTCTAAGATAATGAGACTTTCGCCAATCACAATGCAAATACAAACTCCCCTTCTCACTCAACAACTCCCGAATCATAATCAGACGCTCATACATAAACTGGAGGTATTCGTCATTCGTCCAAATATCCGTGTACTGCTTCTCTTCAAAAGCATTCTGGTCATTGGTCGCCTGCTTGCCCTTTAAAGAAATCTTCTTTTTATAATCTGCTTTAGAATCAAAAGGCGGGTCGATATACACCAGATCCACTTTACCGCGATACTCTTTGAGCAAATGACTCATAACCTGCAGGTTATCGCCCCAAAAAATTTTATTAATCCAGTTGTTCTGTGACTCACCATAGGTTTCTTTGAGCTGTGCTGGGTAGAATTGGGTGCCAGTAAAAGGGCGTTTGCCCTTCCAATGTAGCATGGGGTAACCGCGAATGGGTTCGAATTCTAAGGCGTCTACGTTGGTTGCATCGATAGGAATGTTTAGGTTTTGTTGGGTCATGATTAGTTCCTGTTTAGCCATTTTTGGGCTTGTTCTTTCTTAAATTCGAGTTCAAATCGTTCTCGCATTTGCGCTTTTAATTCTTCAATGTATTGGTGCGATTTGGCAAACTGGCGATCTAAGTCATTTTGAATTATCTCCATCTGCACAAGCATTCTAACAACTTTAGCAAGCTGATTTGGATTCAGTTGCTTAATATGGCGAGCTTCGATTTTTAGCATAAAAAATCTCCATACCCTTACTCATACTTACCTGGATTGCAGTAAAATCGAAAGTCACAGTTCGAACAAAGCCTGTCGCACTTGGCGGTTTCCGTCTGCTTAAACTCTTTATTTTCAATCGCCTCAATGACTTTATCCACCTGGGCAATAGTCTTTTCAATGTCTACGTCTGTACGTGCAAAATTCACATAAGAATTTGAATCTCCTTCGCCAGCATAGTAGAGTTTCATCGATTCAACACTGTACCCTGTGCGCTCTTCCACCAAATGAGAATAAATTTCGAGTTGTCGCTGATATTGACGCAGCATTTTGCGTCCCCAATCAGAATCCATATCAGGCTTTTTACCTGACTTGAAATCCACAATCTCAATATTTCCAGAGCTATTGCGAATAAGGTCAATCGTCCCATGCAAGATGTAGCTTTCTTTGACCAAAGAAACATCTACTTCTGCTTGAACAATGGCAGCCCAATTCTTTTCTTGGTGGATTCTATAATTTTGAACTTGTTCCAATAGGCTGCGACGAACACCTGGGGACAAATAACCGCCCTGAGTCTTTTGTAGCAGGTTATAGTTCTGTTCAAACCATATACCCACATTATCTGCGTGAATTTCTGATTCTTTTCCATCTAGCACATGGCGATGCATGTCTTCAATCGTCTGATGTAGCAAAGTACCACCGATTGCACCACCAACGCGAGATTCAGCAAAGCCCATCTCTTTGTAGAACTTGTATTGCATGGGGCAGTTTTCATAAAGCAATACATCTGAGGTATAGGCGTACTCTTTCTTGATTTGTGCTTCTCTGTTAACAGCGAGCTCTAACTCATCTAACCGAGCTTTTCTCCAACTAGGCTGTTTGAAATACCACGGATCAAAGTATTTCGAAGGTTCACGTCCACGACCTTCGCGTTCAATGGCACTGAGAACCAGCAGGTTTTGAGCTCGACTAAAGGCGGTGTAAAAAGCTCTCCAGAAGTCAAATCCTTTAATCTGGTCCAGAGGTTCGTAAGGTTTACGCCCTTCAATTTCGGCAAGCCATAAATCTAAGTCGTTGTTTTGAGAAGAAGGAACGGTGTTTAGGGAACCACAGATCACAACAGGAAATTCCAAGCCTTTTGATTGATGGATTGTCATGAACGAAACTGCACCTGAAGGACGTCCCCCTTCAAAATCTTCGTACTCCTCAATCCCTCCTTCCACTAAATATCGAAAGTATCCGTTAAACAAAGTTTTCAGAACCCAATTCAGACTTTTCTCAGTAAGAATGGAAACATCGTGAATCCCTTCGAATCGATGGAAAATCTGAGTCAGCTGAGAAAGATTATATGCCGCTCTTTGAACAAAGGCATTCTCGCGAAGCGAAACATCTACAAGCTCTGAAAACATTGGGAAGGCCAACAAACGATAGATCAGTGCTGTGAAGGCATAGGTTGTTGGACGTTCCAGATTTAGATGCTCACGAACTCTTTCGTTAAGCCAATTCAACATGGGTTTGTGTTTCGTAATTTCTTTACGGATCTCGTCGGCAAAATAGCGTTTACAATCGAGGTAATATTCCCAAACTTTCAGCTCAAAACGAGATTTTTCCCGTAGCACATCGTCTAACATAGGGAACAAAAAAACTATGGCTCCAATCATCAATCGAACTTCATGTCTCTCAAGAAATAGAGCCGATCTTGGAGAAAACACTGGGATACCATTTGATTCCAAATACCGTGCAAGCCCAAGTACACGATCACCTTTTACCGATTTAAAAAGAAAGGCGATTTGATTGAGATCAGTAAGTTTTCCCGAATCCTGCAATTTGCGAATAAACTGTTTTACCTCTTCAAAGTGTTTTTGCTGACTGAATTCAGGAGCCCGATCAGCATTGTAAGTTACTCCTAATTTCACCACAGAGGGATATTCTTTAAACTCAGATGCACAAGATTTGATTTCTTTGTTATAGCGAAAACAATTTCCTTCGGAATCAAACCACTGCTGTGCTGCCATGTATTCATCATAGAACTGGATGATTCCTGGATGGGAGCGATAGTTTGTATCGAGAACTATCTTTTTACACTTTCCCGCTTCGAATCGACTGGGAAATTTCAAAATATTTTCGATGGTTGCGCCACGGAACCGATAGAGAGCCTGGTCATCATCACCTACGACGCAAAGGTTTTCCGTCTCACCCGCAAGCAACAAAAGTATTTTTTCTTGAACTGGATTTGTGTCCTGGTATTCATCAACCATCAGATATTGAAGTCGTTCGCGCAGTTCTTTTAATACATCTGGTTTTTCCCTGAGCAGGTAAAGACATTTTGCCTGAATCAAAGAGAAATCAAGAACATTTTCTTCATCTAGCAGAGACACATAGCGTTCGTAGATAATGCCTAAAGAATCAAGGCGGTCATGTTTTTTCAGGTCTTCTGAATTTAAACCGTTTTCGGTTACTTTATTGATTGCAGCAACTAAAGCCTCAGCTGTCCGCCACTGTGAAATCATGGGCGGCAAGTCTAAAAAGTTAGGACTGGCATCTTCAGTTAATCTTTTCAGATTGCGATATACCAAATAGTCTTGATCAAATGGCTCCAGAAGTGCAAAGCTTCGTTTCAATCCTGCCTGGATTCGATAATCCTGAAGAATGCGAAGAAAAATGGAATGCAAAGTCCCAAGATACATTTCCTGGAGATTTGCTTTCATGCCCTCGGCATCTAGCCGATAGGAAATTCTGGAGAGCAGTTCCGCTGCAGCTTTTTCTGTAAAAGTTGATACCAACAAATTTGAGGCATCAACTGGTTTGGTCTTCAATATATGAACAACGCGATCAACCAGGGTTTTTGTTTTCCCCGCTCCAGGACCAGCAATTATTAAAAGCGGTCCCTCCGTCGTTTCAACGGCTTGTTGCTGCGCAATATTTGATTGAAAACTAACCATATTTACCTGTTTATAAATCTACCTACAACTCAATGTCAAAAACTGACACCCTCATTTATTCCCCTGCGATTTCATCCAGGCATCAATTTCTTCTCGATCAAAGCGCCACTGACTCCCTATTTTAGCCGCAGGAATTTCCCCGCGCTGAGCCATGCCATATAGCTTGGTCTTGCTCAGTTTCAAGTATGCAGTCAGCTCTTCTAAGGTCAGCCATTTATCCATTTTTTACAAACACCATTTTTAGGGATTCATTCGTTCCATATGATAAATAAAGATAACATTTGATAGATATAATTGTATCAAAATCTTTAATTACGTAAGTTTTATTTTTTTATCTATAATGAACCTCGCCTCGTCACTCCTATTTCCTCTCCAATATAAAAAAACACGTAACAGGGTATCCAACGCTACACCCCCAGATATTTCGTCCACATTTCAGAATTGAATAGATTTATTCCAAACAATTGAGGTTATTGGTACAGTCACGAAAAATTAAAATAGAAAACAAGACTTTCTCGAAGAATGATGTTTTATCAGATACTCAATTTATTCGAGTCTGGCAAGATCAACGCATTAGAATGGAGACTACCAAAGAAGGATTCCTCTATAACTATCAGACCTATCGTTCTTTTTCAGCAGTAGCTCAAGCAGTCACTGGAAACAAATAGAGCTGCAGAAAATTCATTGGAATGTGGAAGAAAAATTGAGAGAGAAAAAAAATAGCCCAAGAATTCTGGAAATATTAGCTCTGAATACAGGCCAATTTTGGTAATTCAGTACAAAGAGAATTTGATATCACTGTAAAGAAAAACTGGAAAAGATTCACCATATTCGCGGCTTTTCCAGTATAAAAGTGAAATAAACAAAAAAAGCGACCATCTTTGGAGATGACCGCCCTTTTGTGCTTTTAAAAAATGAAAGAGAAGAGAGTACTGTGACTGCATCCCGTTGCTCTAAAAGCTAAAGCTTAAGACCAACGCCATACTGTGACTGCATCCCGTGGTTGTAGACTGCTAAAGCAGAACAACCACGTCATCGAACACCAAAGAATTTGCTAAAAAAATATCCCACGGAGCACGGATGACGTGAGCAGGCAAAAGAATCCGATAGCGAGAATTTGTTGGGCAAGGCGTGACGACGAAAACATAGCATCAGCTATGACGAGGAGGAACAACAACGCTCGGCAAGCTCGTAGCAGAGGAGTCATTGCACGCGAACTCATCCGGGCGTAGAAAAGCTTAAGAGCTACGCCATCGAACACTAAAGAGTTCGACTGCTTTACAAACTAAATAAATAAAAAAAAACTCACCTAATGGTGAGTCTTTTTTTTATTTATGGAGGTGAGGAGAGTCGAACTCCTGTCCAAAGCGGCATCCCCGTGCGCTCCTACATGCTTTCCCTTCGGATTTTAGTCTCGATCTGATCCCGCCCGAGAAGGCCGGCTGAATTCAGATCCAGCTCAGTACATTTAGGAAATTTACCCTAAGCATGTAAACTTCCAGAGCCCGGTTTAGCGAGCGAATCTTTCTCCCTCCGGGCTTGGGATGAGATCCGCCGCAGCAATTAATTAAGCTGCGAGTGCGTAGTTTTCGTTTGCACTTATGTTTTTCCGGTTTTTTTACGAGGCCAACCAGACCCTCGGCATGCAACTTACGCTTCAGCTACCCTGTCGAAACCAGAGCACCCCCGAAGTATACCTACAAATATAGTAAAATAATCAAGATATAGCTCTTCTTTAATAATAAGGCCTTTTTAGACACTTCACAAAGAAATACCCCTATACAACATAAAAAGCCCCATTAAAAACATTATTTAATGTCATTTTACACCTTTTTTTATACCCACCATTTTTTTACTTGTATTCTTAATTTAAGAGCCCTATATTATTTATATGAGAAAAATATTTCAACTACGTTTTATTGGAACGCGACATCTGGTTGGACTTCTATAACGAATCTGGGTTCAAAAATCAACAACAGTGAAGACGAGTATCGCCCAATGGTTCTTGACGTTGATGGAAATTCTAATTTCAAAAGGGTCATTTTCTTCAGTAGTAACCGCGATGGAGGTCTTGGAGGCTATGACCTTTATTATTCTGGCCTATAATAAGGGGTTTCGCTAAAAATTAAGAGGGGCTATTTCAGTATTTCCTAATTCATTCTTTTTATTTTATATATATTTTTTAGAGAAAATTTTATCGGGATGGTTATATGAACAAGAAGACTCTTTTATTATTCTCCTTAGGCCTATTTTCTTTGATGGCTTGCAGCTCAAGCCCTACAGCAGAAGAAAAATTAGCTGAAAATTGCGAAAATGGCGCTTTAGATAAATGCCTAGAAGGATCATGGAATTTAGTAGGACTTTATGATAGAATGGATTTATCTGCTCCAAAAGTTTCTTTTAATCCTACTAGTACATTCAAATTTAATGCAGACAAAACGTTTGAATTTACCCTTACTTCAGCAACCACTCCAAGTTATGTCGCTCCAGAATGTAATTATGATAAAAAGAACTGTTCGCCAACTCAATTTGGTACTTGGAGAATGGATGGGAGTACATTATATGTAAAGCCTACGGGTGATTGTATGCCTATTGCTGAATATCCTTTCACCATCACGGTGGATAAAGATAATTTGAGCTTAAACGGACGCTTATTTCATGATACCGAAATTTGCGGTGTAGGTTCTCATCTTGTTTTAGTTGAAAAATATACTCGTCAATAATTTTTTTGAATCTTAAAATTCAAATCCCTGCAAGCGAATGCAGGGATTTTTTGTTTTCAGAGTTCTTGGCCTCTTTCAAAATCCTAAATCATTATCCTATCACAATCATGTAAAAAAATAATCGCACGGTTCCGAAGTTCGACTAAAATCATATAGAAATGTTAATTATTATAATGATTATTAAGAACCTATTTCAATAATACTTCAAGAATCAAGTTAGGGAATAATTTTTGTAATCGCGTTTCTAGTTTTTGAGTGAATTCATTATAATTATCCATATCCAACACCACAAAATAAGGGTGAAGATGAAGTACTACTTGAAAACTACTACCAATGTGAAATAGGTATAATTCCTTCAATTGATACTCCCCTTTCGCTGTTTCTAAAACAATGTCTTTAACACGCCTTCTGACTTTTTTATTCGATACTGTACGGCCCACCAGCGAAAAGAAGGATTGAGAGACTATACGAATGGGTTCTCGGATAATGAGAATCGATATTAAAATCACAATAACCGAATCTCCAATATAGGAGAGAAAGCGAAGAGAATGATTTTCTGGTATTAAAGCGACTAAAATCAATGCCACCCCTGTACCAAAAGTGATAAAAGTATCCATAAAAGCAGCGACCGTCTCCGTTTTCAGAACTGGGCTTTGGCCTCCACTTCGCTCTAGTTGCTGCCTATAATAAAGCCACACGGCCGCACAGAAGAATAACATCGTTACAGTATATATCAAAAGGGGCGCGATTTTTAATGTTTCAATAGTCTCGCCTTTCACAAAATGGAAGATATTGGTGACCCCTGTGAGAATGGCATAAAATGTAATCCCAATTAAAAGAATCCCTTGTAAAAGAGCATAGACATTTTCATAACTGTAATATCCATAAGGGTATTCGGCATTGCTAACGTCTTTTCTTTTAGTAATGCGCATGGCAATATAACAACTAAGCGCAGAGACTAAACTAAAGTTTCCGTCAAAGGCAAGGGCATAAGAATCGGCAAAATAATAGCCCACATAACCACAAATTGCCATAATGGCATTAAACCAGATCCCTGCTCTTAAGGTCTTCACTTCTATAGCTTTTAAAGCTACCATGTCTTTCTTATCAAAAAGAATTTCTCTTTTTTGCTTTTTATGTAATCGATGCTTTTTCACAATAAAAAACTCAGTAAAAGTGATGTAGTCGTAGCCATTCGGAACTAAAACTAATTAAAAAATTTGAAAGGATTTTCAAGTTTTTCTACCTTTTAAAAAAAAGAGGTACTATGCTGTTCAATTTAGATATGATTCAATCAATTTATTCTAAAATTCCTTCCCGAGTAGAAGAGGCTCGCCGTCAATTAAAACGTCCTCTCACTCTTTCTGAAAAGATTTTATACTCTCATTTAGTCGATGGATCAGAAGCCAGAGTTTATGCTCGTGGTTCTGATTTTGCTGAATTTAACCCAGACCGCGTAGCCATGCAAGATGCCACCGCTCAAATGGCTCTTCTTCAGTTTACCACCGCTGGGAAGCCTCAAACAGCAGTGCCTTCTTCTGTTCATTGTGATCACTTGATTACCGCTAAAAATGGTGTCAATCAAGACTTGCCTAACGCTCTTGTCGAAAACAAAGAAGTTTATGATTTCTTATCTTCTGTTTCTGCAAAATATGGTATCGATTTTTGGAAACCAGGTGCAGGCATTATCCACCAAGTCGTTCTTGAAAACTACGCGTTTCCTGGCGGTATGATGATTGGAACAGACTCCCATACTGTAAATGCTGGGGGTTTAGGGATGCTTGCGATTGGCGTGGGCGGTGCCGATGCCGTAGACGCTATGGTCGGCTTACCTTGGGAACTCAAATACCCTAAAATCATTGGTGTGAAATTAAAAGGGGCTCTCCAAGGCTTTGCCACTCCTAAAGACATTATTTTAGCTTTGGCTGGCATTTTAACAGTAAAAGGCGGCACAAACGCCATTATCGAATATTTTGGAGAGGGCGCTCGTCAAATTTCTGCGACTGGAAAAGCGACGATTGCCAATATGGGTGCCGAAGTCGGAGCGACCTGTTCTACTTTTAGTTATGATGATTCGATGGCTCGCTTCTTAAGGGCGACTGGACGTAGTGCTGTGGCCGATGCAGCCGATGCCATTGCAGACCACTTGCGCTGCGACGCCGAAATCGAAGCGAATCCTGAACTTTATTTTGATCGAGTAATTGAAATTGATTTATCGACCTTAAAACCTCATTACAATGGTCCATTTAGCCCTGATCGCTCTTTTGTAATTAACGATATGGAAAAGTCATTGCAAGAATTTGGCTCTCCAGAAACCGTGAGTGCGGCTTTGATTGGAAGTTGCACCAACTCTAGCTATGAAGACCTTTACCAAGCTGCTGGTTTAATTAAACAGGCCTTAGAAAAAGGATTAAAACCTAAAGCCCCTCTTTTAATAAATCCAGGTTCTGAACAAGTACGTTATACAGCTGAACGCGATGGTTTAATGGATCTTTTCAAAGCCTTTGGAGCGACCATTATGACAAATGCTTGTGGACCTTGTATTGGTATGTGGGATCGTCTTGGTGCCGATAAAAAAGAAAAGAACTCCATTGTTCATTCTTTTAATCGTAATTTTGCCAAAAGAGCCGATGGTAACCCAAATACTCACGCCTTTGTCGCAAGCCCACAGATGGCTGTCATTGCCGCTTTAAGTGGTTCTTTATTATTTAACCCTGAAACTGATACGTTGATCAATGAAGAAGGGAAAGCCGTAAAACTCACGCCTCCTCCTTCTGTAGAATTACCTGCAAATGGTTTTGACGTGAAAGACCCAGGCTATGCTGCTCCTGCAAAAGATGGCTCTTCTATTTCCATTGTAGTCTCAGAAACGAGTCGTCGCTTACAACTCTTAAAACCATTTGCTCCCTGGAATAAAAAAGACATTCAAGGTGTCCCTCTTTTAATTAAAGCCAAAGGCAAGTGCACCACAGACCATATTTCTATGGCTGGTCCATGGCTCAAGTTCCGCGGGCACTTAGAAAACATTTCTGGAAACATGTTGATTGGCGCAGTAAATGCCTTTAATGGCGAAACCAATAAAGTCAAGAGCGTTTCTGGCGAATGGATGGAAGTGCCTGCTTTAGCAAAGAAATACCGTGATCAAGGGACTGGTTCCATTGTCGTAGGCGATGAAAACTATGGCGAAGGCTCCAGTCGTGAACACGCTGCTATGGAACCACGTTTCTTAGGCGTGAAAGCCGTGATTGTAAAAAGCTTTGCTCGAATTCACGAGACAAACCTCAAAAAACAAGGGATGCTCGCTTTGACTTTTACTAATCCATCTGATTATGATAAAATTCAAGAAGGTGATGTTTTTGATATTATTGGTCTAGAACAATTTGATCCAAAAGCTACTTTTACTTTAGTCGCACATCACGCAAATGGTTCTGAAGATAAAATTTCTCTTTCTCATACTTACAATGAACAACAGTGGAAATGGTTTAATGCGGGTAGTGCATTGAATTTAATCTCTGCAAAAGCTTAATTGCATCTAGAGAATCTATTTTTAGCCCGCTTATTTCTAAGCGGGTTATTTTCTTAAAGAGTCTTTTCCATCAAAAAAGCCAAGCAGAATTACCTATACAAATAAATTCAGCAAGACTTTCCACAATTTTATCAATAGATTTTTCTTCAATTGGACCAAGTCGTCCCTTTGAAACATATTGATTTTCTTTATAATCCCAAATTAAATACTCACCATTAAATTAAAATTTAGAGTTTCCTTCTTTGTGAAGCGATATATTGCTAAAAGCAATTGCAAGATTTTCTATACCATAATAAGTTTTAAAATCATTGAACTCCACAAAAGAAAAGCTATAGAATTTCGTTGTCCAGATTGCACCCTCAGGAAGTGAGAAACTTTCTGTGTCGACTGAGGAAAGCCCGTGAGTGACTCCGTTCAAAAAATATGTTGCTTCTATATAATTTTTTACTTGAATTTGTTTGTCTTTCAATTTATCATCATAAATAATATTCACTGAAGTTTTTCTTCGTAATTCCTTATACAACATTTAAGAAATGGCCAACCCTTGATTCGATGAGAGCCCCTCCATTTTATTAAAAGGAATAACAACAAGAGTCCGTCCTTTCAATTTGGATTCTTGCTTTCCGTAATTGCCATAATTCCAATTATGAGAAGGAATGGAACTATAACAACCCGATAAAATAAGACATAATCCGATGATATAAAAATTAAAACGAATCAATGGCAACGTCCTTGAGAATTACATAGCAAATCTTTAGTCCACAAAACGTGTTGAGCCTAATATTCATATAGGAAAAAAGTTTATTCATCTTTTCCCCTCAAGATTATAGACCTATATATTCTCTCGGCGTTTTTTCATTTCATCTCGAAGTAATCGATAGAAATGCGGGCCGAAAAATAAGAGGTAGTTGATACAAGAAAATAAGAGGCAAAGAGTAAGTTGCCATGCACCAAAAAAAGCTTGTTGTAAAAACAATACAATCGCTGAGAATAAAGCTATCCATTTCATTTTGATAGGCAAAATAAAAAAAAATAAAACTTCGTATTCTGGAATGAGCGTAGCGATTGCAAAAAAGAAAGTGGTGAGCATTAACATAAAGCTATCCACCGGCACCTTGAAAATAATAGAACCTAGAACAGTCCCCATCCAGCCTAATACAAAATAAAGCGTCAGCTTAAAATCACCCCATTGCACTCGAAGAGACTTAAAGATGTAGTAAAGAAACCACCATAAAAAAAGCATCAAAAAATCACTTGTAAGAGGAATAGCGATAAAGGTGAATAAGCGCCAGAGCTCCCCTTTAAATAAAGCTACAGGATCTAAGAAAAGAACCTGAGCCATTTCAGGACGTTGATATATTAAAATAAAACCAAGAATCTGCAAACAAATAAGAATCAGCCCTAGCTGCGGAATGTGCAGCCAACCGATTTTTTTTTCTAATTTTGAGATCCACGCCGGTAAAAGCATAATTTCTTTTTCCCCGAATCATTATCCTTAAAATAATGCTATTTTAATTAAAGATAACAAAGCGAGTTCCCCTTATGATGAATATTTTTAATAAAATTGAAAAATCAGGATTAAAACTTCCACCTTGCCCTAAACCACTCGCTGCGTATGTACCAGCTATTCGCATCAAAGACACCATTTATGTGTCTGGGCAATTGCCTATTTGCGAAAATACAATGCCTACGGGGTTTGTTCCTTCTCAAATTAGTATTCCCCATGCTCAAAAAGCAGCCGCTACTTGTTTTTTAAATGCTCTCTCTGCAGCACTTTCTCTAATTACCGAAACAGAAGACTTGCAACTCGTTCAAATTCAAGGGTTTGTGCAATGCACTCCTGATTTTAAGGAGATACCACAAGTGATTAATGGGGCTTCAGAATTAGCCATTCAAATTATGGAAGACAAAGGGGTTCACGCTAGAACCGCTGTAGGTGTAGCTTCTTTGCCAAAAGATGCACCCGTTGAAATCGCCTGTGTTTTTAATGTTCTAGATACCAGCACGCCTAATTACAGCGGCAGGTACGAATGGATTGATTCCACTAAAGGGTAAGTTTATTTAGCCATTCTCTCATCTCAGATAATGGCACCCCTTTTGATTTTTTTACAATTTTTTGCCCATACAATGTGGCCATTTTTTCTGGATTTGGTTGAATACCGACTCGCCCTAAATCTAGACGATCTGCATCATAGCAGGTGTCAATCGTTTTATCACCACTCGCATGCTCTTTGGTATGATAATAACACGCATGGTATAATAAATCAAAACGAGCATCATCTAATACAAAAAGATTGCCTCTGCATTGAGTAATAAATTCGGCTGCACGAGGGCCATGTTCTGGATCATAACCATCATCATAACGACGCGAATCATGGAATATGGCAAAAAGGCGAATGACCGTTTCGTCAGCACCCGTATGGCGCGAAAGTAATAAGGCATTAGACTCTACTTGATTCCAATGGTCAATTCCATGAACTGTATTATCTGATGTCATTTTCTGAGAGAAAACAATCGCTTGTAAAGCTGCAAAATCAATCATACTCATAAATGATAATGCTCCTTTAAATCCGATAAAAATTGTAACGCCTGCAATGGGGTCATTTCTTCGGGTTTAACACGCGCTAATTCATGACAAAGTAAATTGGTATTCTCATCAGGAGGAGCAAAAATATCCACTTGAGGAGTATCTTTTATTTTCTTTTCTGCAGAAGTATCGCTTGGGTCAATCTTATGCTTTTCTAATCTCAAAAGAATACGACGGGCACGACGAACGACTTGTGTTGGTAATCCAGCCATTTCAGCCACATGAATACCATAACTAGAGTCACAAGCCCCTTTTGCAATTTGATGTAAAAAGACAAGCTTTTCGTTTTTTTCTTGAACAAGGACTTGATAGTTTCCTGCCAATGGAAGAGAGTCTACAAGACCTGTCAATTCATGGTAATGCGTAGCAAATAAGGTCATCGGGGCTTCTACGTCGGTTTCTTTTCCATGGAGCGTTTCTACAATCGCCCATGCAATAGAAAGCCCATCAAAAGTACTCGTGCCTCGGCCTATTTCATCTAATAAAATCAAACTTTTAGGAGTGGCGTTTCTTAAGATATTTGCGGTCTCCACCATTTCCACCATAAAAGTAGAAAGGCCTCTTGAAAGCCTATCGCTAGCGCCTACACGAGTAAAAATTCGGTCGACCACACCAATATCAGCACTTTCTGCTGGGACAAAAGAACCAATTTGAGCCATTAAAACAATTAAACCAGTCTGCCTTAAGTAAGTTGATTTACCAGCCATGTTAGGGCCTGTAATCAACATCAAGCGCTCTTGCGTAGAACTTAAAGAGACATCATTTGGCACAAATTGAATTTCTGGATTCACGGCCACAATGACAGGATGAAATCCAGCTTTAATTTCAATGCCATTGCCCTCATGTACTTTTGGCCTTGTATAATTATAACGCCTAGCGGCAACAGCTAAGCTGTATAAGGCATCTGTTTCAGAAATGGCTTCTGCTATTTTTTGAAGTTCAGCTCGCCACGAGTTGACTTTGTCTCGTAATTCACAGAAAATCTTGTATTCTTCAGCATGGATTCGCACTTCGGCATTAGAAATAATCGATTCACACTCCTTCATCTCTGGAGTGATATAGCGTTCTGAATTAACGGTCGTTTGCTTTCGAATATATTCCGATGGGACTTTTGAAGTTTGTGCTTTGGTGACTTCAATATAATAGCCAAAGACTTTGTTATAACCCACTTTTAACGTTGTGATGCCAAGTCGTTCTTTTTCTCTTGTTTCTAGAGAAGAAATCCACTGCCTTTTGTCTTTGATTTCGGCATTCATTTCATCTAATTCTGAACTGGCTCCAGGACGAATCATGCCGCCTTCGCGCACCGTCAAAGGGAGTTCCTCATTCAAATAGCCAAGGATTTCTTTGCCACGCCCCTGTGCTAAGGTAAGTACTTGATATAGTTTTTGAAATGTAGGTGATTGTAAAGAAGCGAGAGTCGCTGCTACAGAAACAGAACGCTCTAAAGAATTCCCTAAGCCCGCTAAATCGCGTGCATTTGCTCTGCCTGCACCCACTCGCCCCATTAGGCGTTCCATATCTAAAATGGATTGGAGTTCTTTTTTTAATTCATCTAAGACAATTGGATTTTTAACTAATTCGGCAACAGCATCGCTTCGAGCTTCAATGCGATCCACTTTCACAAGTGGGTGCGTCAGCCATTCTTTAAGAAGACGGCCACCCATTGCAGTAACGGTATGGTCTAAGACAGAACAAAGCGTACTAGAAGCATCGTCGGCATTTAAGGGGCGCACTAACTCAAGATGGCGTTGCGTCGCCGGGTCTAGAGTCATGAAATCCCCAAGATCTAAAAACTCGAGATGCGTTATATGAGATAATTCTGATTTTTTTTGATCAATAAGGTAAGCAAGCATCGCGCCTGCAACTTGAGTCTCTGCCTCTTTACCATCTAAGCCTAAAGACTCTAAGCTTTCCACTTGAAAATGGCCCATTAGTAAGCGACGAGCTTCGGTTTCTTCAAATAGCGAACAATCTAAAGGAGTTATCAAAATAGATTCCGCAGAAATCAAATCTTGAATTTGCTTAGGAATTTTTGCACCTGCACAAACTAAAACTTCTTTAGGCATCCTCTTAGAAAATTCACTTTCAAAAGCTTGCAATCCAGACACAGAAACGGTAAAGAAACCTGTTGTCACATCTGCAAAAGCAAAAGCGAGCTGGTCTTCACCTATAGGGAACAAGGCACTTAAATAATTGGATTCTTTTTCGACAAGATTCCCTTCGTTCATCGCGGTGCCCGCACTGATGATCTCCACGACAGCACGCTTGACAATCCCTTTCGCTAATTTTGGGTCTTCTATTTGCTCACAAATAGCCACCCGATGGCCAGCTGCCACCATTTTAGGGATATAGCGTTCTGCCGCATGATGAGGAAAACCACATAGAGGAGTGGAAGCCGCATCCCCATTATTTCTAGAAGTTAATGTAATTCCTAAAATGCCCGCGGCAAGTTCTGCATCCGTATCAAAGAGTTCAAAAAAATCGCCCATGCGAAAAAACAAAACGCAACCAGGATTTTCTTTTTTTATTTCATTATATTGGAGCATCAATGGGGTCATGGGTCTCCCATTGTCAACTCAACTTGATCAGGATTTGTCCCCTCATCTGAAATGCCTTTAGGTTCCATTAATGAATCAGAGCGTTCATACTGAGGTATCAGCATCCCTGCAGAAATCAAATCATCAAATTCGCGTAAACGAGGTAGGTCTTCTGGAATACGATTGATTCCAAAGTACTTCATAAATTCTTGAGTCGTAATATAAGTATACGGATTTCCAACTGTTTCTGCACGAGCCCCAAGAGCTATAAATTTCTTTTCCAGTAAACTACGAAGAGGAGCATCACAAGAAACCCCTCTCACTTGTTCTATGGCAGCACGTGTAATCGGCTGTTGGTAAGCCACTACCGCTAGAGTTTCTAGTGCCGCTTGAGACAGCCGCCTTGCGGTAATATCAGGGAACAATTTTCGAACCCAAGGGTAATACTTGGCTCTTGTTCTAAAACGATACCCACCAGCATGTTCTACAATTTCAAAAGGAGATTGGATTTTATTTAAGGAATCATTTGCCGCTAAAAGAGCATCTGAAACTAAACGAGAATCTAAAAAATCTCCTAAAATCTCTCTTAGTTTTTTTAACGTCACGACTTCAGGAGAAGCAAAAACTAATGCTTGAATAATGCGAGCAAGATCTTCACTACTATCTATTTTGGGAAGGTCTGCAGCATCGTCCATCTCTTCTTCAGAGGAGACTTGTGGGTCATTAACGATTTTTTCTTTTTCTTCTAAGTTTTCCTGATCCATAAAAACCAATTTAAGTATTCCAAAGTGTTTTTGTAAAAGCGTTCTTTAAAAAATGCCCGTGTTAAAGGATGTCTCGATTTAATAAGGTCCCATGACTTAAAGTCAAGCGCCTAAAAGGGCTATTTAAGTAAAAATCGGGGTTATGAGTGGCCATCACAATCGTTGTCCCTCGGGCATTTATTTCTTTGAAAATGGAAAAAACTTCTTTCGCATTATCAGGATCCAAATTACCAGTAGGTTCATCCGCTAAAAGCAAATATGGATTATGAACCATGGCTCTTGCAATCGCCACACGTTGCTGCTCACCGCCAGATAAAGTATAAGGCATAGATAAACGTTTTTGGCTTATACCAACTAAAGCAAGAGCCTCATAGACCATCGGCCTAATGTCTTTGGCGCGAGTGCCCACGATTCGAAGAGCTAATGCCACATTTTCAAAAACATTGCGATCGCCTAAAAGCTTAAAATCCTGAAAAACAATTCCCATTTGGCGTCTTAATTGCTGTATTGAGGAATCCTTAGTCGTTTTACTATCATAAACAGAATCTGGTGTAAATTTGACCATAATCTGACCGCCGCGATCTTCATCAGGACGTTCGTCCATATACACCATTTTAAGCAAAGTCGATTTACCAGCACCAGAATGCCCTGTTAAAAAAACAAATTCACCTTTATGAATCCGACAAGTCACATCTGAAAGAGCTTTCCAGTTGTCTTCGTAAGTTTTTGTGACATGCGAAAATTGAATCATATTTTATAACCTTATTTTTGCACTCTTCTTTTTTGACAAAACAAAATGGATCCGCTCGGCATAAGAGAGTTCCGTTTCTGTTGTAAAATCAGCATAAACACCTTCTACTTCAAGCGACGCCTTTTCGGCAGCCGCTATATAAAAAGAAACTGGATGAATTGTCTGTTCATGTTTTTCCGATTCTCTTAAATAAGAGCCATCTTTTTGAAGTATAAAAAAATCAAACTGATTATATTGTTTATGGGTGCGAGAAGTGTACCAAGAACGGCGTACGATAAAATCATTACCCCATTCTTCAGCATCCACGGCATCTTCAAAATAGGTTAGGCTATTGTATTCTGTAGTGACATCAAAAATAAAAACGCCTTTTTCTGATAATAAACGAAACACTTCTTTAAATAAGGCTTCAATTTTTGATTTTGAAAGGTAATTGATGGCATCATAAGTCATAAGCACCATGTCAAAATTACCTGTAAAAGGCAAAGAAGAGGCATCTGCAGTAACTCGATACCCTGCTGTTTTAGGGGAAGCCATACGAATCATCTCAAAAGAATAATCCGTTGTCACTCTTTTTTTAATGGAAGCTGGCTTAAAATGCTCGGCAAGTAAACCCGTGCCAGCGCCCAATTCTAGGAGAGAAGATGGCTCACGCTTGTGCTTTTTTAAAAGCGTATTTAAATAAAAAGCCCACCCCACATAATCCACATGCTCCATTATTTTCTTATAATAAAGAGCTAGTTTTTCGTAGGGAGCCGCTGTTTTTATTCCTTCAGACGGATTTCGATGTGGACTTCTTGGCGCCATTTTTTTACCAATGATTCTAATTTTTTGGTTTCCATTTGATTCGCTGCTAAAGCTTCGATTTTAGGATAATCTTCTTCTAAAGTCAAAGAACGTTCTTGGCGTTCGTCATCTAAACGGAATAAATGGTAAGCGTTTTCAATTAAAACGGGCTCTGAAATTTCACCCACAGAAAGTCTTGATATAGTTTGTACGTAATTTGAATCAAATTCAGTTCTTTGGAACCAGCCTAAATCACCGCCCTTAAAACTAGTCTGTTTGTCTTGGCTATACTGCTTTGCTTTTTCAGCAAAGGCTTCTTTAGTCTTAATCCCTTCACGCATGGCCTCAATTTGATTTATTATTTTTAATGAATCTTGTGAAGAAGGAATAGTTCTTAATAAAATATGTGCCGAACGAACACCATCTTCTTTACGGCCAAGAACCTTGATGATATGATATCCTAAAGGGGTTTTCACAGGTTGATCTGCATATTGACCATTTTTTAATCTTTCCATGCTTCGTTCATAATCAGGGTCAAGTGTTCCTTTACGAGCAAAGCCAATATCTCCACCCTTTGCTGCAGAAGCATCTTGAGAATAACGTTTGGCAAGAATTTCCCAGTTCATGCCTCGATCTAAGCTATCAATCAAACGCATAGCTTCTTTTTTTACTGAATCTAAAATAGACTGACTTGGCTCGATATTTAATTGCAAATGACTTACAGAAATGCAATTGTATTGGAGTGGTAAAGAATCTTTATACTCAGTATAAAACGCCACGACTTCTTTTTTTGTGGGAGCCATTGGCCCGACATGGATTTGACGAATACGAGCCACGTAAATATGATCTCGAATTTGTTTAGATAACTGGTCTCTATATTGAGTCATGCTTATCCCTAACTGCATACGAATAGCTTTTTCTAATGTCGCTAAATCGGTATTTTGAGAAGCCGCTAAGTTATTCAAATGCATGGAGACTCTCTGATCCACTTCTTCATCAGAAACGACAATGGAATCTCTGGAAATACGGCTTAAAAGGACTTTTTCATCAATCAGCTGGTCCAAAACAAACTTCATCTGTTCTGATTCGCTCATGGATTTAGCTTCTGGAGTATTTTTGAACTGATATAAATTCCCCATGACCTCAGAGCGCATAATAGGCTTACCATCTACAATGGCTGCAATAGATTCAAGTAATTCTCTTGCAGATAAAGGAGTAACGGTAAAAATGAATAAAACTAAATAGAAAGGCAAATAACGCCACTGGATCATTTATTCCTCTTTTGATCTAATGAATCTGAAAATAATTGTGGATTTGAAAAGATGGGACGCTTCTTTTTTAATTCTATAATGATAGAATCTAATGCATCTCTTTGTTTTTTTAATTGAGCTAAAATAAGCGCTTGATCTTTAATTTGCTCAAAAGGAATCACTGCTCCCGAATCTTGACGACTAGTAATAACGATACTTTTTAAGGCACCATCGCAAAGGATTGGACTTGATAGTACCCTTAAAGGCAACTCTCGAAGATCTGCTGCTAGACAAGAATCAGGGGTTTCAGGGACAGAATCAAATGCTATTCTTTTTTTCAATCGATAATCTTCATTCGGTATTTTATCAAAAACAGTCTCTTTTTTTCCTTTAAAATAATTTGAGGCTAATTTCCAATCCGTATAGGAAAGAATAAAACCAGACCAGAGCCATTTGTCGTATACAAAAGATTCTTGATGAGCTTCATAATAACGCTTTGCTTCATTTACATCCATCGTAGAAGAATCTCTTAATTTTGAAATTAAAGCTTCCACCACGATTTTCCGTTCTATTAAATACAGGCGTTCTTTAATGTCTTTTTCTTTATGAATACCTTGATTTAAGGCTTCTTGATAAAGAACTTCTTCATTGATCCAAGCCTCTACCCAAGCAATTTTTTCTCTATTTGAAAGGGTATCCCAGCCATCTACCTTACCTCTTAGATCGGACTCTTTTAACTTCACATCTCCTACGGTCACCACCACTGGGTCTTTAGTAAACCAAGAGAAATCACACCCAAAAAGAGCAAAAACGGTAAAAAATAAGACTAATAATTTCATTGCCCCCTAAACTAGAAAAAAGATGGGGCTCGGAAAAGCTTAAAGCTTTCCAAAACGTCCTTTTAGCTTCACTAACGATGATTTTTCGACCTCAAGACTATCGTAATCAAAAAGAGAGGCTCTTTTGTACTTGAAATACGTAAACTCTTCTAGAAGCAATTGAATTTCAAGCCACTTTTCAAAAAATTCTTTCGATGATTTCGATTCCTTTTCAAAATTAGAAAGAAGTTGACGCATTTTTAAGCGTTCTTCCTCTTTTAAGAAACGGGCCGTAAAAAAGGGTCTAAATGATTCTCGAATCGTTTTCGATTGAATTAAATCCATCGGATCTTCCACTAATGAAAAAGTATTCCCGTTTTCAAGCCAATCTTCGATATACTTTAATCGATTAAACTGAGAAGGTATTTCAGGAAACGCCAGTATTTTCTTTTTTATGTTCACATCCATCAACTGATATGAACGCGTATTCTCACAAAAACGCCTTAAGATATTATAGCATTGAAGGAAAATCTCTTTGCCTAATAAGCCCGATTCAAAAGTCATTCGATTTAGAATCAAGCGTAGTGTTTCTTGTTCTGGTTTTGTTTGTGTATTGAGTTCTTTGAAATCCTTAACTTTTTTAGAATGAGCAAAATGCATATGACTAAAGCGCTCAATTTCATCTGCCTCGAAAAGTTCTGTAGCTAAAGTACGAAACACATCGTCTTTTTTGGGTAATGGGTTTTCATTGATATAAAAGCCCGCATTTTCCAAAAAAGAAAGTCGATCCATCAAAATCATCACTGACTGTTGGCATGCCCCTTTTTCAAGTTTTCTTAATCTTCGTTGCCAAAAATCAGATTCTTCTCGCATCATCAAAGCATTTTCACCAAGACGATACCCATATCTAAAATCACCCAGATGAACATCAATTCCAAATAGAGAAATTAAAGGACGAATCTCTGTAAAAAACCGAAATACGCCCCATTCTGGAGATAATTCTATTTTTTTTTCTTCTGAAAAAGACTCTCTAAAGAAGGTCAAGTGAAGTCGAAGATGATGTTCTTTTTCTGGATTTAAATTTAAGCGTATTTCTTCTAGGCCTTTTATTTCTGAAAGGGCTTCATACAAAGCAGCAAAAGGAGAAGCATCGTCATGCTTTTCTAGGTTTGTACAAAAATGATCATCTATTTCTTCCCACTGATTTTTGACTGACTTGCGAATCGTTTTAGGGAGTTCGCGAATCATGGCTTCTAGCATCCAATGACGCCACCGAGAAAGTTGTAGCGCTAAAAAAGTAGGCGAAAGAGAAGGAATTAAAGAATGAGGAATTTTTAGAGAAAGGCCATCATTTATTTGCGTTGCATCAAAGACCAATTCTCCTTGCACCGACTCGCCCGCAATTCTAAAAAATTCAATACTCGTGCCCTTTTCTGTGAGAGTAGGAGTTTCTTGCTTTTGACTTTTGGAAGGCCATTGTATTTTATTTTGAAAAGAATCATGGTATTCTACCCCACGATGGCTTTGTTCAATAAAATAATTTGGATCAAAACGTAAGGCCGCATCGGTATGTTCTAAAATAAAGGTTTTCAAAGTCCTTATAGAACAGACACCAGGAGCTACAGACATCAAATAATCGACTTGCATTTCTTCGTTAGGGGCTAATCCAAATTTTCGTTCACGCGCTTCTTGAGCATGAAGATTTTGAATCACACGATCATTATGCTCCATAAAAGCAAAAGGACGAGCCATATTCATTAACACAACGGCTTCTCTAAAAAAGATACGTGCACATTCTTTGGGGTCAATTCGAGCATAGTCTACACGACGACCGCCTGCAATGACAAAGCCTCTAAAAGAAACTTCTTCACGGACTTCTACAAAACCACGCTCGCGATTCCACTCGGGCTCATAATATCGTCGAGTACAAAAAGATTCGGCGACTTTTAAAATCCAGTCGGAACGGATTTCTGCATTTTTAGTTAAAAAGACTCGGCTCGTTTCGCGAACTTCTGCAGAAAAAAGCCATTCTGCACTTTTTCCATAAAGGTCACTCCCTGGAAACACATGCGTTTCACGCCCATTCGTTAAGCGATAACAGCTATTCTCAATATCACGGCGCGCGATACCGCCTAAAAAGCCTGCAAGCAAAGCCATATGTAAAAAATCTCGATGAAAACTGTTCAAAGAGCAAACACGATCTTTATATTGCACTTTTAACAAGCGAGAATATTGTTCGTATAAATCAATCCATTCTCGAATACGTAAAAAATGCAAATATTTTTTTTCACAAAAACGCCTTAATTTATTCCAAGAGGTATTTTCGAAATCTTCACTAAACGCATTCCAAATCGAAAGGTAAAGTAAAAAATCGCTCTTATGGCCTCCAAAACGACGGTGCGCCTCTCGAGCTCGCGTTCTTTCTGGTTCTTCTGAAGGCAAAACCCTTGGGTCTTGAATCGATAACGCCGCAGAGATAATAATCGCTGGCTGTAAAACACCAAATTCACGGGCTTTTAATAGCACTGCCGAAAGAGCTACATCCATCGGCAATTTTGCCATTTCAAGACCAAAATCAGTGACCGAAGCCCCTGCTTCTGCAAAACTCAACGCCCCTAATTCATGAAGGGTTTTATACGCTCCTCTAAAAGCGGATTTTGGTGGCGGTTGTATAAAGGGAAAATTTTCAACCTCTAAACCTAAACTCTGCAATTGCAAAACAACGTTCGCGAGGTTCGAACGACGAATCTCAGGCTCTGTAAAAAGATCTCTTTCACTAAAGCTTTTTTCATCGTATAATCGAATACAAGTGCCTGGTTTCACACGACCAGCACGACCAGTTCTCTGGCGGGCACTCGCTTGAGAAACGGCCTCAATAGGTAGTCCTTGGATTCTCGCTTGAGCGTTATATCTTGAAACACGAGCGAGGCCAGAATCGACTACATAAGCAATCCCTGGAATCGTTAAAGAAGTTTCAGCAATATTCGTGGATAATACAACGCGTGTTTTTGACGTCGATTGAAATACTTTTCTTTGTTCTTTGGGGCTCATTCGACCAAAGAGCGGAAGAATTTCAAAGGTGTTTGAATCTAAATCTTTTTGTAATTCTATAGCTAAATCTTGAATATCTCTTTCTGTCGGTAAAAAGCAAAGCAAGTGATCTCTTGCTCTAGAGAGTAGCTCAAGAATAGCGTCTCGAGCTTGTTCCATTAAATTGACATCGCTTTCTTCTCTTTCTTCTTCTGGAGTTAAAAAACGATATTCCACATCTACTGGATACAATCGCCCTTCGGCTTTTAGAATCTTAGCGTTCTGATAAAATTCAGCAAATAATTCTCCATCGAGCGTCGCAGACGCAATAATCAAACGAAAATCAGGCCTTTTTTCTAAAACGTTTTTAAAAATACCAAGTAAAATGTCGATGTTTAAGGAACGTTCATGAGCCTCATCAATCATCACTACAGAGTACTGCTTAAAAAGAGGATCTCGACGAAACTCCTGCAATAAAATACCATCGGTCATGACCTTAATAGGAGCTTTGGCAGACCCTTCTTCTAAAAAGCGAATACGTGTAGCGACAAGAGATTCGTCTTTTAGTTCTTCTCGAAGACGATCTGCAATCGATAATGCAGCCAGGCGTCTTGGTTCAGTAACGCCTATACGACCTTGTGCTACAATGCCTGATTCTAATAGAAATTTAGGAAGTTGAGTCGACTTACCAGACCCCGTATCGGCCTGTACAATAATCACAGAATGGCTTTTTAGAAGAGAGAGAAATTCCTCTTTTTTTTCTACTACTGGAAGATCAGGATATTCTATTTTCAAAAGAGAGGAATCAAACATATAAACGGACTACCATATAAAAAGAGAGAGAGCTAAAAAAATAAAAACAGTCCCCGCCGCCCTATTTAAGTATAGATTCGCTTTTGGAGAACTACTAAAAAAGTGATAAACCCATCCTCCAAAAAAAGCAAAAGCCCCAAAGACAATCCAAACCGAAAGGATAAAAAGAAGCCCTAAAACAATAATCTGAGTCGAGGGTGATAAAGAGAGTGAAGTATTGACAGCAGGCGGTAAAAATGCAAGTAAAAAAATCACCGCTTTAGGGTTTGTTAAGTTCATAAAAGCCCCTCTACGATAAAGCTTAAAAGGCGATAGAGCTTTCGTTTTTTCTACAGAGATAACGCCCTTTTGAACCCTAAAAGAAAGAAAAGCCAAGTATAAAAGATACAATGCTCCTAAACACTGTAAAACAAAAAAGGCCTTTGGAGAATTCACAAGAACTAAAGATAAGCCCGTCACTAATAACAAAATCTGAATGCAAATCCCTGTCGAAAGCCCTGCAATAACGACAAAGCCCGCTTTTCTACCAAAAGCAGCACTCTGAGAAAGAACGAAGAGATTATCAGGTCCAGGAACTAAAGCGACAACTAAAGAAGCAAGAAAAAAACTCCACATAATCAAATCTGATTAATGAAATCATCCACATCTTGACTTTCGTCTAAGAGCTTAAGCATTTCATCTACCGCTTCTGGGGTAATAGAATCGTCTGAATTCCAAAGCGGTATTTCAGCAAGCCCTTCTCGATTAATTTCAGAAGATTCCTCAACTAATGCATCTAAAACCCTTGATAATTTTTTACGTAAAGATTCAAATTCTTCATGATCTAATTCGAAGATTTCTCCTTCATAACGCATTAACGGTGATTTACAGCGAGAACAAATAAAAACAATCATAGACGACGGTTTTCCTCGTAGTAAAACGTCCATACTCAACCCACAATGGGGACATGTCATTTGAATTGAATCCATACCCTATAATTTAGTTTTTTTTAGGAACGACCTTTCGCAAAAATGAAAACTTAAAGTAAAATCAGCTGGCTAGAAGCTTAAGGCATGTTTTAAGTCACCCATTTTTAATGAAAATGTATTTTCCCATAATGCCAAAAATATGGTATTATAAAAAAAAAGATTAAACACAAATAATAAAATCTATTTTTTGCAAAAGTAATTCATCCTAAGTTTTCGCTCTTTAAGCGAGGCATCACAGAGGTTTTATGCCTGCATTTGAACGCATTGAATCAGGATTTCAAGGATTAGACAATGCCTTAGATTCCATTCGCCTAGGCGATAATGTCGTCTGGCAAGTTTCTCAATTAGAAGATTATCGTTTTTTTATAAAACCCTTTGTTCAAAAAGCGATCGAGCAAAAAAGAAATGTCATCTACGTAAGATTTGCACAACACGAATCTTTACTAGAACCCACCGAAGGCCTAAAAATCTTTTCTTTTGATCCAGAATCAGGCTTTGAATCTTTTACTATTAAAGTCAATGAAATGATCTCCAAAGAAGGGAAAGAGGCCTTTTATGTCTTTGATAGTCTTTCAGAACTTCAAGCGGCTTGGTGGGCTGATTTAATGATGGGTAATTTTTTTCAATTAACGTGTCCCCATCTTTTTGATTTGGATACCGTTGCCTATTTCCCCATTCTTAGAGGCAAACATAGCTTTGATACCATTGCACGCATTCGAGACACCACTCAACTCCTTTTAGATGTTTACTCTGAAAAGGAGGAGACTTTTCTCTATCCCTTAAAAGTTTGGCATCGCTATTCTTCGTCGATGTTCTTACCTCATCAATTTGAAAACGATTCTTTTATACCACTAACCGATGGAGTTAAAATTGCACATTTTTATAAAATATTAAATCAAGAATCTTCTTATTCTAGTGATCAGAATCTGGATAGCTGGCAACGATGGTTTGCCTCTGTTCATAGAGAATATCAACAAGGTGTTTTCTCTAAAAAAACGAAAGCTGATCTTTGTAAAAGTATGATTTCTCGAGAAGAGAAAATGGAAGAACTTGTGTTACAATATTTTGAAGCAGAAGATTTTTTTGAAGTACGCTCAAGAATGATAGGTACAGGTACCATTGGAGGAAAAGCATGTGGTATGCTTCTTGCTCGAAAAATCATTTCTAAATCTCTACCAGAAAGCAATACTTACCTAGAACCACATGATTCTTTTTATATAGGCTCAGATGTTTTTTACACTTACATTGTCCTCAATAACGCCTGGAATTTGCGAATTCGTCAAAAAACAATAGATGGCTGGTTTACAGCAGCAAAAGACCTAAAAGAGCAACTTCTTCACGGTCATTTTCCAGATACTATTCAGGAACAATTTAGACGAACCTTAGATTACTTTGGACAAAGTCCTATTATTGTTCGCTCAAGTAGTTTATTAGAGGATAGTTTTGGCAATGCCTTTGCTGGTAAATATGAATCGGTTTTTTGCACAAATGTCGGAACATTTTCAGAACGTCTTGCTGAATTCGAACAAGCCATTCGGATTGTGTACGCTAGTACAATGGATAAATCCGCTTTAGAATATCGGCGAAAAAGAGGCTTAGCTGAAAAAGATGAGCAAATGGCCATTTTAGTGCAACGAGTCTCTGGTAACAACTACGGCTCTTTCTTTATGCCAGCGGCAGCAGGAGTTGGTTATTCTTACAGTTCTTGGAGATGGTTAGAAGAAATGGATCCTTCCGCTGGAATGCTTCGCCTAGTAGCTGGACTTGGCACACGAGCTGTAGACCGAACCTCGTCTGATTACCCGAGACTTGCTAATCTAGATCGCCCTGCGGCTTCCGTATCTACAAGTATTGCACAAAAACACCGTTTTTCTCAAAGCCATTTAGATGTCCTAGATTTTAATAAAAGACAACTCCTTGAGACCCCTCTTGAAAATCTTTTACCCCATTTTCCTTTTTGGTATCGGAATCAAGTACTTGAACGCGACTACGAAGCAGAAGAATCATTAAGAAATCGAGGTTTATCAAAAGACGTGTATTTTGCAAATTGCCAAGGCCTTCTAGAGAATAACGTATTCACTCATTTTATGAAAATGATTTTACATACTCTTCAAGAGGCTTATAGTACGCCAGTAGATATCGAATTCACCGTCAATACCAATGAAAAAAATGACTTTGTAGTCAACTTACTTCAATGCCGCCCTCTTCAAAGTAATCAAAACAAAGAATCCTCCTCAACGCCCCTATTTTCAATGAAGAAAAC
The DNA here is from genome assembly GCA_001462345.1 of Fibrobacteria bacterium AD312. GTDB lineage: Bacteria > Fibrobacterota > Fibrobacteria > Fibrobacterales > Fibrobacteraceae > Fibro-01. The sequence continues at coordinate 12,606 of LIUM01000018.1, read as the reverse complement.
ACTTTTTGAAGTACAAGGTAGCGCCATGGGAAACTTTTCTATGCAAGAAATCGACTTGATTGTAGAAGTAGATCCTAGAAATTATTTTTTATTCCCTTACAACAGGAAAAAAGAAATCGCCAGTGCCGTTGGATTAATTAATGAATTCATTCGTCATAAAAATAAAAAGGCGTTGCTTCTCGTACCTGGGCGTATAGGCACATCCTCTCCAGAACTTGGAGTTCCCGTTTGTTTTGCCGATATTTCCAATTATACGGCAATTTGTGAAGTCTCAAACTCGTCCTCTGGTTTTTCTCCTGAATTATCTTATGGAAGTCACTTGTTTCAAGATTTAGTCGAATCCGAAATCTTTTATGCAGCCCTTTCTGAAGGGGGAAAAACCAAAATTTATAAGCCAGAACTTATTCAAAAATTCCCCGATCTCCAATCAGAAATTCTCACGAGCTATCCAGAACTTTGGCCTTTGATTCACATTTGGGATTTAAAACAAGAACCACTCGAAATTCATTTAAATAAAAGTAAAGGAGATGCTATTGCCGCTTTGAAGTAATAACAAAATCCTCATTTTTTTCTACATTTGCTTTCCATGATGGAAACACGATATAATCCCCAAGAAGTAGAAGCTCGCTGGCATAGCGAGTGGAATAAGAAAAAAAGTTTTACCCCTTCTGGCAAAGGAACTCCTTTTTCAGTAGTCATCCCGCCTCCAAACGTCACTGGTGCTTTGCATCTCGGTCATGCTTTAAACAATACGATTCAAGATATTCTTGTTCGCTACCGTAGAAAAACAGGTTGTGATACCTTATGGATTCCAGGCACAGACCATGCAGGCATTGCGACTCAAGCCGTTGTTGAAAAACGCTTACTCCAAGATGAGAAAAAGACTCGCAGAGACATTGGCCGCGAAGCTCTTGTCGAACGTATTTGGAAATGGAAAGAAGAATACGAAGCTCGCATCACTAAGCAATTAAAAAGCTTAGGTTCTAGCTGTGATTGGGATCGTCAACGCTTTACTCTAGACCCCATTTGTGCAAAAGCAGTGCGTCACGCGTTCTTTAATTTGTTTCAGAAAGGCTTAATTTACCGTGGTAAACGCCTAGTCAACTGGGATACTCATCTCCAAACAGCCGTCGCTGATGATGAAATCTATTACGAAACTGTGAAAGGTTTTTTCTGGACATTCAAATACCCTCTCGCCGATGGTTCTGGCTTTATTCCTGTGTCTACCACACGTCCTGAAACGATTCTCGGAGATACTGCTCTTGCCGTTCACCCAGATGATGAACGCTATCAAAAATACATTGGTAAAATGCTCAAAGTGCCTTTTACTGATCGTGAAATTCCAGTGATTGCAGACGGTCTTTTAGTCGATCCAGAATTTGGTACTGGTTCTGTAAAAGTAACTCCAGCTCATGATCCTAATGACTACGCCACTGGCTTACGTCACAAGCTCCCTATGATTAACATCATGAATGACGACGGTTCTCTTAATGAAAACGCAGGCGTCTTTTGTGGATTAAAAGGCAAAAAAGCTCGTGAAGCCGTTGTTCAAGCTCTTGAAGAACAAAACTTACTCATTAAAGTAGAAGACCACGAAATGCAAGTCGGTCACAGCGACCGTTCTAAAACGGCCATTGAGCCTTACTTGAGCGATCAGTGGTTTGTAAAAATGGACTCTCTTGCCGAAAAAGCCATGAGTGCCGTTCAAAATAAAGAAATTGAAATTCTCCCAGAACGCTATGCCAAAAACTACCTTGATTGGCTTGGTGAAAAAAGAGATTGGTGCATTAGCCGTCAGTTATGGTGGGGTCACCAGATTCCTATTTGGTACTGTGCCACAGCCTCTGAAGAAGACTTGAAAAAAGCCTTTGCCAATAGAAAAGACGTCTTTTATTCTAAAAAAGAACAAGGCGGCTGGTTAATTTGCTCTCAAGAATCCGATTTGAAAGAAAATGAGATCGAAGGGCATCACGTAGAAAGAGACCCAGACGTTTTAGATACTTGGTTCTCCAGTGCTCTTTGGCCTCATAGCACCATGGGCTGGCCAGAATCTACCCCAGAACTTAAAACGTACTACCCTACTTCTGTCTTAGTCACCAGTCGCGATATCATTACCCTATGGGTCGCTCGCATGGTTATTTTCAGCCAAGAAAATATGGGAACCATTCCATTTAAGAAAGTCTATATCCACCCTAAAATCATGGATGGTCAAGGCCGTACCATGAGTAAATCTTTGGGCAATGGCGTAGATCCTTTAGACATTGAAGAAAAATACGGTACCGACGCTCTTCGCTTTGTGATGGCAAGCCTATGCACAGACAATCAAGACGTTCGTTTACCTGTTAAAGCCGAAAAACAAGCCGATGGCAGAACCATCAATACTTCTGAAAAATTTGAAATCGGCCGTAATTTCAGCAATAAAATCTGGAACGCTTGTCGCTTCTTATACCCTCATTTAGAGGCCGCAGGAGCACTCAAAGGCACTCCTTTAGTCATCAACCCCAATCTCTTTGCTTTAGAAGACCGCTGGATTTTAAGCCGTCTTAACAGCACGATTGTCGATGCCACAGCGATGATTGAAGAATTCCGCTTTGCAGAACTCTCTCAATTTCTATATCGTTTTGTATGGGATGATGTCTGTAGCCGTTATCTTGAAATCAAGAAGGCCGTCATCAACAGAGAAGAGTTAGATGCAGAAAAAACCAATGCAATGGCTCTCCTTGCTTCTGTATTACGTCAAGTGATTGATTTACTCCATCCTGTAATGCCTTTTATTACAGAAGAGCTAAACAAAATCTTATTCCCTGATTCAGAAATTGTCATTTCACGCCCTTGGCCTAAAGCAGATCAAAAATTAATTGATTCTAATATTGAAAAAGCTTTCGACCGTGCGTTTGCTGTAGTAGAAAACGTACGTGGTGTACGTGGTCGTTATGGCGTATCTCCATCCACTCGATTAAAAGCAGTGATTTCGACTGAAAATGAAGAAACCAAAAAAGCATTGATTGAATGTGAGGCAATCATTACAGAACTTGGTGGCCTAGAGACATTAAACGTTGACTTGAATGCTCCTAAGCCTAAATTTAGTGCAAGCACAGTGATTCCTGGCGGAGAAATGTACATTCCTCTCGAAGGGATTCTCGATCCTGTTGCAGAAAGAACCCGTTTAGAAAAAGAAATCGAAAACGCTAAAGGGTTTGTCGTTAATTTAGAGAAAAAGCTTTCTAATGAAGCTTTTGTTTCTAAAGCACCAGCAGCAGTTCTTGATCTCGAACGTCAAAAACTCGCCACGCAACAAGACATCATCGAAAAATGTCAAAAAGCGCTCGCTGAATTGAACTAAACCTATTTTAGATTTTCTAAACCTCGGGCAATGCTCGAGGTTTTTTTATAGGTTAGTATACATATGTAAAAGGATTCTTATTTTTGCTTGTTTGAATACACAAAAAGAAGATTTACATTTAAAATACTTTGTATTAGAGAAACCTTTAACAATGGATGGTACGATGAATAAGGAACGCCTTCGCGGAGTCAATTTGGGTGGATGGTTTAGTCAAGTAGACTGTATTGAAGAAAAAGACCCCGCCCACTTTCCTGGTATTCTTCAACATATTCAGACATTTCTAGATAATTCTGATTTTAAGCGTATTCGTGAAGTCGGCTTTAATCATGTCCGTTTACCTGTAGATTACTTCAATCTTTTTGAAAAAAGCACTCTAAAACCTAAAGAAGAGTTCTTTTTACTCCTAGATAAAGCATTAAAAGAAATTCAAGCAAATGATTTAGACGTTATTTTAGATTTGCACAAGTGCCCAGGCCACGATTTTCATTTAGGCTGCTCTACCGATCAACCTTTCTTTACAGACCCTGTAGAGCGCAAAAAAACAAGCGATATATGGGCTTATATGGCCGAACGTTATAGTAATGAACCTAGGGTAATGATGGAACTCTTAAATGAGCCCGCTGGTCAAGATTCAAAAGTTTGGGATAAGTTAAAAGATGAACTTTTCTGGACGATTCGAAAACATGCTCCCAAAAATACGATTGTCGTCGGTTCTAATCGCTGGAATAGTGCTCATGAATTTAAGTATTTAACCCCAATGGAAGATGATAACGCCATCTACAGTTTTCATACTTATACCCCTGTTTGCTTTACACATCAAAAAGCGGCTTGGATCCAAGACCCATTCTTTCATCAAGAACGTTCTTGGCCTGGGGACTACACTCCTCCAACAGGCGATGAAAAGGTTAGATTAAATTACGAATATGGCCGCTGGGATAAAGCGCGCTTACAAGCCTCTTTACAAAACGCCCTTGATTTTAGAGCCAAGTTTAATTTACCTGTATCTTGTAATGAGTTTGGGGTTTATGTTCAAACGCCTCGTAAATACCAGATTGCATGGATGAGAGACTTTTTAGATATCTTAAAAGAAGCCGATGTCGGGTTTAGTTACTGGAACTATAAGAATTTGGATTTTGGCTTGATTTCTAAGGGAGAAAGCCTCCATAACAGCCTTCCTCAGTACAATAATCCAGAGCGTTTAGATTCTGAATTAATGGAAATGCTCGCGAAGGGATAAGTGATAATCCATCCTATAAAATAGGGATAAAGACTTATTTTAGATATACAATGCCTTACTTTATATGCCTTATTTTGTAAGGCATTTTTTAATCAATAGTTTCAAAGATTTGTTTTAAACAAAAAGAAACCCACCGGCCAAGCCGGTGGTTCTTCATTTACGGGCATAGCCCTAGGATACTAGCAGCGCGTCGCACGCGCTGACGGTTCTGGTACTTGCGATTGGTTCCTACTGGCAGCCCGTAAACGGGCTACAATTTACCCATCATCGTTATCTGGTCACCATATTTATCTTCATCCAATTGATGTCGTATATAGTTGGCTATTTTTACTGCATTTTTTCCTGCCGTGTCAACATAATACCCTCGGCACCAAAATTCCCTATTCTTGTATTTAAATTTCAACTCGGGAAACCTTTCATACAATTTTAAGCTACTCTTCCCTTTTAAAAAACCGACTACGCTTGATACGGCAAATTTGGGCGGAATTTCCAACAACATATGTACATGGTCAGAGCACACTTCCGCTTCCACTATATTTATTTTTTTCCATTCACAAAGCGATCGAAGCATTTTGCCTATTTCATGCCGTTTTTCACCATAAAATACTTTTCTTCTGAATTTCGGTGCAAAAACTATATGATATTTACAATTCCATGTTGTGTGTGCTAAAGTTTGTATATTTTCCATATAAAGTCCTTTGATTTAATTGCTATGCAGTTACCAGGCCGCATTTCAAATATAATCAAAGGACTTTTTTATTCATTTCATCATCGCCAGAAGGCTTATTTTGGACCGCCAGCCTAGCTGGCGGTTTTGAAGAAATACAAAAAAATGCTCCGAATAAATTCGGAGCATTTTTCTTTCTTTTCAGAAAAATTATTTAGCGATCACGCGAGCCATTTCGCAAACTTTGTTGCTGTAGCCCCATTCGTTATCATACCATGAAACAACCTTAACGAAGGTAGAATCAAGTTGGATACCAGCTTTAGCATCAAAGATAGAAGTACGTGCATCGTCACGGAAATCAGTAGAAACAACCGCTTCTTCTGTATAACCAAGAACACCCTTCAATTCATTTTCAGAAGCAGCCTTCATAGCAGCACAAATTTCTGCATAGGAAGTTTCCTTCTTGAGTTCTACTGTTAAGTCAACAACAGAAACGTCAGAAGTAGGAACGCGCATAGACATACCAGTAAGCTTGCCGTTCAATTGTGGGAGAACCTTACCAACAGCCTTTGCAGCACCAGTGGAAGAAGGAATGATATTTTCAAGAATGCCACGGCCACCGCGCCAATCCTTCTTAGAAGGACCGTCAACAGTTTTTTGAGTCGCTGTAGCAGCATGAACAGTAGTCATAAGACCACGAACGATACCAAACTTTTCGTCAAGAACCTTAGAGATTGGAGCCAAGCAGTTGGTTGTGCAAGAAGCGTTAGAAATGATGTCTTGACCAGCATAAGATTTATGGTTTACGCCATAAACGAACATTGGAGTAGAGTCCTTAGAAGGAGCAGACATAATCACTTTCTTAGCACCAGCGGTGATGTGCTTACGAGCAGTAGCGTCATCAAGGAAGAAACCAGTGGATTCAACAACAACGTCAGCACCGACTTCGTTCCACTTTAAGTTAGCTGGATCCATTTCAGCTGTTAAACGAATTTTATTGCCATTAACAACAAGGAAGTTACCTTCAACAGACACTTCACCTTGGAAGCGACCATGAACGGAATCATACTTTAACATGTATGCGAGATAATCAGCATCGAGAAGATCGTTAATACCAACGACCTGGATGTCTTTTGAGAAATTTTGAACAGCAGCACGGAAAACCATGCGACCAATACGACCAAAACCATTAATACCAAGTTTAAGAGCCATTTGAGGAATCCTCATTTGTTGATTGTGAATAGGCGCAGCTCTCACAATCGAGAGCCAACGGTTGCTTGCAAATTTATTTAAAATTAAGGATATTGCGAAGACATTTTATTCTTTTTCTGCACTAGGAACCACTATGAAACGATCAAAATCCATTTTTTTTGAATTTTTCCTCTTTTTTTCCATATTTCTTGTAATTTCCTGTGCTTCTACAGGGGCTCCTCTGACAGAAAAAGGAGAAGGTGATTTTCAAAAGCAGGATTACAACTCTTCCTATTACGATGAAGAATCGACAACAGCTGAACTATCCAGAAAAACCACAGGGTTAATCGTTAGAAATGGATACCAATTTGAACTACCAAGTACAGACTGGGAAGTGGTAAGTGATCTAAACGACGAAGGAGCACCGCTCGAATTTTACAATAGCAAAAACGGACTGCGTGGCGTAGTACAATCCCTCTTCTTAGAATCTGGTGAAGCCCTTCAAATAATGGACCGTGCTCAAATTGAAATGCAAAGTTATGAAACCCTAGGGAAAAAAGCCTCTTTTTCAAATGTAGAAGGTGCGACTAAATTAGGCATCATGGGAGCGTTTTGGGAAATTGAAGGCACGCGCTCTAACCAACCCTACCAGGCGTGTGGTTTTGTCGCTGGAGCGAAGCAGAATATTTATATGCTCTCGCTTTCACTTTCCGATTCCGCATTACCTCTAAATGAATTAAAAAAAGAATGGGATTCTCTTTATAAATCTTTCAAAATAGAGGAATCCTTCATTCAAGAAGCTGGCCCAGAAATTTCTCCACAAGTCATTAAGAACCACGAGTCGAAGTCCCTTGGTTATACTTGGACTACGAAAGATTCTCTATGGCATTATTGGCTAAGTATTGCAAGGCAAAATAATGATCCTGATTTAGTTCTCACGAACAAAAAAGAAGACCTTACTTTATTTGTATATGGAGCCACTATTTCTCCTGACGAAGTCACTTCTCAAGATTTGTTTAAGGTTCTGCTCTTACGCCTAGGCGTTGACCCTAACAACTCCACGCTTTCTACATCTCGCGAACGTGGTGGTTCTGCCTCTTCTTACATTCAAAATTTTGAACTCACCCAGTATATTGGAAAATACGATTTTAAATACAAAGGACGCTTTTTCTGGGAAAACGGTCGAGGCATTTTAATTGCTGGCTGGACACAAGGCGCTTTATTTCCAAAATATGAAAAAGTAATGGATCGAGCAATCAACGGCTTTACTTTCAATAAAGACTTCACCAAAATTTCTGATGAAAAACAAGAAAAATTTAATGCCGCTGTTCTTAGTCAAGTGGGTTTACTACGACTATCTGAAAACCAACCTTTGGTGGCCTTAAGTTACTTTGAACGAGCCAATCGCTTAGATCCCAGTGAGCCTCTTTATTTAATTAACTGTGGCTTTATATATCAATTAAAAGAGCTTTATGGCCCAGGCATCAGCTACTTTTCTACCCAAATGGATCTCGTTCGAAAAAACGGAAAGTTGCTTTCTATTCTTGGTGAAATGTACGAAGCGCTTTTTGACTACGCCAACGCGAGAAAATTCGCTGAACTTGCTTTACAATACACCCCCAATAATCCAGAATACGTAATCAACTTAAGCGATGCCCTCTGGGGATTAGGGCAACGGAATCAATCATTACTAGTGGTCCAAAGACTTTACGACAAACAGCCCTCCTCTAGACTTGGAGTCTACCTTGCTAAAACATATATGGGATTAGATCAATACGCCGAAGCAGTCGAAGTACTTTATCATTCCAGAAATCGTTTTGGTACCAATATCGATTTAGGCCTTTCTTTAATGGACGCTCTTCTATTCTTAAAACGTTATGATGAAGCTCTCGCGATTAGCGAAGAAGTGATTCAAAAAGACAAAAATGACACTCGCATTTGGACAGAACGCGGAAAAACACAATTTTATCTTAAAAATTTTAGACAAGCTGAAAAAAGTTTAACTCAAGCCATTCAACTAAAAAGCGATAACGAAGAAGCGAAAAGTTTCCTTTCAGCGACAAAAGCCTTTTTAGGTAAAGCCGACAATAGAACATTACAAAAACCAATTACTCCTATCGAAGCACGCCCTAAAAGCTTAAATAGCCTTATTAATACAACGGTTTCAACTAAAGCGAAAGATGCAGAATACCCAGCAGTCATTCACTACAATAAAGAGCTTTTAAAAGTAGAGAAAGGAAACTCATGGGTTAGAACAGAAGAAATGCTTATGCAGATTTTAGATCGCAGAGGAAGTGCCATCTACCAAGAATTCGCATTTGATTTCTTACCTGGATTTGATCGGATATTCTTGAATGCATTAGAAGTATATGATTCAACAATGACCTTAAAACATACAGCTACTTTACAAAACGCCTATATCACTTATGCCACAGAAATTGGTAGCGACAACGAATCACAAACAGCGCATTTTCCACTCCCTCCATTAGAACCAGGTGATTTTATTTATTATCAGGTTTCTAGAACGAGTCTTGAAAACAAAGGCATTATTCCTTACACCGATTACATGTCCAGTAAAGATATCCCAGTCGCTCAAACTTCATTTAAAATCTATGCAGACACATCTAAATTCGTCACTGAAGAATATGGACCTCTTCAAAGAATAGATTACCCTGATGCTAGAGAATGGAAAATAGAAGAGCCTGTCGTGATCCGCAAAGAACTTTATATGCCTGTCTATAGAGATTTTGGAGCTGGCATTTTATTGACTGGAAAACAAGAATGGCAAAACGTAGGCGAAGATTATGAAAACATGATTCGCCATCAATTCAAGAGTGCCGTTTCTGTTCGTGAAAAAGCATTTGAAGTTAAGGGAAGTCGTATAGGAAAAGAAGCCCTATTTGCAGTAATTCAATTTGTTCGAGAAAATATTCGCTATCGTGAAGTTGCTTTTGGCGGCCATTCTTTAATTCCTCAGACAGCCGAACTCACATTAAAAGAACGTCGTGGTGATTGCAAAGACCAAAGTCTACTCCTAAAAGAAATGCTTCAGGTCATTGGGATTCCAAGTCAATTAGTCGCCATTCATTTAACCGATATGGGCTTTGAAAAACTACCTACCATACAACAATTTAATCATATGATTGTACACATCCCCGCAGGAGAAAAATACCCTGAAATGTGGGTAGATCCAACGGATAAGTTTGGCAATAACCGCCCGATTCCTCTAGACATGGAAGGGAAAGTGGCTTTAATTATTGATGGTGAAAAAAGTAAAGTAACGACGACTCCTGTTCTAGAAGATGATCAAGAGCATAAAGTATTTATTCACCACCAATTGTTTATTAATGCTAATGGAGAAAGTGAATTTAAGGATTCCTTATCATTAGAAGGCAAATTTGCTTCTTTCTTAAGAAATAAATTTTATGGCAAAGACCTCAAAGAACAAGAGCAATTGCTTGAAACCCTCCTATCTCAAGGGATTCCAGATGTTTCCATTTCACAAATTAAAACAGAAAATGCAAACGCCTTTGACAAGCCATTTATTTTAGTGGCGGTATTTACAAGCCAAGGGTACTTTGGAAAATCCGATGGAGGCATTAAAGGGCGCTATCCTAATACTTGGGAACGCCAATTTATGCGTATGCCTAAAGTCAATAAAAGGCACCACCCTATCCGTATGCCACACGAAACTCATTTTGAAACGACATTTGATTTAAGATCAAATGCAGGTACTCTTGAAGCCACTACTCTTGGTAAACTTTCTAGAGAACCCGAATACGTTTCTTTTGAGAAAAAGAAAGAAGGGATTCGTTGGTCCACATTTGCTCTCTATGCAGACCCAAATGAATATGAAAAAATAAGGGACGAATGGAATTATCTCATTTCTGAAACATCACCCTTAATTACGGTGAAATAAATCAGCCACCTTGAGCTATTTCGATAACAATGACGGAATCCCCCTCATTTAGAGGGGTTTTTAGCCATTCTGTACGTGAAATGACTTGTCCATTGACTGAAGCAGCGACACCCGCACGATCACACCCTAAATCAACTAAAAAAGCATGAAGTGATATTTTTGTGGGCACATCGACCTTAGTATTATTATAATTTATTTGCATATACGTCTTAATATATAAAAATTTATGAAAGCTCTTATTTTATCAGACATTCATGGAAGCGCTTCGGCCACTGCAAAAGCATTGACTTATTTTGAATCGTATCACTGCGATTATCTCTTTTTATTAGGCGATTTATTGTATCACGGGCCAAGGAATGCTCTTCCTCTCGGGCACGATACCATGGAAGTTGTAGAGCTATTAAATCCCTTAGCCGAAAAAATCATTGCCGTACGCGGAAACTGTGACTCCGAAATGGATCAAACACTACTCTCCTTTTCTTGTATGGCTGATTATACTCCCGTATTAGACCAGCCCTACCGTCTTTTTTTAACGCATGGGCATCTCTGGGAACCTTCTATATTCCCAAAAAATAAAACAGACGCTATTCTTTCAGGGCATACCCATCGTCCTTCATTACAATTGAATGTCAATGGAGTTCTTTGCTTTAACCCTGGTTCCATTAGCTTACCTAGAGGCGAATACGCTCCCACATTCGGCTTTTATAATCATGGTAAATTTTCTATTCACTTGCTAGAACAAGGCGAAGAAATTGCAAAATTAGCCTTACCTTAAGCGTAATTATTTTTTTTAATAAACCATTTCATAAAAAAAACTACTTTTACTTTTATGGTTTTAAACATTATTTGGCTTCTATTCTTCTTTGGTGCATTTATTGCGTGCGTTGTTCAATGGTTGTTTTTTGGCGATAATGGTATTTTTAATACAACCATACAAAGTGCTTTTGAAATGTCAAAAACAGCCTTTGAAATTGCTCTTGGATTAACAGGCATTTTATCTCTCTGGTTAGGAATCTTAAAAATAGGTGAAAAGGCTGGAGCCATACAGATTTTGGCTAAACTAGTCAATCCCCTTTTTACACGACTATTTCCAAGCATTCCTAAGAACCACCCAGTCACAGGCACCATGCTCATGAATATCAGTGCCAATATGCTTGGTTTAGATAACGCAGCCACTCCTATGGGCTTAAAAGCCATGAAGGAGCTTCAGGAATTAAACCCCAATAAAGAAGTGGCAAGTGATGCTCAAATTCTCTTTCTTGTATTAAATGCGAGCGGCCTTACTTTAATTCCAGTAAGCATCATGACCTATAGAGCTCAACTTGGTGCAGCAAATCCTTCTGACGTCTTTTTACCTATCCTTCTTGCTACTTTTTTCAGCACCATCACAGGTATTATTGCCACGAGTTTCTTTCAAAAAGTGGAGATCAAGCACCCCGTTACTATAGCCTGGTTGTTAGGCCTTACTACAGCCGTTTTTGGTACGCTCTTTTATTTTTCACGCCTCACAGCAGAAGAGCTTGGAGCCAATAGTTTATTTGTTAGTGGACTTGCCTTATTTGGGATTATTATCGCCTTCTTAGGCCTTGCTGTTTATAAAAAGGTTCAAGCCTTCGAAGCCTTTGTAGAAGGGGCAAAAGAGGGATTTAATACTGCTGTGATGGTCATTCCCTATTTGATTGCCATTCTTGTAGGTGTTGCTGTATTTCGAGCTAGTGGTGCCATGGATTTATTATTGAATGGAGTTTCTTACCTATTATCTTTAGCTGGTATTGGAAACGATATTGTTCCTGCATTACCGACGGCATTTATGAAGCCGCTTTCTGGAAGTGGAGCCCGCGGGATGATGATTGAAGCCATGAAAGTATATGGCCCAGATAGTTTTGCAGGACGTTTGAGTTGTATGTTCCAAGGTGCAGCTGACACCACATTCTATATCATTGCCGTATACTTTGGTTCCGTAGGCGTTAGAAAAACAAGGCATTCCATTCCATGTGCGTTATTAGCCGACCTCGCAGGAATCATTGCAGCGATTTCTATCGCTTACCTATTCTTCCCTCCAACATAATCGGCTTTTGTTTTTTCATCTAAAAACAGTTATTGTTGACGGTAATGGTATTTTCATTAAACATCATTAATACTATTGTTGACGGAAATGGTTTTTTCATTAAAAGTCAATAATACTATGGTTGACGGAAATGGTTTTGCTTTCTCGCTCCGTTGTGTGCCACACAAGAGTCGCTCTAAAG
>LIUM01000017.1 GCA_001462345.1 Fibrobacteria bacterium AD312 | reverse complement strand
CAAAACCCCCACCTACTGCTTTTGCGGCAAGACCTCCCGTTGCAGCAGCTCCAGCACCAACAACAGCACCTCCTACAAAGCCAACGCCAATAGCTTTTCCACAACTGCCGCCTCCTGCAGAGGTACATTGTATAACACCATTGACAGTTCCAACAGCTGCTCCTATCACAGCACCTACTACAATATGTATAGCTTCCCCATTTGGATCCACGTAATTCAACGGATCTCCACCATAAGTATACGGGTTTGCAAATTGTGCTGAAGCTCTGAAGCTTTGCTTCAGGAGAACGGGTTCGCCGTTTAACCGCTGAAGTATGTCTTTTTCGATGATACTTCGACACTTTAGTGGCGTATAAGTTTCACGAAAGAAGACCGCTGCAGGATCAGGGCTCAGCCACATTCCAAAGAATGGGTCAAAGTAACGCGCTCCAAAGTAGTACTTGCCATGCTCACCATCGTAATAATATTCGCCCCTTAATGGAGTATCCACAAGATTCAAACGAGCTGAAACAGCCCCTCTCTTGCAAAAATATTTTGTGGAATCAGTCGTCATTTAATTCAAAATATACATTCTTATTTTTGTGCGTTTTAAATTTTTTAAAACGGATTTTAGAAATAGACAACGAAACAAATCCCTATAGGAAGCATTCAGGACAAGTAAGGAAATTGAGTTATTGGAATTGGGCTATTAAAAGGATACGCACTGGATTACGAATAAAGTAAAAACCAATTTATAGGAATTCTGTACACTGTCCGTTACTTTACCTACTTTAGTCAATGAAAAACCAACTTTTTTAGAAAATATCAGCACTAAAGATGATGCTTGAGAAGAGGTGCTTTTCAAAAAGGACAACAGATGGAGTGATTTTATTTCTTAAATAAATCGCTATGAGATCCAGTTCTTGTCAAATAAAGGAATAAATTTTCCTGATTCTTCTTGTAAATTAACAACCAGTCTGGCTGAATATGACACTCACGAAAGCCTTCATAATTGCCACATAAATTATGATCTTTATATTCTTTAGGCAAGGGAGAATCACTCGCGGCAAGCAAATCAATAACTCTTTTAAGAAAGGATAAATTTAGTCCCCTTTTCTTAGCCAGTTTAAGATCTTTCTTAAACGTTGAAGACGGTATGATTTCATACTTCATTAAAGGCAGCTCTCTAACATTTCTTTGGCAGAGGAATATGATTTATATTTCGATGGATTCTTTTCCATTTTCTCTATTTCCCGAATAGCACGTAAAGTCGCGACATTAGGAGTTTTTGAAACATCTCTTGTAAGTTTGAAAGGTATACACTGTTCCCGTACAGCCTGCTTTATAAAGGCGGTTATCGCAGCGGTCATAGATAACCCCAAATCGTCAAAAAGGGATTCTCCCATTTTTTTGAGTTCTGAATCCAAACGAATTGTCACATTCGAATTTGCCATAACGTACTCCTTTGTACTTCTATTACACATTAATATACATCTTTTTATGTGCAAAAGCAATACATTGTAATATAAATACAGTATAATAAAAAAACTCTAGCCGCTACTTTTGCTTCTTCGAGTATTAAAAAACAATTTTTCCAAACAATAAAGGCATACAAAATGATGGCTAAGACAAGTGGTTTTTCAAAAGATGGACGAGGCAATACTAGCA
>LIUM01000016.1 GCA_001462345.1 Fibrobacteria bacterium AD312 | reverse complement strand
TTCTTCATAAAAAAAACTCGGTTTGTTTAGATGAGCTTTTCTTTTTTTCAGAAGAGCTCATCAATAATAGCCATTCCCGTCTGCTATTTTAATAGTATTTGTTAATTGAATACTATTGTTTTTTTCATTTGCGTCTACGCTAGTTGATTTACAATAACACGAACACTTAGTAGTTTACTACTTACGTGAGAGTGATACCCTTGTGGTAAACACGAACACTTAGAAGTTTTACGTGAGAGTGATACCCTTGTGGTAGTGATCCCCTTGCGGGAATGATCCCTTTATGGGATCAAAATACGCTTGTCTCTGCATGAAAAAAAACGGGGTTGGTTTAGATGAGCGTTTTATTGTCTCTTCATGAAAAAACAGGGTTGTTTTAGAGGGGTTTCTCATTTTCATACATGCATGGTTAGCGTGAAAGTGATACCCCTGTGGGACAATTAAACGCTTGATTCGGTATGAAAAAACACCTTTTGCAAAATAACAAAAGGTGTTTTAAGTAAAGAATAATTCTACAGCGACTTGATTTCTTCTTCGGAAAGGCCAGATCTTTTCATTATAATTGGTAACGGAATGCCATCATCACGCAGCCCTTTTGCCATTTCTCGTTTAGCGTTAAGCGCACCTTGTTCAATACCCTTTTTTATCCCTTCTTCAATCCGGGTTTTGGTATAGAGCTCTTCAGCGTATGTATCCCATTCAAAGTGCATTTCTTTTAAGTATTGTTGAAATTCCTCTTTTGTAAATTTAGCTACTTCGGTATAAGAAAGCAAGTTTTTGAATTTTTTCTGGTGAAGAGCTTCGGGTAACGATTCTAGTTTATTCAAATTCTTAAATAAATAGATCCATTTTCTTAAATCATCCGTATGCTTATCTAATTTCTTCAATTTCCGTAGTTCTATAAAAGTATAATTGACCGAATCGATTAATTGAATGCCTGATTCGATGTTACAAATGCTTGCTCTATGGACAAGTTCTTGGTCGGGGAATAGTTCAAAATCAACTATTGAGATAATAAATACGGGTTTAACATCATAATCCCATACTTGACCTAGAATGCCTTGCTGGACAATTAGCTGACTGGAGTAATAGACAATACGTTTGAAAAAATTCGTTTTCATTTTAATTTGAATTTCAACCACAAAAGTGTTATTTAAGGAATCTTGACAACGTAAATCAACAACCGAGGTTTTAGAAGTTTTGCTCCCTGTCTGATTTATTTCTTTATCTTGTGAAAATACATCGACAATGGGGTTTGGAATTTGAGAATCTAGTAAATCGTTGAGTAAGTTGATTAAATTGACTTTTGTGTTTTCATTATCGGGGCTAAACGCTTTTTTGAAAGTAAGATCTGTCATCAAATTAGCGTAAGGGTATTTTGTATTGGTTTGATTCATCATTTTTCCTTATTTTCGTTTTACCGACATTCTCGGCTAAAAGAACAGAATCAGCTTCTGTTCAGTTGTTTAAACGAAAAAAGGATGTGCTTTTTTAATGGCGAAGTCATTTTTTACATAGTTTACGTCTGTTTTTTTTCATGGAAAAGCATTTTTTTCATTACGATATGATTCTATATAACCATTATTGACGGAAATGGTTTTTTCACTAAAGCTCAATGTTACTCTTGTTGACGGAAATGGTTTTACTTTCTCGCTCCGTTGTGTGCCACACAAGAGTCGCTCTAAAGTAAAATCCATTTTCGTCTAGTAATTCACTATTATGATTTAATTGAATTGTAATATTTTTTTATTCGTGCCTTCGCTATTTGCTTTCCAAGCAAATGACGCTTGGTTCTTCATAAAAAAACTCAACGGGCGTTAGAGGGTTTTTCTTCGGTGCGTTCTAAGATTATCAAGGCGCGATCTTGTGTGCTTTGTGGAATGGTGTAAAAATGCTTTCCTACTAGTTTATATCCATAGTCTTCTGGGTGTAAAGTAGCGAGTTCTTCACGGACAGCAGGGCCCTTCATAAAATACACTCGGCCACCCACTTTCAATGAATTTTCAAGGCGTGGGAGCGTTTTTTCCATCAATTCAAACGCACGGCTAATCACTCCATTAATTGCAATCGTCATGCTTCGACTAGTGACTTTATGGCCAAAAACATCAATCCCTTTTAGATCCAATTTTTGAATCACCTTATTCAAAAACTCCACTCGATTAGGCCTTGGTTCACATAAAGTCAAGCGAATTTCAGGATTCACTAGCTTTAAAGGAATTCCTGGAAACCCAGCGCCACTCCCAACATCAATCATCCGAGATGGCCATTCAGGCACAAAAGCGTTGATTAAAGTACAATCCGCATAATGACGTTCCACAATGGTTTCAAAAGCATTTAATCGAGTTAAATCTTGATCGCCATTATGTTCTCGAATCATTTGATGATAAGCCCAAAGCTTTTCAAGCGTTTCTTTTTGAAGATCAACACCATGAAACAGCATGAGCTTATTTAAGCCTTCCTTTGAAGGAGACACTCGTTTTCCATTAAACAAAGGAAACTCTGTACGTACTTTATTTTTCTTATTAAAAGCCATTCTCTAAATGTAAAAAAAGTTTTTCTATGACAGATGATTCTTTTTGCTGTTTTATTCGTTTAAAGAAAGGGGTAATACCTATTAACTGAACAAATACAGGAACAATGGTTTCATTGCCAAGTGGTACAAACAAGTGATAAGCAAAAAAATAATCTGGCTACTTTTTACCTTTAATTGTCTATCTAAGGCACTACCTCAAACAGAAGAAATTTTTTGGTGGTGGGATGATGGTCTTATCTCTTACGAGCAAGTGGAAGAGTTTTTAGTGTTACTGGAGCACGAAGACGAAGAGGGCTTTTGTTCTCATATGGAAGCTTATTTAAGTCAAAGCTGTTCCACAGATTCTATAAAAACAATCAAAAGAAAATACCAATATGCAAAAATGAATTGGAAAACAGAAATTGATTCTCTTTCAGAATTAAAAAAACAACGACTCCAATTCAAAGCCAATTTTACGCCTTTCCATTTGGAAGCAAGGCCTGATTCCATTTTTACTTTAACATACAAAAGAAAAAAGAACACGGCTATTTTAGGGAATTTAACCTATTCTCATTTAAATACGGGAATCCCGCTTGAGCCTATGAAAGGGTACTTTGGTCGGTTTTTTATTAGAAAACATTCTCTATCAATGCTCTTCACTACAGATACAAACTATGGGATTCAAAGTCATTTTATAAAAGGCGAGCACCAGCTTCAACTGCACCTATACTCTTTTTTTAAAAGGCATTATTTCCTGACAAGGTATCAAAATAAAACGGCAGACTTTAGTTTATGGTATGATATTCAAAAGAAACAACCACTAGCTCGACTCAGGCTCAAAACGCCATCTCAAAAGAATCGCCCGTGGCAATGGAAAAGCGAACTATACATTCATTCAAAAGACTCTCTCCAAAGTCCCCTGCTGCTTCCAAAAAGCGTAGCTCAAAGCACCCTTTGGTCTACTCAAAATCAAAAATTCAGTTTTTCTTTTTTGGAATTAAATCTGTCTCAAAAAATAAGTATTCCCATAGACACAGGAGCCACCGTAGCGAGTGCAGACGCCTCATTAAAAGCCACACAGTCTATAGGCTTTATCGAATCTACGTGGTCTTGCCGAGACATTCGTCAAAAATGTGGAAAACCTCAATGGCGCTTTTACGCATTAATCCATGCCCCTAAAAAGTTGGAACTCTTTTCCAAAATACGTCTTCAAGGTAATTCTTTTTCTGATTGGAATCACCGCCCTCAACTATTATTTGGAATTACTCTAAATCCAGAAGAGGCCATTTCTTTTAAAAACGAGTTTCTTTTTGCCGAAAACGAGTCAAAAAAAGGGGTTTCTTGGCGACAAAGTTTGCAAATCCAAACAAGCCCCTATTGGTCTTTTTTAAGCCATTTTGAAGTCCAAATACAAAAGCCTTTATCCATTCTGCCTTACAGAGCTGGCGTTTCCTTCTCTTTAGAATACTAATTTTATTGTATACTCGAGTATACAAGAAAATTTAGAAATTCTTGTTCTGGTCGTTTTATTTAAGTAGTTTATTGATACCCAAACACTCCCTGACGCCTTTAAGTTACCCTCCTTTACTTAGAGGCGTCTTTTTTTTAAATTCCAGTGATTCCTTATTTATAATTTCTTTTGATTTTTCTATCGTTTATCTCGTTTCACTTTTCAAAAACGGTTAATCATGAGAAAATGGCGTATTGATGATTCTAGAGACCTTTACAATATTAAAGGTTGGGGAATCAACTATTTTGACATCAATGAAAAAGGGCATGCCACAGTCAGTCCGTTAAAAGCCAAAGGACCTTCGATTGATCTTTTTGAACTTCTTCAAGAACTCGCTATTCGTGATGTTTCTACCCCAATGCTTTTACGCTTTCCAGATATCTTAGATAACCGAATAGAAAAAATAAATGAATGCTTTTCTAAATCCATAAAAGAGTACAATTTTAATGGTACCTATTTTAACGTATTTCCAATTAAAGTAAATCAACAACGCGCCGTTTTAGAAGAAGTCGTTCGCCATGGAAAAAAGTTTAATATCGGTTTAGAAGCTGGTTCTAAACCAGAACTCCATGCTGTTCTTGCCAACATGGATAACCCTGAAGCCTTAATCATTTGTAATGGTTATAAAGACGAAGATTTTATTGAGCTCGCTCTACTTGCACAAAAAATGGGTAAAAACATTTTTATTGTCGTAGAAAAAATGAATGAACTTCATTTAGTGGTCGAACTCTCAAGACGTATTGGAGTTAGGCCAAATATTGGTATTCGCATTAAACTCGCTAGTAACGGCTCTGGTAAATGGGAAGAGTCTGGCGGTTACCATAGTAAGTTTGGATTAAACAGTTCAGACCTTTTGGAAGCCCTCGACTACATTCGCGAAGAACAAATGTGCGATTGCTTCAAATTAATCCATTTCCATCTTGGTAGCCAAATCACCAATATCCGAAAAATCAAATCTGGGCTTCGTGAAGTTTCTCAGTTTTACATACAACTTAAGCAACTCGGCATGAACCTTGAGTTTGTAGATATCGGTGGCGGGCTTGGCGTAGATTATGATGGAACAAGAAGCAGTAACGCAAGTTCTGTGAACTATTCAGTTCAAGAATACGCTAATGACGTTATTTATTCTATAACAGAAGCCTGTGATAAATATGAAATAGCTCATCCAAACGTCATTGCAGAATCGGGGCGAGCCTTAACAGCCCACCACTCTATTTTGATTTTTAATATTTTGGAAACCGCAGGGCCAGCTTTTTTTGATGAAGAAACCCATGAAATTGCAGAAGACGCTCCTGATATTGTAAAAGACCTTTATTCGATTTACAAAGGCCTTACCCCAAAGAATCTCTTAGAAAACTGGCATGATGCCATTCAATTAAATGATGACTCTTTAAGCGGATTCAAAATGGGCTCGATTGATTTACAAACGCGTGCCATGGCCGAAAGACTTTTTTGGAGTATCGCACGAGACGTCAATCGTTTATCCAAAGACTTGAGACACCCTCCTTATGAACTGAGCAGCCTTCCTCGTCTTTTAGCAGAAAAATACTTTGGAAACTTCTCTTTATTCCAAAGCCTTCCTGATAGTTGGGCCATCGACCAGATCTTCCCTATTATGCCTATCCAACGCTTAAATGAAGAGCCTATTGTAGAAACCACATTACAAGATGTCACCTGTGATTCCGATGGAAAAATTGACATGTTTGTGCGCGGCGGAGAAGTTTCAAGAACACTGCCTTTACATCCATTAAAAAAAGACGAACCTTATTACATGGCCGTTTATCTTGTAGGTGCTTATCAAGAAATTTTAGGCGACTTACATAATCTTTTTGGTGATACCAATGCAGTCCATATTGTCTGCGATGAAGACACCTATAAAATCGAAAAGATTATTGATGGCGAGTCTGTTGAAGATGTATTAGACTACGTTAATTTTAGTGATAAAGCTCTTGTTCGTACTATGGAAAACTGGGTTGCTGGATCTGTTAAAGAAGGCAAAATTTCCTTGCAAGAAGGTAAGGAATTTCTGAATATTTATCGTTCTGGTTTGTACGGCTATACCTATTTAGAGTAAGAATAAAAGTCAGATATGTTCGTCTCATTGATCAAGCATATCTTTTTTTACTCGTTGTTTTATAGGCATACTTTTTTCAATAAAAACCACCTTGATTTTTCCTAGTGGGTTTACCATCAAATAATACCCTTTAAGCAATAATAGGGCTTCATAAAAGAAATGCCTATTTTTCAAAAAACATTAACGATAATAGGTTCAGAAAACTGAGTCTTTTTGTATCAACTTGTTTTAGGTCACATAAAAACGACACTAAAAAATCTCTGTAAATGTCTTTTTTACAAGCATTTATGCTATAAAACTGTAAATTAGAGATGGATATTAGTGTGGGATACGACTACTGTTAATTATGCATTAGTCGTTAGGGTGGTGTTTGAAAAAAACATTTATCATTGGGAATCGTATGCAAAAAAAATTACAAGTTCTTTTCTTCTCGTTAATGGCTTTTTCAACTGCTTTTGCAGGCTTTGAAAATTGCACATTTAATTTTGGCCGTCAATGGAAAAGCGGCGCTTCTTTATCCAACTTAGACCATGTGGCTATATGGTTGGGTGACAACAACGATTATAATACTTATTGGGAAGGCGAAATGATTCGAACAGCCAAATCGAATAACGTCACCCCAGTAATCTATGCCTATGTGATTGCCGAGTACGGCAAAGACAATGGATTAGTAGATTGCGACATGGGTTCTCCCAACCATTGTACTGGTGGAGCGAATATGATTCGTAACCATTGGAGTTCTATTATTTCACGTTACTCCAATTACGCACAAGGAATCGCCTCCGATTATGGAACTGATAAAGCCATCATCTGGTTGATTGAACCTGACTTTGTCCAATACTCCGTCACGGGAGATGCAAAATCCTCCTGGAACCAAGATGGCGGAGGCATTCCAGATGCCAATCTTGCTGGAAAATATTTTAATGAAATCGTTTCTACCATTAAAGGAAAACTACCAAATGCTAAAATAGCTGTAGATATTTCCCCTTGGTTTAATAATGATCTGGCCACATGGTATAATTTATTTGATAAAAGTAAAATTGACTATGCCTTTACTTCTGGAGGTCGCACTCAAGGAGACAATGCTCGAATCAGAGGAGACAACAATAACAATGTCACATGGGCTAATGTTAAATCATGGTTAGGCAAAAGTATAATTGCCGATGATGGTTATGGAGTTGGTGGAGGGAGTAATTCGGACTATCAAGAATGGATGAACACTTCAAACCTAAATGCTAGAATTGCAGATGGCGTTATAGGATTAACCATTCAAGAACCTGTTGATTCCTATTACACTTTTGCAAAATCCAATGCCAATTTGAATACTTGCAGCGGACAATCATCGTCTTCAGTTACTCCAAGCTCTTCCTCAGTGAAATCAAGTTCCTCTTCTGTTCCTGTGAGCTCTTCTTCAGTTACTCCAAGTTCTTCATCCGTGAAGTCTAGCTCTTCTTCTATTCCTGTGAGCTCTTCCTCAATAATTCCAAGTTCTTCTTCCGTGAAGTCAAGCTCCTCTTCTGTTCCTGTGAGCTCTTCTTCAGTAACTCCAAGTTCCTCTTCTGTTACTTCACCTAGTTCTTCTTCAGTCTCTTCAAGTTCTTCTTCTACAGTTGTAGAATCTGCTGAATGGACTGCAGAAAATTCAAACCTCTCCAATGAAAAAGTGAATGGAGTCTCGATTGGGCAAGGCTCTGACTGGGGTAAAACAAGAACTGTTTCGAGAACTCTTGCTACAGTCAATTCTGGCACAGCCTACACACTTTCTTTTGAAGCCAGTGTATCAAGAGGCGGAGCTTCGATGGATGTCGAAGTCACATTAAACGAATATTGTTCAGAACCTCTTCATGTTTCAAGTTCTGGAGATGTTGCCAAATATACATGCACTTTTACCGCCTCAAAAACAGAATCCGTAACTCTTCAATTTACTGTTCCAGGCGAGCGTTGGGAAACTCTAACCATTACAAACCTACAGTTGGTAGGCCCCAGTGGCGACATTCTACCTATTCGCACCATCGCTTCTTTAGGGCAGATCCAATCTTCTGTACTATTACGTAATGGCCGCACCATTCATTGGAATGTTACACATCAAACCACACTTGAAGTATTTGATATGAACGGCAACAAAATATCACAAACTAGAGGCTCGTTCTTAGATTTATCCAAACTACCAGCAGGCCTTTATATTATCCGTTCCAATAACGGAAACCACTCCGAATTCAAGAGAGTGAATAATTTTTAATTCACAAATACTAATTCAGAAAAGCATCTAATGCAAAATCCCTTGTGTAACACAAGGGATTTTTTTTGATTTCTCTGTTTGTCTTTCTTTCACTTTTATGCAATATTTTCACCAAAAAAATCACCCCATTTTCTCCCCAAAACCACCACACCTTCTACAGGGTGCCTCTAAAAATGCTTTGATGATACATAAAGCGAGCAAGGAGAGTGTCGCGACAACAAGCTTGTTCGTTGGCATGACCGAATAACGCCGTCAAAGATTACGTGTTATCATTTTCAGAGGTACCCTTGACATGAAATTTGGCGAAATTGCCCCGAAAACAAAAAAAATCGCCCACATTGAGGCGATTTCTAAAGAGCGGGAAAAGAGGTTCGAACTCTCGACATTCAGCTTGGGAAGCTGACAATACATGCTTAATTTAGCTAAATTACTAAGTATTTAAGAAATTCACCCTAGATTTTACAATACTTTTTTTATTATCTAACCACTTCAACAGAATGCAATAAATTATATGATTTTTACAGATCATACAAATCATGAAGGTATTTCTTAATCCATTACACTAGATAGATGCAATGAATTTCAAAAATTTTAAAATTTCTAGTTCTCATATTGATTACATTAATTTATATTTGTATACAAATTGAGAACTATTAAAATGAATAAAAAAGAGCTTCTTCTAGAGCAAATTAAACAAAATGGGTTTATCTCAGCTGCGGATGCAGAAAGCCTGGGAGTTTCTAGAAGGTACCTCTATAAGCTCTATGCTCAGGGTTTTCTAGAAAAATCAGCGAAGGGATTGTTTATTGATAAGGATGGGTTTCACGCCATAGAGCACAGTTCCATTATTGAGGCGGTCCGCCAAGTTGGTGAATGTACTGTTTCTCTGCTGTCTGCTCTGAGCGTTTATGGAATAACTACGCAACTTCCTCACGAAGTGTGGATCACCCTTCCCCGAGGTAGGAGAAAAACCAAAGTACAGTATCCTCCCATCAACTACACCATTGTAGATCCTAAAACGTATTCCTTTGGAAGGCAAGATCATCTTGTGGGACAATTTCGTTTTCAGATTTATTCTCCGGCAAGAACGGTTGCTGATTGTTTTAAATTCCGAAGCAAGGTCGGCCTTGACGTGGCAATTGAAGCCTTGCGTGAAGTATGGAAAAATAAACAAGCCACCATGGACGAAATCACCGAAGCGGCAAAAGTTTGCAGAGTACTGAAAGTCATGAAACCATACATGGAGGCTATCGTTTGAGTAAACCCAACCAACCCGATGCGGCTCATTTTGTTCGTGTACAGCTTACGCGTAAATCAAAGGAACTTGGAGCGGATTTTGAATTGTTACTGACGAGATATGGACAGGAACGGTTACTTTACCGCTTGAGTCAATCCAAGTATGTGAATCAATTCATTCTTAAAGGGGCAAGCATGTTCCTGGTTTGGAAAGGACAAAACTTCCGAGTCACAAAGGACGTGGACCTTCTTGGCTTTGGTGATCCCAGCATTGAAAGACTCCATACTGTTTTTACCGAAGTGATTTCAGATCCTTATGAGGATGACGGCGTTCAGTTTCAAATCAATTCTTTGAAAGTAGAACCAATAAAAGAATGGCAGGAATATAATGGTGTGCGGATCACTATGGTTGGTATGCTTGGAAAGGCTCGCATCCCCATTCAAATTGATATTGGCTTTGGTGATGCCGTTGTGCCTAAAGCTGAATTTATTGATTTTCCATCCATTCTAGATTTTCCACAAGCTCACATCAGGGGTTATTCGCATTATACACTTGCCGCAGAAAAAATCGAAGCAATGGTCAAGCTCGGCATCGCGAATAGTCGCATGAAGGACTTTTATGATCTTTGTCTTTTATCCCGAATGTTTGAATTTGAACAAACACAATTTTCTGAAGCAATCAAAAGTACTTTTGAGCGGCGTAAAACAAGTTTTCCCAATAAACCCCCAATTGCATTGACCGAAGAGTTTTGGTCTGATTTATCGAAGCAAAGTCAATGGCATGGTTTTGTGAAAAAGTCCAAGCCCTTGGAAACAGTGGGATCTTTACAGGATGCCATTAGTGAAATTGCACAATTTATTCTACCCGTATTGAATTTAATATCAGAACAGGAATCATTCCCATTTACGCACTGGATTCCATCGAAGGGATGGACTTTGTGAATATTCCTTGCGACTCTCTCTGGTGAATCGCTTCACATTTCAATCTCGTGCTCGCGCAGGGATTTCCAGAAATTCTATGAAATCCAAAGGGGGTTTTGGGTTTCATAAAAAATGTTGTAGTTGACATGATAATTGGCGAAATTGCCCCGAAAACAAAAAAAATCGCCCGAATTGGGGCGATTTCTAAAGAGCGGGAAAAGAGGTTCGAACTCTCGACATTCAGCTTGGGAAGCTGACGCTCTACCAACTGAGCTACTCCCGCATGTTGGTTGAACGAGCTGTAATATAACAAATTAAAGACCGAAATGGAAAGCCTTTGAGCAGAAAAAAAGCACTTATGGGCAACTCAAGTTCGGCGATCTCTAAAAATGGGTTAATATACTAAATGATTGCCATAAAAATGCTTGCCTATTTATGACCAAATGGCCGTTCGTAAAAAACGCATAAAAAAACCTTTGTCTTATTTTTTTATATAATTTGATGATTGATTACCTTCTTCTTTTTGCGGGAATTTGTTTTATGACCTTTGCCGATATTCTTGAATTAGTCCGTCAGTCTGCCACCGAAAAAGAAAAGGGGAATAAGTTTGAAAAGTTAATGAAACGCTTTTTTCAAAACGATAACCGTTATAAAGGCTTACTCTCCGACGTTTGGCTTTGGGACGAATTTCCTTACAAAGAAGACTTAGGTGGGCGTGATTTAGGGATAGACCTTGTCGCTAAAACAAACGAAGACACCTACTGGGCTATTCAATGCAAATGCTACGCCAAAGAAACCGTCATAGACAAAAAAGCAGTCGATTCCTTTATTGCCACATCAAGCCGCGGCTTTGGTGAAAAAGGCAAATTGAAATTTGCACTTCGTGTATGGGTTTCAACTTCTAACAAGTGGGGCGCAAACGCCGAAGAAACGCTTAACAACCAAAATCCTCCTGTAACACGCCTAACTACCGCCGATCTTGATGAATCCTCTTTAGATTGGAATGCCTTATGGCAGGGCAAGACAGAGATTAAGCATAAAACAAAAAAGCCGATGGACCACCAAAAAGAGGCGGTTCAAAAGGCTAACGATTACTTCAAAGACCACGACAGAGGCAAGCTCATTATGGCTTGCGGAACAGGTAAAACCTATACATCACTCCTGATTACCGAAAGTATGGTAAAAAATGATGGGTTTGTGTTGTTTATGGTTCCTTCCATTGCACTCCTCGGCCAAGCGTTAAATTCTTGGATGGCAGACACATCAAAAGACATTTACCCAATAGGGGTGTGTTCTGATGCTACCGCTTCTGAAATTAAGAAAAACGCAAAAGAAGATTTCGACGAAATCGAAGACAACTTAAGCGAACTTTCTATACCTGCAAGCACCAATGTAAAAACAATTATAAAACACATTGAACTTGCCCGAGCGCAAAAAAAACTCCCCGTCATATTCTCTACTTATCAATCCATCGACGTAGTATCACAAGCACAAAAAGCAATCCTTAAAGAAACGAAAAACTCTTTTGGAGCCTTTGACTTAATTGTTTGCGATGAATCCCACCGCACCACAGGCGTAAAATACGGAAGTGTAGACGAAAGTCATTTTGTAAAAATCCATAGCAATCAATTTATCCAAGGCCACAAACGCCTATACATGACAGCCACACCGCGCGTATACGGAGAAAGCGCGAAAAGTAAAGCCAAAGAACAAGACGATTGCATTCTGTTTTCTATGGACGACACAAAAGTTTTTGGAGAAGAATTTTACCGCGTAGGTTTTGGTTATGCGGTCGATAAAGGGCTTCTCACCGATTACAAAGTACTTGTCCTTTCGGTCAACGAGTACGATTTACCACCAAGCCTATTGACCACGCTTAAAAACAATGAGAGCAAAGAATTCGATTTTGACGATTCCTCAAAAATGATAGGGGTCATTAGCGCGCTTTCCAAACTGATTCAAGGCGATGATGGAGTCACATGGAATGCAGACCCTGGCGTAATGAAACGAGCCGTGGCGTTCTGCCAAAAAATTGGCAAACCCAATATGCCAAGCTCTTCGAAGAATTTTGAAAAAGTAATGCCCTACATTTCAGAGCAATACGAAAAAGACCTCAAAAATAATTCTAAAAATCATTTGGTAAATATTGAAGCTCGCCATGTCGATGGCTCCATGAGTGCCTCTGCACGAACAAGCACCCTTGATTGGCTTAAAGAAGAAACCGAAAGCAACACCTGCCGTATAGTCAGTAATGTGCGTTGCTTGTCCGAAGGAGTTGACGTTCCAGCACTAGATGCCGTGATTTTTATGAGCCCACGTAATTCGCAAGTGGATGTAGTCCAGAGCGTAGGCCGCGTGATGCGCACGTTTAAAAAAGGGTCTCCAAACGAAAAGAAATACGGCTACATCATTATTCCTGTGGTAGTTCCACTAGATCAAACGGCAGATGAAGCTCTCAACGACAACAAACGTTTTAAGGTAGTGTGGGATATTTTAAATGCACTCCGTTCTCATGATGACAGATTCAATGCCGAGGTCAACAGCGTTCTCTTAAACAAGAAAACACCACCGAGAATTGTAGCTGTCAAACCTGCGGCACAGCACAAAAGGCAACCATTTGGTGCTCGAAATAATGATGAACCCATTCCGTTTGACCCGAGCCAAATCGAAATGCGATTCCATGAATTTGAAGCCGCATTCAAAGCACGCCTTGTAGAAAAGGTGGGAGAAAAATATTATTGGGAAAACTGGGCCAAAAGCATTGGTGTTATTGCCAAGAAATTTATTGCACGTATTGATTATTTACGTGATTTAAAAAACAGCAAAATAAGTGCACTTTTTGAAAAATATTTAGCCGCTCTCCACAAGAACATCAATAATTCTGTCACAGAAGAAGATGCCGTGCAAATGCTTGCCCAGCACATGATCACACAACCTGTTTTTGATGCACTCTTTGGAGATTACAAATTTATTGAAAATAACTCTATCTCACGCACCATGACGCGTGTTATTAAAGAACTTCGCAAAGAAGGCGTGGATCAAGAAGTCGATGAACTTGAAAAATTCTATACCTCTGTGCGTACCAATGTGGGGCAATTAGATAATCTAGAAGGCAAGCAGAAAGTCATTAAAGAACTCTACGAAAAGTTTTTCAAATCAGCATTCCCCACTACCGTTGAAAAACTCGGCATTGTTTATACACCCATTGAATGCGTGGACTTTATTGTTCACTCCGTAAATATCCTTTTGCACGAAGAATTCCATACCGATTTGACAAACCGAGACGTTCATATTTTAGACCCCTTCACAGGCACAGGCACGTTTATTACCAGATTATTGCAAAGTGGCCTAATAAAAAAAGAAGACTTGGAACGCAAATATAAAAAAGAACTCCACGCGAACGAAATAGTACTCCTAGCTTACTACATTGCCGATGTAAACATTGAAAGCGTTTACCATTACTTGAATAAGTCTAAAGCATATTTACCCTTCAATGGAATATGCCTAACAGATACATTCCAAACAGCCGAACACAAAGGCAGCAGCCAAGAAAGTGTAAAATTAGACGATTACTTTAGCGACAATTATAAAGAAGTAGAAAAACAGCGAAAAACCCCTGTACGCGTGATCATTGGAAACCCTCCTTATTCTGTGGGGCAAAAAAGTGCAAACGACAACGCTCAAAATTTAAGCTACCCCATTTTAGACGCCCGTATTGAAGATACCTATGCAGCAAAGTCCTCTGCGAATTTAAAAAAGTCTCTTTACGATTCCTATATCAAAGCATTTCGCCTCGCCAGTGACCGTATTCAAAAAAACAAAGAAGGCGGCATCGTTGCTTTTATTACCAATGGAAGTTGGCTAGACGGTAACGGGCAAGACGGCATGCGAAAAAGCCTTGTCGAAGAATTCACAAGCATTTGGGTATTAAATCTTCGTGGGAATCAACGCACAAGCGGAGAACTTTCTCGAAAAGAAGGGGGTAAAATTTTCGGTAGTGGTAGCCGTACCCCAGTGACAATTACTTTCCTTGTTTATAACCCGAGTAAAAAACAGGAACCCTGCAAAATCCATTACCACGATATTGGCGATTACTTGACTCGTGAGCGGAAACTCGAAATCTTAAAAGAAGCCTCCTCGATTCAGCAGATTAAATGGGAATCCATTACACCTAATGAAAAAGCCGACTGGATTAACCAACGCGGTGATGTATTTGATACACTCACACCACTCGCTCCAGAAAAGAAGTTTGATATGGGGACGAAAAGTTTGTTTGTGAACTATTCATTAGGTATTGCAACAAATAAAGATTGCTGGCTTTATAATTCTTCGAAAAAAAATTTGACTAAAAACATTCAAAAAATGGTTGAATATTATAACGAACAAAAAGATCTTTTCCACCAATCAAAAACAAACAAGAGCTCTAAAGATTTTGTCAAATATGATACAACAAAGATTACTTGGACAGATATGTTCTTGAAAGATTTAGAAAATAACATCACGTATTCTAAAAGCCCAGAAAAAAATATTATATCTATGTATCGTCCATTCTTCAAGCAGAATTTTTGCTATGAGAAAAAATTTATTCAAAGAACCTATCAACAGTTGACCATTTTCCCCACCCCCGACACGCAAAACCTTGTCATCTGCGTTTCTGGAATTGGTGTAACTAAAGATTTTTCTTGTATCATTTCAAATATTCTTCCTGATCTTGAACTCATTGGCAAAAGTCAATGCTTCCCTCTCTACTACTATGCGGAACCAAATAAAAGCGACCTCTTTGCACAAGAACTCGAAAAAAGAGACGGTATCTCTAACTGGGCCCTCGCCGAAGCCAAACGCCTTTATGGCTCATCCAAAAAAATAACCAAAGAAAACATCTTCTATTATGTCTATGGATTCCTTCACAGCAAAGACTACCGAGAAACTTTCAAAGATGATCTCAAAAAATCTCTACCCAAAATCATCTTTGTTTCTAAATACGAAGATTTCTCTGCCTTTGAGCGTGCAGGCCGCGCCCTCGCAAACCTTCACTTGAACTACGAAAAATCAAGTGACGAAGCAGAAAAAATAGCCAAAACACTCGGCATAAACATCACAGGCAATAAACTTATAAAAACAACAGGCCAAACCTATACCCCTGAAGAATACAAGTATTTCCGCATCCCCGACAAAATGCGCTTTGCAAGCAAGGCCGACAAATCGAAAATATTCTACAACAATTCCATTACAATCGAAAACATCCCCGAGCGTGCTTACGAATACATCGTCAATGGCAAATCCGCCATCGACTGGATCCTCGAACGCTACGCCGTCACGCAGGACAAAGACAGCCTAATCACCAACGATTGCAACGACTGGGCACTCGAGCACCAAAACCCCCGCTACATCCTCGACACCCTCGTCTCTGTCATCGACTTAAGCCTCAAAACCATGGACATCGTAAATGGATTACCCAAATTAGATTTCGGAGAGTAATTAGCTTGATTTAGCAAAAAACAGATGTTTCTCTTATAAAAAACGGTAAAAACAATCATTTATGGAGATTTTTTCTCTTCATATTCAACTTTTTGATTTAAATTTCATATATTTGTAAAGCATGCAGGAGTTATTATGCTAGTTCGCTTTACCGTTGAAAATTGGAAGTCCTTTAAAGAGCCAACCTCTATCTCATTTGTTGCACAAAAAGAGAAACAACACTCTAATCATATTCAATATGTTCCAGAATACGACTTAAATGTGTTGCCAATTTCCCTTATCTATGGTGGAAACGCTTCTGGAAAATCAAATCTAGTCAAGGCGATTGCTTTTGCATCACAAATGATTACATCGACAGATTTTAATCCGTTTGGCAAATTTCTTCTCGATTATTTTCGTTTGTCAAAGGAGTGTGCTGATAAACCGAGCTTCTTCGCCTTTGATTTAATTATTGATGAGAAATTATTCCATTATGATTTTTCACTTTTTAATTCGGAAGTAACAAAAGAAACGCTTATCTGCTTCAATGAAAAAAGAAAATCTCTTCTTTTCTCTCGAGAAAATGGAGTTTATAAATTCAGTCCCAATATACCTAAAACATCAAAAGAACATTTCCAATCAACCTTACCAAACAAACTGGCTCTATCCAGCGTTTTGACAAAAAAACTTGAAGGAATGGATTCTATTCAAAAAGTTTTTAACTGGTTTCGTACTTCCTTAATGATATTAAGCCCAGAAAGCAAACTGATTCAATTTAACGATAGAACTTTACCTGTTCGTAATCTGTCTCATACACTGAGTCTAATTGATACAGGGATTTCTCGTATCGATTTTGAAGAAATAACTCCACAAGCTAGTGGATTTAGTAGCAGTGATCTAGAAGATATACAACAAACACTTTCCGCTGGAAACAAGATGGTCTGGGCTGTCAATCTTGCCGATGATTTTTGCAAATTTGAATTTCGAAATAGCCAATTAACTGTTTTCAAAATGGTATCTTATCACAAAAACGAAAATGATGAAGAAGTTCGTTTTGAAATAAAAGAAAACTCAGATGGTTTTAGGCGTTGTTTACATTTATTCCCTGCTTTTCATTCTTTAACAGCACAAGGCTCTGATGTATGCATTGTCGTTGATGAACTAGATCGAAGTCTGCATTCTAATCTAGTTAAGCAACTGCTTGTTTCTTTTTTAGAGACAAGAAATCAAGACACTCGCTCACAGTTAATTTTGACTAATCATGATATTTTGCAGATGGATCAAGAAGTTTTACGTCGTGATGAAATATGGATTTCAGAAAGAAATGAACGAAACGGAGCAACCTCTTTAACAGCGCTTTACGAATATAAAATGCCTAAAGGATATATTCGAAAAGATCATTGTTTGACAAAACTTTATTTAAGTGGACAACTTGGTGGCATTCCAAAGCTAAATTCTTTCGGCGGATTATTTTCCGAAAAAGAGAACGCTAATAATGCCTAAAAATACAACAGATGCGAAAGCTTTTAATGAAATGTTAAAATCGTTGAAGGGTTCACCTAAACCTGATGAAAAAGAGCTTCGTCCACCACAGTTTTTAAAAACAACTCCGAAGTAAAAGGTGTTGACGGCATTGTTATCAATCTAAACGTTCCTGATGGAAAAGAAGATGAGCCTAAAACTCTAGAAAACCGGGCTAAACACCTTTGTGGTGGCCGAGACTATCATTTTGATAAAACTCGAGCAAAATATGCTGGCTGTATTATTTCAACATTGACTGGTGCGGCGTTGATTGCAGAACAAGGGGTCAATAAACTTTTTCTGCGAAGATACAATAAAGGATTTTTGCATATTGTGATAACCACTTCTGGGCTTATCACAGGGCAAGCATTTCAAAGAAATAATATGCTTATCCTTTTTTCATTTTACTAAACTATTAAAAGTTAGTCCAAGCATATCTCTAGCAATAATTTCTATATCACACATGAATGTTTCGTAATCTGTCGTTTGGATCCATTTAATACTATTAAAAGCTGTTTTCGGAATGCCTTTAAGAATTTCTACTACTTCTAATGGTTCAATGCCCAATTCTTTCTCGCGAACTTCTGTAAAAATTTCATTCCAATCAAATTTTTCATGTATACAGATTTCTCGAATATCAACAACATCCTTGGCAGACATTCTAAATATTGCAGTAATTTTATTTGAAAGAATGTTGCGTATTGAATCAGTTCTATAATATACGTCTGTATTTTGTATATCACCAAAATGAGCGACGATATCATTGACAAAATCCAATTTTAATTTAGTGCAAAAATCTGAATGCTGAACTATTAAAGAATAAAAGTCCATAGATTTAACAAAACCTATCTCGTTACTCCAATAAAAACCTTTGGTTTTGAGTTCCTCGAGAACAGAACTCACATAAGAATCAAAATTTGAATCGTGATTTAAAAAGAAATCTAAATCGTCTGAATAACGATGATTATAGTAGCCTCTACTAAGCGCGGTTCCACCGGTCAGGTAAAAAGGTACGTTTAAGTTTTTGACAATATTCAGAACTCCATTCTGGAGCTTGTACAGACTCTCCTCGTAAAATACCGAATACAAAGTCAAATTTTCTTCGGAGATTTCCATTTCGCAATCCTCTTCTTACATTGTTCGTATACAATTTTTTGCTGTTTTCTACTCCATCCCATAGAACAATCAAATTGTGCCATGGAACTCGTTCTAGACAGCGAAGAAAAAAGGATTCTCGACTAATTCCAGCCTCAATCAGAGATTTGCCTTCAACAAGATTTAAGAGTTCATCGATGGTAACCGATGAATCCCAGTTAAGGCTTGCAAGGATTTCTTTTTTCTGTGAAACATTCATTAATGCTAAATATAAATAAACCCATTTTAATCTGCCAACTTTGATAATAATACTTGATAAATACTTTTCTTTGCAAATAGCTTTGACCTAGCTGAAAAGTAAGCGAGCTCGATTACACTCGGCAAAGCTAATACCTTGTGCTATTTTCGTTTGAACGAAATCAGTATTCAACAAGATTTATCTTTTCTTACCGATTCCAGCCAGAATGGCCGTCTCCATAAGAAACGGGATCCCCTTCGTTATCGAAAACGTTCGTTGTGCCGTTTACGTCAAGCCATTTCTTCATTTTCTTAAGTTGAAAATAGGTCTCGACGTCGTCAGGTGTCGTGGTTTTGGCATCGGCATTCGAATGATTGTCTGCTCGTTTTTTCAATTTGTTATCCATACGACGATGATCCTTAAAACTACACGTTCCATTTCTACTTTACTCCGTCGGCTAAAAAATAGCCATTGTATACCCAATATGTTTAGACACTTGTGTAAAGTTTTGCGAATAAAATCTGCGAAAAAAGCAACAACACTGCCCGAATGTATCTAAACCTATACATTTGACCTAGATTTATAAATCATAGGTATACCATGTCTTGATTGGATTGCGGATAAATTTGGAGCGATATGCAAAAAAAGAACATTTATATATAGGAATGAAAACGATTTAAGGGCACAGCTTTTGGCTTTTAGCAGTCTTCTGTCTACGATGGTGAAGAGATGGGTCAATGACTTTTATGTGGCGTCCTTCTAGGTCAGCGGCTGGCAGGGGCTGCGAAAAAGCTGGGTGCAAGAATAGCAAAGGCAGTAAAAATCTTATGGACGAAGTTCATAGAAACCTCCGTTCTCTTCAATAAACTGCTTCAACTTTTTCGTGGAGGCCGTAATGCTTAAAATCTTTGCCACTCGGTTCAGTTGGCCCCGCTTGATTCGGAGTGCAAGGGAAATCATAAGTCCTACAAGGATTCCCAGCTTGGAAAATCCGTTTGTCCACGCAAAATGGATTCGGTTACGAATCATGAGGCAATCGATAAAGAAGGGTACGTTTTTCTTGGCGTTTTCGCTTCCCGTGCTAGAACCGATACGGTGGAGAACCACGCTGTCGGTGGCCCAAGCAAGAGTGAGTCCCGCCTTCCGAGCCCGGTAGCAGTAATCGCTTTCCTCAAAATACAAGAAGTAGTCTTCGCTCAGGAGACCGATTTTTTCAATGCACGAATGGGAAATCAAAAAAGAGGAACCTTCCACGTAATCGAATTGAGTAACGCTTGTGTCCTTGGGGCGGCTGACGCAGGCCATTTTCGGATGGGTGATTCCCACACCGCCGAGAAAGTTTCCTTCTTCGTCCACAATCCTTGAACCTGTGATGCCTGCACCTGTTGATTTCGTCTTCTGCAGAAGTTTTTCCAGCGCTTCCTTTTCGGGTTCGGTGTCGTTGTTCAATAGCCAGATATAGCCCTTGAATCCTTCCTCTAGGGCGAGGCGAGCCCCTTGGTTGCAAGCGGCTGCAAAACCCACATTCTTTTCGTTGTAGATGAACTGGATGGGGAACGTGTTTTCCGTCGATTTTTTTCCCCTTTCCATTTGGTACGTTTCAAAAACGGCTCGGGATTCGAGCATGGGCGTATTGTCGATGACGTACACCTTTTCTGGCTTGATGGTACCCCGCTCCAAAGCACGCAAACACTGCACCGTTAGCTCGGCGTTTTTGTAGTTGACTAGGATTACCCGGGTTTTCATCAGGATTTTCCTAGAAATTTGGTAGCAAACTTTGCTCCCATGATTCCGTAAAGAACTCTCGGAATCATGGGGAGGAAATTATGGATGTGCGGAAACAGGCTCTTTGCGTTTTTAGCAATCCAGGGAAGGTAGCCTGGCAACAAAAAACGGGAAAGTCTTTTTTCCACGTAGGAAATATAAACGTCGAGAAACTTCTGGCCGTTTTCTGGAAGGCGCTCGTAGTGGGGCGTCTGCTGGAGCATTTTCGCCCATTGCAAATTCAACTTTAGGTTGCCCGTCCAAGTGTGATTGTGGCCCAGCCCGATGGCGTTGGATTCGTGAATGCGGTACTGGATAACGGGAGTCTTGATGGTAGCATAACCGTTTCTTGCCGCAGCGCAGAATGTAATCCATTGATCATGAACGAAAACATCCACAGGAATGGGAAGCACGCTTTTGAGGAGGCTTGCCCGAAAAAGAACCATGCAGCCAGTCACGTTGGTGAAACCAGTCATGAGGGCGTGCAAGGAAAGATGCTCGGGAATTGAGTTCAAGGCTCTCCAAGAATCCCCAAATTTCTTGCCCTTGGAATCGATGACTTCGGCATCTCCTAGGACTAGGTCCACGTTGCTTCTCTCGATTTCAGCCATGAGAAGTTCATGCTTGCAGGGGAGCCAGATATCGTCCTGGTCAGCTAGGGCGATATAGTCGTTTTCCCCTACGTTTTTCTTAGCTTCTTCTAGCCCTCGAGAAAAGGCGGCGCGATGCCCTTGGTTCTTCTCGAACTGGATAATCGTTAGAGGGAGCCTGTTCGCGTAACTCTTAAGAATTTGAACGGTTGCATCCTTGGAACCATCATCGACGACAACGATAGAATCTGCAGGCCTTGTCTGGGAGACAAGTGAATCTAGCATTTGCGAAAGGTATTTTTCGCCGTTGTATGTTGCCATTACGATGTAAAGCTGTGCCATAGTCCACAATATAATAAAGTATTTTTCAACTTGTGAAGATGATCCTTTTTGTTTGTGATAAGAAAGAGTGTACCTGTTTTGAGCGCTTGACCTTGAATTTAGTGAAGGCAGTCACTCCCGAATGGGAGGCCCATGTGCTGTGGCTCAAGACACTTGTGTTTTTTCAGTTCATATTAATCAAGAATTTGATTGGATACATTGTATACCCAAGATTTTTAGATACTTGTGTAATTTTTTGCGAAAAAATTCTGTGAAAATTGCAACGAAAACCAGTGAGTGTATCAAAACCGATATATTTGAACAAAAAGAAATTTAAGTATGCAATCGTCACATTTCTCTTAATAAGTGATGATGGATTCAATAACTTAATCTATCTTATTATAGAGGAGTAAACCATCATGAAAAAGATTCTGCCATTAATCGTATTCTCACTATTTTTTCTTACTTGTTGCAGTGACGATGGGAAAAACTCCTATAGCAATGATCAAGATCCAGATTCATCTAGCAGCAACGAAGTACCAGAAGACATCATTGATTCATTAAATGGAATGATTTTCGTTCGCGGAGATACGCTAACCCTTGGGAGCAATGATAATCAGTTCAAACCTTCTGAACGCCCCGCAATGAAGGTGATTTTGGATTACGATTTCTATCTGGGGATCCACGAGTTTACCTGTGGCGAATTTCAAGAATTAACAAAAATAGAAGATCTGAAAGACTTTAGTTCCTGCGAAAACGATAGTCTTCCCCTTGCTGATGTGACCTATTACGATGCCGCTCTCATTGCAAATGCAAAAAGCAAAAGCGAAAAAAAAGACACCGCATACACCTATCGCAGCAAAACCTATGACAGCGAAAATCACTGTATTAACTTAGAAGGTTTCGCCTTTAATCCAGAAGCAAACGCTTACCGCCTTCCCACCGAAGCCGAATGGGTATTGGCTGCATCACAAAGTTGGGATCCCAAAAAATTCAGTTGGAATGCCGACAATTCAGATTTCAAATCTCATCCAATTTGCACAGCAGGGATTGACTCCGCCAGTTTTTGTGACCTAGCAGGAAATCTAAGGGAATGGGTTAATGATTGGGCAGGGCAATTGCGAGATACTACCGTCACAAACTATCTTGGAGCCCCCGATGGTAGCGATATTGGAGAACGAATTCTTAAGGGAGGCTATTTCTCTGACAGACCTTCCGAAATGAACATGGTGGTTCGAGGTGACGAATATACCGTAGATGCTCAAATTCGTGCAGACCGCATTGGACTACGACTAGCGTTTGGAGCCATTCCAAACCCTATCTGGCTTGATGCCAGCGGAAAAGTGAAAGAAAACGTAGTGACTGTTCTCGCGAATGCAGCTACCTTAAAATTATTCACAGGATCCTACAACACAAAGTTAGTCTTCAGAAACGACGTGAGCGAAAATCTCGCTTTTGTGGATTACAACGACGGTTCTTTGTCGGTCATAGAAATTGAAGACACCTTAAAAGTTTATCACCCCGACATTTCTCCCGACGGAAAACACGTCGCCTTCTGCACCCGAGCAGAGGGTCTTAGCGGAATTTCCACACTCTACGTTCGAGACCTTACCGCCAAAGGAGAAAATCTTGTAAAGCTGGATGTAAAGTCTGCAGCTATCCCTCGTTGGAGAGTTCTTGAAAATGGGGACACCGTCATTGTCTATGTAACCGATGCAGGGAACAACAAAGAAGAAGCCACCTTCAAGAATACATCCACTTGGCACGTCCCTTTTACAAACGGTAAGTTTGGAACACCACAAAAACTTTTTGACGGAGCCTATCACGGAGGCATCAGCGAAGACAATACTCTAGCAGTTACGGGAGCAAGACTCCTCCGTACACGAATCACAAAAAATGGAAATTCCATTACCGAAAATGGGCAAGACACAATCTGGTACAACGAAGAACAGGCTTGTAATGCCTCTCTTGTACAAGATGGAAGCAAACGCACCGCTTTTCTCGATTTCGGTGGAGATACTGGTCGAAAATTCGCCCAAGAAACCTATGCCGTTCATGAAAGAATTCTAATCTTAGATAGTACTGGAACACTAATACAAACAATCAAATCCCCAACGGGTTATACCTTCGATCATACAGAATGGGCCACGAATGGAAAGCAATCCAATATTGTAGCCACTCTTTCCAATATAAACGGAGCTCATCCCAAAATCGTGCTGGTAAACCCAAGCGACAGTAGTATCATCGAACTCGCTGAAGGTGACGAACTATGGCATCCTACTCTTTGGGTAGAAAAAATTCTTCCTCCAGACGATTCCATTGTGGAACCAGATACAGGGTTCCAATTAGATCCAGATAGTGCAGGAATTTATTACACAGTAAATGGCAGCAGTGATGCGGAAAAATATCGCTACAAAATGGAGCTTCTATGGCAATATAAGGATTCCGCAAGCATTATCATTCTTGGATCCTCTCGCTTATTCTATACCATTAATCCTATCTTTTTTGTAAAGCCTTCTTCCGCTCTCAATTTGGCAAACGACCATAACACACTTATCGGTTCACATTTTTTCTTTAAAACGTATATTTTACCTCATGTCAAAAATCTTAAGTATCTTGTGATCGGAACCGATATCGATCGACTTAAATTCCTTGATAGTTTTTGGGAAGACGAAGCCTTTACTTACCCTGGCTACGTATACGATAGATCCCACAATTACTGGGTTGATGAATATCCAGAAAAATTGTTCCTCTTTACAAGTGAATCCCCAAGTAATAAACAACACATAAAAGACTATATTCTTACACACTATGGATTCTCATCTCATTCAACTAATGGATGGAACGATTCCATTCCATCCATACGTGGAGATAGTACCTGGAATTCATCAGACATGGATGCGTTTAACAAAGGCGTTGAACTATTGCGAGAAATCGCACAAATTGGAGAACAAAATAA
Organism: Fibrobacteria bacterium AD312; assembly: GCA_001462345.1. Lineage (GTDB taxonomy): Bacteria > Fibrobacterota > Fibrobacteria > Fibrobacterales > Fibrobacteraceae > Fibro-01. The sequence continues at coordinate 8,011 of LIUM01000016.1, read as the reverse complement.
TTTTTACGTCATCGCTCTTGAAACCCCACAAAATCCTGCTTATCAAAATACTGGTGCTTACGGAAGGAACGGCATATTGAGAAGCAAAGCTCCCGATATGATTAAAACCATTCAAGATATCTCTAAAGACAATCCTCATTTTATTTTCATGGATGAAAACAAAATGGGAAACCACGATTACACAAGTGAAATGGCAAGTGACGATGACCATTTAGCGTATTTAGGAGCCGAGATACTATCTCACCGTCTTGATTCATTGATCCAGTTTCTAGAAAGTAAATAGGAGCAAGAATACTTAAAAGCAAGTGCAACCTTAAATGCACTTGCTTTTTATAATGTTTTGTATTGCAAACCCCGCTTTCGAACACTAATATAAAGATTTACACTTCATTGCTTTATAAAATCGTATTTTTAACTTATGGGTCTTAAGTATTTCAGCATTATTGCCACCGCAACACTTATGGCGAACTTTTACGCCTGTTCTTCTGACGTAAACGATGCTCACGAAAATGAAATTACTAGCAGTTCCGAAATCGCAAGCAGTTCCAATGCCGAACCAATCAGCAGTTCAGAAACTGTCAGCAGCTCTTCTGCGAACAATGTATCATCGAATGCCGAGTCATCAAGTAGTTCATCAACAATGACATCATCAAGTTCCGAGCCATCAAGCAGCTCCTCAGAGCTTGCTCTTGACTCAAACCTTCTATGGGCAGACGAATTCAATGGCACCACCATCAATAACGCCAATTGGAGTTTTGAAATTGGCAACAGCGGCTGGGGCAATAACGAATGGGAATACTACACCGACCGTGCAGAAAACGCCTACATCAAAGACGGAATCCTGCATATTCGTGCGATTAAGGAAAACTTCGAAACAGCGAGCTACACATCGGCCCGCATTATTAGCAAGGGCAAGTTCAGTTTCGTCTACGGGACAATCGAAGCCCGTATTGCACTCCCCGTGGGTAAAGGGATCTGGCCTGCCTTCTGGATGCTCGGCGATAACATCGACGAGGTCAGCTGGCCTGCCTGCGGTGAAATTGACATTATCGAAGCCATCAACGACGAGAGCGTTGTCTACGGCACACACCACTGGGCTCACGACGGTGCACACGCAAACTACGGCAACAGCACCAGAGACTATTACGGCACTAGCTACCCTATGGATATTTCAGAGTTTCACACTTACAAAATGACTTGGGATAAGAATGCCATCGCCATGTACGTAGACGACTTTAAGTACCAAGAAATCGCGATCGCCGAAGCAGGCGACATGGACACCTTCCACAAGAAATTTTTCTTTATCTTGAACGTCGCGGTAGCAGGCACCTGGCCTGGTTTCGAAGTGGACGACACACAGTTCCCCACCGAAATGCTCGTGGACTACATAAGAGTGTACAAGAACACTAGTAACTAAATGTATTTAATATCAATTTACTATACTATCATACTATGAAAAATTCTATGAAAATTCTTTGCCTTATCCTATTTATCGCCGTTTTTTCCTTTGCAACACTTTCTAAAGAAACCCGCACAAACTTTGTCAGCAGCTGTATTGATGGAGGCTCGTCAAGTGTTTTTTGCGAATGTGTTTTCAAAAAGATGGAACAAAAATATACCCAATCGCAAATCGACGCCATTGAACTTAAAATGCAAAGCGGACAAAGCGACCTAGGCTATTCCAATTTTATCAAAAGTACTTCTAAAGAATGCAATGCAAAAACCAAATCGGGCACGTCCCTCGGGGCAATGGCCGCAAACGAAAATAAAAGTAATCAAAAAACGCAATCCACTCTTTCGAGTGGAGATTTTGAGGCAATGGAAAATATGGACATTGAAGCTGCCTTTGCTCAAGGAATGATGGCCGCCATGATAGAATCGCCCCAATTCAAAAACATGTTCATGGCGCAATGCGATACAGAGTTGATTCCATACTTTGGTAACAAACAGGCAACGAGCACTTGTGAATGCAGTTACGAGAAAATACTTTCTAGTGGTTACATACAAAAAATCTTGAGTTCAATCAATGAGGAAGGGAAATTAGATGACTCTTTGACCGTTGAACTTTTTATGCCATGCATTCCTAAAACGTATACGCCACAAATGGAGCAGTTCTTAATGAGCTCTTGCCAAACGAAGGCAACGAAAAATATTTGCAGTTGCATTGTAAAAGACATCAAGAAAAATTTTACGCTAGAACAATTGCTGCGCAAAACGATGGCAGATCCGACATTCATTGAAAATTATGCGACAGGTGCAGCGATGCGATGCAAAAATAATTAAGTTCAAAATGCGTATGTAAAATTATAGGAGAATAAATCGCGACAGCGAATTCTTACACGCTTCCTGCAAAATCGATAACGACTTTTGTTTTTAGCGGCGAAAGTAATCGAGTAATTCCTGCCGAAATTCATTTGAATTCAAATGCAACGAGTCCGATTTCTCAAGTTTTTGATTTGCAAGGGAATTTGCTTTGGACTGGAAAACTCACGAATGCAGAATTAATGGACGGTGTTTTGCACTTGCAAAACTTAAACGCTGGCCTTTATCTCGTTCGCAATGGTTCAAAGACAATCACTGCTGTAAAGAGGTAAAAAAAAGATCTCTTTCGCTATTACAAAATTTGCGTATAATAAATCTTAAATGAAATTCAATGGGCTTGATGCTATACAAATAAATGCATAAGGCCCATTTTTATTTGATAAGTTATTTAATCCATCAAATATTCAAATAGTACGTAGGGCGTATGCCTAGCTTAACTTCATCTTCGGCGACGCTTTCTTTTGGTGTGTTACGCCCTAAAATCAAAGCAGAATCGATTCCTGCAGCACAGGCGCCCAATACGTCTGTTCCAAGAGAATCTCCAATCATAATGGCTTTTGTGGATTTAGGGAATTTTTTCAAGGCTTCAGAAAATATGGTCGTAAAAGGTTTTCCTAAATAAATCACTTCGGCATTCGTTTGCTGAATCAAATAATATGCAAAAGCTCCTGAAACGGGCTTTCGAGAGCCATCGATACTTGGAGCCCAAGGGTCTGGATTTAATACAATCAATTTGCTATTTGGTCTTTTTAATATTTCGATTGCTTTTTCTCGTAACTCCACTTCGCGCACTACATTTGAAAGGATCACAACTGGATATTTTGGGTTTTCAGAAAAAGTAATCCCCGCCGCTTCTAAAAAAGCAACGCCTGTTTCGCGTCCTAAATAAAACGCTTCCTGAATATTTTGCTTTTGATTTTCAAGCGTTAAAAGATCGCCTGAAGTCACCACTTCTTCATGTAAAAAGTCAAACCCCATAACCCATAACTCTTTTAATAATTTCACTACTGGTTGTGAGGCAGCATTAGTAAGCAAGCGGATTGTTTTCCCCTTCTGCCTTAAATAGCGAACCATTTCTAAAGCACCAGGATATACGTAATGATTTTGATTATAGAGAGTGCCGAAAGCATCTAAAAAAAATAAGTCGTATTTAAATGCTAATTGTTCTAATGTATTTATTTTCGTTTCTGTCGTTTGAAAAGAAACATTTAATCGTTCAATATATTTTTTATGAATTTCTAGTTCTAATGGTTCCATAAATTATCGTCTTAAAACACCCCATGACTGCATTCGATTTTCTTTATCTTTTGTTTGATAAACAGCATGGCCATTGTAAGAAATACGGACATCCACATCGACTAAATAAACGCCTGTTTGCACAAAACGGCCTTCATCACTTAAGAAGTTCCAACGGAAGAAAACTCGTTTTCCTTGATTTTCTAATCGAGAATCAGAACCCTTAAAAGAAGCCTCATCACTCGCGACATAAGTACCAAGGCTTGTGAAAACACTCATTTTAGTTACAATCTTGATTTTCGATAAATCAATTTTTTCATCTTTTCCTATTTCAAGTGAAGGGTAACGCAAACGGAGTTCTTCTCGAATCACTGTTTCAAATTCCTGACCACCAATATCAACACCCACTCCTATAGCCGTATCATTTGGGTAGTTAGAAGCGAAAGGCAAAAATTCTAATTCAAAAGCAGGCCTATTTTTTAATTGATTGTTTTCAATAAAAGTGGCTTTGTTTACGGTATAAATTTCAAGAGGATAAGAGCCCTTTAATGCCACAAAAGGAGTCGATTCTGGATTTTGATTTTTCGATGAATCCATAATGCAGTTCGCTTTAATCCGAATAGAATCTCTAGGAGTCATTGTCTCTTTACTAGAAAATTCTTGATCTAAAATAAAGAATGCCTTGCGATGTAGAACGTTCCAATAAAAGGAAGAGTACTGCCACTCGAACACATTCTCATCTATAGATTTATACTCCACAATAAAACCGCAATTCTGATTTTCAAAAGAAGGTTCAGAAAAGGTGATTATTAAAGTATCACTTCCTTGACCACGATAACTCTTAAAAAATGTTTCTTGAATCACTGGAGCCATTTGATCTTTCATGCTAATGGGAATAGCTTCCCCATTGCCTTGATACAAAACAGCTGTCCCATAATCGCCATAGATGAATTCATTTAACGAAGTCAAATAAGATTGTGTTGGTTCATTTTCTGAAAGATCATAAGAAACTAGACGGTTATAGGAGGAATCTATTTTTAAGGAAGAGGGCAATATGGTGAAAGAGGTTCTTTGAGAAGAACTATCTATCCATACAACCACAATACTATCAATCATCCCGTCGATATATTCTTGGGTGATTCCCCCTAAAAACTGAAATACAATTCGATCCATTTTTCCATCGGCATTGGTATCTTGAAAAAAGTTTTTATTAAATGAAGGAGGAATAGGCGTTTGAATAAAAGAAGCAAACGTCCCCGTATAGAGGATGCTAATTAAAGCAATGGAGACGTTTTTCCAAAACATTATTCACTCCTTAAAATACCATAATCTCTGCCTTCAACAGGGATCACAAGCTGCATCTCCGAAAGAACATCCATTTGATCTTCTAGTACTAACTTAATGTCCTCTCCCAAAACCTCTTCTTGGTCGTTACGAATGTTGTAGGCGTAAAAGCTCCCATCTGAAAATACTGTAATACAACAATCCCAATCTATTTTCGAGCCTTCATCATCGACGCTTTCAAGCATTAACAACGGACGAGGAGCAGGTATTGGTTCTGCATGCCTATTCTCAAAAATAAAGTAATTTCGGCTAATAAGCAAATGCTCTATAGCCATTGTCACAGGAACAGATTCAAATTCGGCCCTTAAACGGTGAATATTGCCTAAATCTTCTTCGTATGGGTCTTCAAAATCAGCTGGTAGCACAATTTGGTAGTAATCAAACTTTTTTGCATTCGCTCCTAAACGAGCTTTCCACTCTTCTGGAGGCTCTGGTCTGTTGATTAAAAAATCTTCAAAAGCATCCAAAATTTCATTAAAATGAGACTCCCATCCAAGCTCTTTTTGTTCTTGAAGAGTACCTAAAAAGGTCTGCATTTTTTTTTCTAAATCACTTTTGCTCATCACCATTCCTCAACTGATTTTAATGTAGTACTCATCGCTATTTTCTTTTCATAATAAGCCGCTTCATTAATAAACAACGGCCAAACACTGTAATCATTTTCAAAGAGAATATCTTTCCCATCAAACGTTCTAAATAAAGGATCCTGAGGTTTTAACTCCGCATAATCTGCATTTTGAAGATTAGGATGAATCATCGCACTAATGTTGCCATTACGATCTCTAGGGTAATCAATATCTTTATGTTGCGTAAACACGGTTACTTTCTTTTTTGCTTTTTGTTGTAGTAGCCCTGCATTCCATTCCGAAGCGAGTTCTAGGTAACGGTATACCACTTGTTCCGTTTTTTCAAAAAGACTTGCCCGTAAAGTGCCATGGCTCTGAGGCCCCACTTCAACACAGATATCCGCCCGAGCAATGGTACCAAAATAAGGAGACGTGGTTCGCTTTTCTGGTTGAAGATAAATATGGACATCCGAAAATTCATTTGCAATTTCCGCAGATGCTCTCATCGTGAACGCATTCTTTTCTGACAAGATTAAGCAAACACCCATATTTGATTCGGTATTATGAATATCTATAATCAAATCCGTTTTTGTGGAATCACCCTTGGGGCCATACATCTGATTTAATTCTTGAGCCCGATTCCATTCTACACATAGAGAACGTGGCGCCCCATTAAGCATATAATCAGCAAAACTTCTATTTAAATCATGATCGACATAACGTCTTACTACGGCCACTGCAGAGGGGTTTACCAGAACAATATCAAGATTAATATCACTTGCTCTTTTTTTGCACAGTTCTGGATTAGTGGTCCATTTTTTAATTAATTGCACTCCGGTTAATTCATTACCGTGGGTTCCACCGGAGATAATCATTGTTTTTATCTTATCCATACGCAAAGAAAGGTAGAAAAACTAACTTTACCTTATGGATTTGAATTTTAATAGAAGACTTTCAATTGCACCTATGCTCGACTATACGGATCGTCATGAGCGTTATTTTTTACGATTAATAAGCAAACACGTCCTTTTATACACCGAAATGGTGACTACCCACGCCCTTATTAATGCAGGAGCTGACCGATTCCTAAGGCATAATCCTGAAGAGCACCCTGTAGCCCTGCAATTAGGAGGAAACAACCCTTCCGAACTTGCATTATGTGCAAAAATGGGGGAAGACGCTGGTTTTTCAGAAATTAATTTTAATTGCGGTTGTCCTTCGGATCGAGTCCAAAGTGGTGCATTTGGCGCCTGTCTCATGAAAGAAAAAAATATTGTCGCCGAGTGTATTTCTGCAATGCAAAAAGCCGTTTCAATTCCAGTGTCTGTAAAAACGCGTATTGGGGTGGATCACGATGATTCTTATGAGTTCTTTATTGATTTTGTGAAGACCATTGCAGAGACGGGTTGCAATACTTTTATTATTCATGCCAGAAAAGCTTGGCTCAAAGGATTAAGCCCTAAAGAAAATAGAACGAAGCCCCCCTTGTTGTATGACTATGTCTATCGCATTAAAGAAGAAATGCCTCATTTAAGTATTTCTCTTAATGGAGGCGTTCAATCTCTAAATACTGTTGAAGAAATTCTCAAAAAAGTCGATGGAGTAATGGTTGGTAGAGAAGCTTATGAAAATCCTTGGTTTTTAGCCGAAGCCGATGAACGTATTTTTGGTCAAAAGTCAATTGCTCCTCCAAATCAAAAAGCGCTACTAAAAGCATTCTTACCGTACATGGAAGAACAGCTTAAAGAAGGTTGCCCTTTAACCATGATGACAAGGCATCTTTTTGGTCTTTTTAATGGCATCCCTGGCGCGAGAAGATATCGACAAATCATCAGCGAAGAAGCAAATCGAAGAGGCGCAGGAATCGAAACCGTGATTAAAGCCATCAACGCCGTTTCAGAAATTTAGATGTGTTTTTTGCGCGAATCAATAATAATTTCACATCCCCATAAATCTATTTCCACTTCGCACAAATGATTTTTCATTCCCATGAATCAACCTCCCCTTCGCATGAATTGATTTTTCATTCCCATGAATCAACCTCCCCTTCGCATGAATTGATTTTCCACTTTGCGTAAACTGATTTTCGCGAGACTAATCCGCCTTAGTTTTTTCATGCCGAATCAAGCGTCATTGACTTGTAAAGCAAATAGCACAGATTCAAATGAAAAAAATAATGGACTTCAATTAACAAACACTAGCTAATTAGCAGACGGGAATGGTTGTTGCCGACGAGTTCCTCTTAAAATGTAATTGCATGAAAATAGGATGCTCATCTAAGCCTAACTGAGTTTTTTCATGCCGAATCAAGCGTATATTGAATTGTAAATTCAATAGCGAAGATTCAAATGAAAAAATAACCTATTTCAATTAAATCCCAATAGTTGCATAGCAGACGGGAATGGCTGTTATTGATGAGCTTTTTTGAAATGCAATTGCACGAAAATGAGAAGCCCTTCTAAACTAACACAGTTTTTTTCATGAAGAACCGAACGTTATTTGATTGGATAATCAAATAGTGAAGGTTCGAGTAGAAAAAAATA
>LIUM01000015.1 GCA_001462345.1 Fibrobacteria bacterium AD312 | reverse complement strand
TCATTTAATCAACACAATACAATGACTCAGATTGAAATGACTATTATTGATGAGCTTTTTGACTGGATAGTCAACCAAGCGAAGAGATAACAGCCATTTCAATCAATAACAGTGGTTTTGATATTAAATAAAGACGCAATGAAAAAAACATTTCCGTCGACCATACCATTAATGAGATTCAATAAAAAAACCATTGTCGTAAACAATGGTTAAATAAGATTAATCGTAATGAAAAAACAAAAAAAAAACTAGAATTTAAAAATCAATCCAAATCTCATTTGTCCATCGCGAACGCCGTCGTTATTACCGACATCTTTAATGGTGGCGAAATCAAATTGAAGAACATCAGAGAGCATAAAGCCAAAGCCTAAATCGACTTCTTGTCTTTTACCTGTTTTATCGTATAGGTAACCTAAGCGAAGAGCCACCGTATTAGAATACGTGTATTCTGCACCCAAATTAATAACGCCTTGTAATAAAGAGTTTTTGGCTGCTGTAAAACCATGGCCCCCTAATTCAGGCTTTGCAATGGATTTCCAAGAAGCGATATAGAAAGGTTCTGGTTGCCCTTTGTCATCATCATAAACAGTTTCTCGGTTGTAATCGGCAGCGATAAGGAGCTTGTGATCTACGGAAGACAAAAGTTCGTAAGAAAGCCCGATTCTCCAAGTTAATGGGATTGGGTCTTCAATAGATTTATCGACGTAATAGACGCTAGGGCCAATGTTGGCAAGGACTGCCGCAAAGTTTAAGTGTCTAGTAAACAGATCCTTTTTTAAAACGCCTACATCAAAGGCATACCCAAAAGTAGTGGCTTCTTCTTCTCCTGTAGAAGCCCCAGAACTCAGGTCAGAATAAAACAATTTAATGCTAACACCAAGACCCCAGTTCTTTCCAATTTGAGTGCCATAACTAAATCCACCCACGATTTCAGAACTGTTATAGGCAACGAGTTCATCAGAAGTAAATTCATCTGAAACCACGGTAGAACCAAAAGAAATAAAATTAACGAAAAAGCCTAGAGTACCCCATTCAGCAAGAGGAATAGTCATTCCACCAAATAGATGATAAAGATCAGGAATGTTTAATACAGGCAAGAGTTTTTCATAGAAGAAAGAAAGCTGGTAGTCTGCATCTTTATATTGTTCCATGCCATTACCAGTACTAAACCAAACATCATTTCCTTGAGGTAGAACAACCCAAACACGATTGCTTGATAAGCCATTCCCAGAATGATAGTGGTTCCATTCGTCTTTTTTAACAGGCTCTTTTTCATTAGGATTACGTTCGAGTTCTGCCTTACGGCCACTTGCCGTAGCGTAGTCAGGAAGATGTCTCCAAACGCCTTTGTCTGTCGCAATCCAAATAGCCCCTTTCTTGTCGACGGAAATGTCATGAACGTTATTGTTTTCAAATCGAACTTGTTCCCATTTTCTTAAATTGAAATGAGAGAGGCCTTCTTTATGAGCGGCCCAAACGTGACCAGAACTATCAATGGCAAGTGCTTTAGGATAGAGATCAATAATACCGTCTTCTTCTGTGAACAAGCTCCAGCGGTCTTTATCATTAGAACCAGTTTTAGGAACAAGCCTTGCAATACCCGCATTTCGAACAGACGCGAAAAGTTCTTTTCGCATTTCAGACCAAACTAAAGATTCGATATACTGGCTAGGTAATACTTTTCCTTTTTGTTCAAAAGCACCGTTACGATAAGAAAACAAACCATTATCGGTTCCTATCCATAAAGTGGCTCCTTGATTAGTAAGAGCTGTAATATGTTTTTTGCCAAATTCGGAATCAAAGGTTTTCCATCCTTTGCCATCAAAGCGAAATAACCCTTTAGGTGTACCGACCCAAAGTTTTTCTGTACGGGATTCATAGAGAAGAGCAGTAACCGTATCTTGGATTACAAGGTTCCAAGGAAGGCGCACTTCTACAATGTGAGCTTCATCTTCGGGAGTGTTAATGTTATTGAATTTCTTGACTTGCCTTGTGAATTCATCAAGCCCGCGTTCTGTTCCAACAAAAACACGAACGACATCTCGAATCTTCATGTTCCCTTCGAGAAGGACGGAATGGAAATTAAGCCAACGTTCTCCATCAAAGCGCATAATCCCATTATTGGTGCCAGCCCAAAGTTCGCTCTTGGCAAAAAAGCCAGGACGAGTGCGTGCAGCAATTTTTGTGAAAAAAGGGCTTTTCTCCGATTTTTCAGGATAAGACATGCGCCATTCATCGGCGAGAGGGCCAAAGGCTAAGCCTGCTGGATTGTAGTATAGAGCCGTAGCGTCGTCTGCGATGGCAGCGCCGACTTCACCCATTCCTAGTTGCCTAGCGCCGACAGGCATTTCTAAAGTAATAATAGCAGAGCCTGCAGCCCACAATACGCTTGATGCAGTTAGAATTAAAAGAGTAAGTAAGTTACGCAATATTTCTCCAATCTGGCACTTGATACTTTCCATTTTCAGGAATCACGGGCTTCCATCCAGCCTTCCCTGGGTTTTCCCATGGGAATTTAGGAACGAGTTTACAGTCGCAGCCTAAAACATAGGGTGGAAGAATTTCCGCATGATTTCGAATCTGTTCTCGAGTGATGTAGTTTTCTTCGTTCATAAAACTACAAAAACGAGCACTTTTCGGACCAATGACAACTCGATAGGTGACTGTGCCATTTTTATCGCCTTCATCAATGGTTTGAATGGTTTCTTCTAAAGAGGATTTCCATTTAGACAATAGAGAACTCTGTTCTTCTTCAGAAATAGGTTGAGTAGAAAGCCATTCTTTTAATCTTTCGGAAGAAGGCTTTATTCTATTTAAAGATTCTCTAGCGGGTTTAACGAGTACGGCGTATTGCCCAGAGACATCTATCTGAGGTAAATCTTTTTCTTTTTCCTCGGCGGAATGAATAACGACATAGGCACCGATGGCGGCGAGAATGATTGATAATACAATAATAATGATAATAATTAAAACAACAGAAAGATCCATAATCATTCGTCCTAAGTAATGTGACTAATAAACTAGTATTTTCTAGTTTATTAGACAGGAGATTTTATGCCGAAAGTGTTTATTTTGATTGTCTTGTTGTTTTCCTTAAGTCTATGGGCTATTCCATACGAAGTGATTACCATCAAAGAAGGTAGTGGAGAACCTGTAAAATCGGGTCAGCTTATCCAAGTTCATTTTAAGGGTTGGCTTACAGATAGTACTCTTTTTGATGATTCCTATAGTCGTGCAGAACCTTTAGAATTTGTTTTAGGAACAGGACAAGTTATTTCTGGATGGGATCGTGCTCTTGTTGGCATGAAAAAAGGTGAAATCAGGCGAATAGCGTTGCCCTATGAACTAGCATACGGAGACCGTTCGATTGGTCCTATTCCTGCAAAATCTGATTTGCTTTTTGAAGTAGAACTTGTACATGCGGAACAACCTCTTCCTCCAGATGAGTTTCCTAAAAAAGAGATTCAGTGGAAAGAACTTGACCAAGGGGTTTGGTATTTTGATGAAGTTGTTGGCAAAGGCCCTCTAAGTGTAGCTGGAAAAGTACTTCACATACATTATACGGGTTGGCTTTCTAAAGGTTTTAAATTTGCAAGTTCCAAAGATTTAGGTAAACCAATGGAAGTTGTTTTAGGTGGTGGTAAGCTCATTAAAGGATGGGAGAAAGGCTTAAATCAAGTTCCAGAAGGCACGGTGCGTTGGTTAAAAGTGGCCCCATCAATGGGTTATGGATCTACTCCATTAGCGAAAATCCCTGCGAACTCCACACTCCTATTTCGGGTGAATTTGATTTCTGTAGAAACCGATGAACTAGTCGCCGAATCTATGGATTTCTTTCCAGATACTTCTTCTTTAAAATTTATTGAGGGCCCAGAAGGCCTTCGTTATGCAGTCATAAAAGAGGGCGAAGGCGAACCTGCAAAAGCGGGCGAATCGGTCCGAGTCCATTATACAGGCTGGCTAACAGATGGTACCAAGTTTGATAGTTCAAAAGATCGTTCTCAAATCTTTGAATTTTCATTAGGTGCTGGTCGTGTGATACGTGGCTGGGATCTTGGTGTCGAAGGCATGCTTCCTGGCGAAAAACGAGTGTTGCTCGTACCTCCAGGCCTTGGTTATGGAAGTCGCGGTGGTGGCCCAATTCCTCCAGGGGCAACCTTAATCTTTATGGTTGAGTATTTTGGTCTTTAAAAACCCAGTTTTTATATAAAAGAAAACTAATTAATATGTAAACGACGTTGGCTATAATATGAGCCACAAATCCTGGTTTCACCCATTGGGTGAGCCATTCTGTCGGTTTTGCAAAAAACGCGTATTCGGTTAAAGCATAAAGAGAGAATTTAAGAACCAGTAGATTAATAAAATAAGCAATAACAAAAATGACTAGAAATCGAATGATTTCTTCTCTTTTATTATTTTGACTCTTAAAATTCCACAAGCGATTGCATACGTAAGAATTGATACCGCCAGCGACAAAGCCTAAGAAATTGGATAGTTCCAAATTCCAGTTTAGGGTTTGGTGTAAAATCCAAACAGTAATTATGGTTATAGCGGTATTTAAAATACCTATGAGATTATATTTCAAAAAATGAATCACAAGTTCGAAAATAATAAAAAAACTTATCTTTGGTTATCATGAAGAGTCTATCGCAAAAGATTATGAGTGCTGTAGAAGCCGCCGATTTAATAAAAAACGGTGAATGTATCGGTATTTCTGGTTTTACTTTGTCTGGTTATCCAAAAGCGGTGCCAGAGGCTTTAGCTGAAAAAGCAATTGCCTTACACCAGAAAGGAGAACCATTTAAGGTCACTATTTTTAGTGGTGCTTCTACTGGTGATGATTGTGATGGTGTTTTAGCGCGGGCTCAAGCGATTGAAAAACGTATGCCTTATCAATCGAATCCTTCTCTTAGGCAAGGGATTAATCAAGGCTTAATTCAATATAGAGATGAACACTTAGGATCTATGGGACCAATGGTACGTTCGGGCGCTCTTGAACGGCCCACACTTGCTTTAATCGAATGTATTGCCGTTACACCAGAAGGGAAGGTTTATCTTTCTTCTTCGGGTGGCAATTCAGCAACATATCTTGAATGTGCAGATCGAGTGATTTTAGAAGTAAACTCTATTTACGGTGAAGAATACATTGGCCTTCACGATACGTTTATTCCTTCCCTTCCTCCTTTTGCAAAGCCAATTCCCATTTGTAAGGTGAATGATCGGGTTGGTTCTCCTTTTGTACAAATTTCTTCAGAAAAAATTAAAGCCATTGTTTATACAGAACGACATGATAAGGTAAATCCTTTTACTGCTCCAGATGAAATTTCAAAAACAATAGCGTCTCATATTTTAGATTTCATTCATTTTGAACATCGTCAGGGACGTCTTCCCAAAGGCTTATCTTACCAAAGCGGAGTGGGGAATGTGGCGAACGCTGTTCTTGCAGCCATGGCTCAAGATTCTCGCCTTTCGAAAGTTAATATTTATACAGAAGTGATTCAAGAAGCGGTTCTTCCTCTCTTACAAGCGGAAAAATTGGGCTTTGCTTCTGGAACGGCTTTGACCCTTTCGGTAGAAGCGCAGAAGCAAGTCAAGAAAAATATATCTCAATGGAAAGACCATTTTATTTTAAGGCAGCAAGAGATTTCAAATCATCCAGAAGTGATTCGTCGTTTAGGTGTTATTTCTATGAATACGGCTCTTGAAATGGATTTATTTGGTAACGTCAATAGTTCTCATGTATGTGGCTCTTCTATTATGAATGGCATTGGTGGTGCCGCTGATTTTGCAAGACATTGTTACTTAGGTTTTTTTATGGCGCCTTCTGTTGCTAAAAATGGGGCTGTAAGTGCGATTGTGCCATTAGTAAGTCATGTAGATCATACCGATCACGATACCATGATTTTTGTAACAGACCAAGGGGTCGCTGATTTAAGAGGATTAGATCCTATCACTCGAGCCAAATTGATTATTTCAAATTGTGTTCACCCTAGTTATAAAGCGGAATTAACGGATTTTTTGAACTTTAGCATCAATCAATCCAAAAAAGGACATCTTCCCATTGCATTAGATAAAGCGTTTGATATGCATTTGCGTTTTTTACAAACGGGAAGCATGCATAAATAGGTCTTTTTTTAGAAAATCATTCTTCGTAATAAGACAAATTTTGCTATAATTTTTTTGAATTTATTTTCAATAATTTTTATGGTGTTTTTATCTTTGTTACAGGAACCTTTCGATGAATTTTTTATCCTTAAAATGCTTAGTGTATTTTATCTTTGTCCTTGAAATATTTCTTACATAAGGAAAGGTTAAAATGGCTATAAAGCAAGAATTACTGGATCAGTTAGAAGCGCGTCGTAATGAGGCACTAACCAGCGGTTGTGGTGAGGATAAAATTGCTGCCCGTCATGCAAAAGGTTTAATGACAGCTCGTGAACGTATCTACAATTTAGTCGATAAGGGATCGTTCCAAGAAGCAGGGATGCATGTGAATCATGATGTGCGTGGCTTTGGTTTTGAAGGGAAAAATCTTCCTGGTGATGGTGTAGTCACAGGAATAGGTCTTATCGACGGACGTCCAGTGACTGTTTTAAGTCAAGATTTTATGGTCAGTGGGGGCTCTCTCGGTTCTAAGCATGCTAAAAAAATGGCAGAAGCGATGGCTCAGGCTCGTACATTAGGTACCCCAGTCATTAGTATTAATGACTCTGGTGGAGCACGTATTCAAGAAGGCGTTAAAAGTCTTGCCGGTTATGGCCAAGTATTTCGCAATAACGTGCTTTCTTCTGGAGTGGTTCCTCAAATTGCTTTGATTGCTGGCCCTTGTGCTGGTGGTGCTGCTTATAGCCCAGCGTTAATGGATTTTTGTATTCAACTTCGCAATAACTCAAACATGTTTATTTGTGGCCCTGAAGTGATTAAAGCGGCTACTGGTGAAAATGCACAACCAGAACAATTTGCAACAGCTGCGGCTCATGCTTCTGTTTCTGGAAACATTCATTTTGTCGCTGAAGATGATAAACATGCGATTGAAATTATCCAAAAATTATTGAGCTTCTTGCCAAGCAATAATCAGGAAAAACCTCCTCATCGTCTTTCTTCTGAACTGCGTTTAGAACCAGATGAAGGCATGAATGATGTTGTTCCAGAAGATGGAAAAACACCTTTAAATGTGTACAAGGTGATTGAACGCCTTGTCGACGCAGGTGAATGGCTCGAAGTTCAAAAAGATTTTGCAAAGAATATGGTTGTTGGTTTTGCCCGCATTGATGGTATCGTTGTAGGTATTGTCGCGAACCAACCAGCAGTGAAGGCTGGGTGTATTGATATCGATGCATCTGATAAAGCAGCCCAGTTTATTTTATTCTGCGATTCATTTAATATTCCTATCGTGACCTTGATGGATGTTCCTGGTTTTATGCCTGGGCTTGCACAAGAACGCGGTGGTATTATTCGTCATGGAGCAAAGGTGCTCTATGCATATGCTACTTGTACTGTTCCATTGGTAACTGTGATTATGCGTAAGGCTTATGGAGGCGCTTATATTGCTATGGGATCTAAAGATCTTGGTGGTGATGTTGTGTTTGCTTGGCCTTCTGCAGAAATTGCTGTTATGGGAGCAGAAGGCGCTGCAAAAATTATCTATAAAAGAGAAATTGCAGATGCTCAAGATCCGCAAGCAAAGTTTAAGGAACTTGTTGAAGATTATAGAGACAAGTTCTCTAATCCTTATTTAGCCGCGGATTCAGGCTTTGTCACGGATGTGATTTCGCCTGCAGAAACCCGTTATAAGGTGGCGTTAAGCTTGCGCTCCTTAATGACAAAACGAGTGATTACTTCACCTAAAAAGCATGGATTAAGTCCGTTATGATAGAACAAACAAAAACAACAACCGATTCAGGGATTGTCGCTCTCTCGACAGTAGACTCTGCGGTTGCGCCCACTGGAATAGCTACAGCTACTCCAGTAGTTAAGGGTCGTTTTGACGAACAATTGGCTCTCTTACCCGATTCGATTCGAGTACCAGTGCAGAAGCAAATGGAGTTGATGGATCAATCCACAATCTTCGACGTGGTAGAAACCCATGGCGGAGGTGTTTCAATCCTTTATAAGACTTATGAACAAGCAAAAGAAGCAAATGTTCGTCAAGATAGTATCGCCAGTGCTGGCGGTTCGACTATTGTCTCTAAAGCAAAAGCAAAACTAGGAAGTGAATACTACACAGGCCATGGGGATAAAACGGAAACGTTTACTATTGGAAAGTTAGTAGAATTTCAAGCCACTGGTTTAATTGTCGTAATGATCGTTATTATCGGTCTTTGCTTACTATCTTACTTGATGGCTTTTATTATGAAAAAGCTTGGTTTAGATGGGAATTCTCCTAAAAAGAGTGATGCTCCAGTTAAACCTATTGCACCTCAAGTAAATGCACCTATTTCAATACCAGCACCAAGCAGTAATTTAGACCCAAATGCACCAAGTGTGCATCCTGGTTTTACTAATGCACAGCTACAGGCTTTTTTAAGTACAGCAGCTGTGGCCGCTCTTGATATACATCCAGGAGTCACTAATGAACAACTAGCTGTTATTTTCGCCATTGCCGCCGCAGAAATATTAGGCGAGCCATGCGCCGTTGTTCGTTTTAAAAATTCAAATTCATCCGACTGGACTTCAGTAGTCCAGAATCGGGTTCCATCCCTTTAACAGGCTTAAAAAAGCTAGGAATATAAATATGAAAAAGACAATTAGAATCAGTTTTGAAGGCAGAAGTTATGATGTGGAAGTAGAAGTATTAAACTCTGCTTCAGCTCCTGCTGTTAGCGCTCCAGCTCCTGTAGCTGCAGCTCCTGTGGCTGCCGCTCCTGTATATGCAGCTCCTGTGGTAGCTGCCCCTGCTCCAGCTCCTGTTGCCGCTGCTCCTGTCTCTGCTCACGGTACTGAAGTACATAGCCCAATGATGGGTTTAGTATTTAAGATAAAAGTAAAAGTGGGCGACACCGTTGCTGCTAACCAAGAAGTGGTTGTTTTAGAAGCTATGAAAATGGAAACTCCAATTTATGCTCCAGCAGCTGGAACCGTCACTGCTATTCATATTAAAGAGCAAGATTCTGTTTCAGAAGGTCAAGTTCTTTTGAACATTGGCTAAGGATAACGTTATGTTTGAAATTTTTTCCTCCGTTAGCGAAATGCTTGTCAATGATACTGGTTTCCAGTATATCACGGGAAGCATGGTTGTAATGTGGGTGGTTTCATTTGTTTTGATGTATTTAGCGATAGTCAAAAAATTTGAACCCCTCTTGTTACTACCAATTGCTTTTGGTGCACTTGCCGTTAATTTACCAACCAAATTATTCTATGATGGTGGTTGGACTATTGAAGGTATGTTTACACCGACAGCTGGTCTCTACTATTACATTAGCCAGGGAATTCACTTAGAATTATTCCCTCCTCTCATCTTTTTAGGTGTTGGAGCCATGACTGATTTTGGTCCTTTAATTGCTAATCCAAGAACATTGCTTTTAGGCGGTGGTGCTCAATTTGGTGTTTTTGCAACCATGTTCTGTGCTGTTGCTTTTGGTGGCTTTACGCTTGGTGAAGCTGCTTCTATCGGTATTATTGGTGGTGCAGATGGACCTACGTCCATTTTTACTGCAAATAAATTAGCGAAACATCTAATTGGCCCTATTGCAGTAGCTGCTTATACTTATATGGCGCTAGTGCCTTTAATTCAACCACCAATTATGCGTTTAATGACTACGGACAAAGAACGCCGAATCCGAATGAAAAGCTTACGTAAAGTCAGCAAATTAGAAAGGATTGTTTTTAATATCATGGTGATGATTGTCTGTGTGCTAGTAGTTCCAGATGCCTCTGCTTTGATTATTATGTTAATGCTTGGTAACTTAATGAAAGAAAGTGGAGTTGTAGAAAGATTAGTGAAAACAGCTCAAAATGAGTTGATGAATATTGTCACTATCTTTTTAGGGACTTCTGTAGGTTTAACCATGGCTAGCGACATCTTCTTACGCCCACAAACATTGGCGATTATTGGTATGGGTGTGGTTGCCTTTGGTTTCTCTACAATGGGTGGCTTACTTCTAGCTAAGATTATGAACGTACTAAGTCCTAAAAATCCAGTGAATCCATTGATTGGTTCTGCTGGAGTGTCTGCAGTGCCGATGGCTGCTCGCGTTTCTCAAGTGGAAGGCGCCAAGTACGACCCACAAAACTTCCTTCTAATGCATGCTATGGGGCCAAACGTCGCTGGTGTGATTGGAACGGCAGTATGTGCGGGCTATATGATTTCTCGTCTAACTTGATTTTTTTAATATCAAAAGAAAGACGCTTCTTTTTTAAGAAGCGTTTTTTGTTTTCAAAAGTACCTGCTTAGCTGGCGGTTTGTAAGAAACCCTCTATTGATGATGAAAAAAAACTCCTTTGATTACATTTGTTTATTAGGGAAACATTAATCTTCGGCTTAGCAATAATATTTAAGCACGGCTACTGCATTCGTTTTATGATTAATTGAATTTTATAGGGAGTTCTACTAAGGCAGAAAAATTATTAAAAGAGCACCCTATAAGCTGTGATCAAAAAGGAACATGGACTTTTAATAGTGAAAATTCAGATTCGTTAATAAATCTATTTCCTTATAAGGCAAGCCGTTGCGCCCATAAAGCAGGCGGCTGGATTGTCATCTATGCCGAGGGCTTTAGTACTTTCGTATTAATGTAAAAAGATTTTTAATGCTATAATACAGTCTAGCCATAAAAGCGACTGTAATTTATATTTAAACTTTCAGGGGATTTCTTTTCTTGGGGAGAAATTCTTTAGGGCTTCTCTAAAAATTGGTTAGCGAGAGACAAAATCGAATTAATCAAGACAATTTTGACCGTAAATGAATTTTTAGAGGTGCACTTTATTTATTTCGATACTTTGATTGAATCAAAATAGCGAAATGATTTATAGATGGAGGCTATTTTGCAAAGTCGAGTATCGGCATTAATTGCCATTATTTTAATCAGTGCTGTTGTTGCTTTGGGGCAAAGCGCAGAAACAGGAAATCCTTTTAATAAGTATATGAGTCCAGAAGGTGGTGTTAACCCAATGTCTGGAACAGTGGCTTTGAGTAAGTCGCTAGCAAGTATTAGCTCTGGAGATGCTCAAGCACTTTTTACAATGAATTATTCTGGAAATGTAACTCAGCCAGTCAATAACAGAAATGATATTGCGCCAACAGGATGGTTAGGGCTTGGTTGGTCTATGGGTTTTGCAAAGATTGTTAGTGATCATAATGGATCCATGGCTTTAGATGATGATACCTATTATTTGCAAACAGCAGAGGGCACTCAGCATAAACTTATTAAGGATAATTCAGGAAAATGGTGGATAACAGGTCTTCCTTACTGGAAAATAGAACCCTCTATTTTAGAAAATGTTCAATTTGGTAATAATTCTTATAAGATTATAGTAGGGTGGACTCTTATAGATGATTCTGGTAAAAAATATTTTTATGGCGATTTTGCAAGTTCTTCTGAATTAACCAGTGGAAATGTTAAGGGTAATGCCACTCAGTATGTTCTTTGCTGGCCAAAAACTAAAGGTTTTGTTGGCTTGTCAACGGGGGGAGAAGATTTCTTGTTTCCTAATGCCTGGAACCTTCTAAAAATTGAAGATCTAAAGGGCAATAGTTTATCTTATGAATATTATTCAATGAAAGAGAAATTATTGATTAATGGTTGGACTTCAAGATTTGGTTATACTAAAGAAAATTACTTAAAAAAAGTAATGGCTTCAAATGGCGGGTATGTTGAGTTTGAAATAAAGTCGAAAGGAATAGGTGATTTTAAAGATGAATTTTTAGATTTAAATGGTGATGCCGAGCTAACAGAAGATGACGCAGATGCTTTCGTTGACCCCATAGAGCGTCATTATTTGGCAAGTGTTAAAATGTATGGGAAAGATGGTTCTCTTATCAGTAATGTTGAGTTTTGCTATGGATCCTTATTTTTAGCTCCCGATGGTAAAAAAGATAGTCGATATGTAAAACGAATTCTAAAATCGGTAGTGTTTAAAGATATTTCTTCAAATATTGTAGATCAAGAAAAATATGAATATAATATTAATTCCATTGGGGCTGCTGTTGATAAATCTATTCCGCTTGGCATGATGACTGCTGTGCAAGGAAATAATTGTGGTCGTGTAGAATTTGAGTATACATATATGACATCATCAAATGAAAATGCTTTGGGTTTACACTCTGATGTTGTTCCAATGACAAAAGTATCTTCTATAGGATATCTTGAAAATGGAACACCTTATATTGCTGGTTTTAAAGATGGTTATGTTGCAATTTATCTAAGGGTTTTTGGTAAATGGGTTCTTGCTAAGCAGTTTTTGAATGATGAAGATTTAAAAGAATATGAAGATGAAGATAATAAGGGTTCATTTTCTATTGGAGATAAGGGATGGTTTATTTATACAAAACCCGATGAAGAATCTGCAAAATATTCAGTAATTGTATGGGATGGCCTTAATTTTATAAAAGAAAAAACCGTTTCTGATAATGGTAAACGAGATAATGTTGTTATTGGGGTTGGCTATATTTTAAAAATTCGCATTTACGACGATGGTGCTTCTTATAGTCACATCAGTTTGAGTATTCCATGGGCTAAATGGAAGAAAGATGGATATGAGAAGAATGTGTTTTATAATATTGAAGGCAACGTTGATAATGATTTTCGTGCAGAGGATGGGTCCAATGATAGAAAATACATATATGGCTTTGCTTCTGCAAATCATGTAGGTGTTTTTTATCTAGATACCGATGGCGGTAATAATGGAAGAGTTAGAGTTTATTCGTTTAATCACGATAAAACTCGATTAATAAAAACATTTGAAAAACATGATTTAGATGATGATAACAGATATTCCTTAAATGGTGATTTTCTTTATGGCGCTACAGAAGATAAAGGGATATATGGTCATAATGCAGAAGTATATCAGTGGAAAGAGGGTGGTGATAAAGGAGCCGCTTGGTATAAGAGTGATTCTTGGAATTTACATGGAGTTAGATTAGAGCCAAGTATTCAAGCGATGGGCTCAAATTATTTTGCTGTTATGCATAATGACAATGATGATATGTCTTTATTTTATTATGATGGTGAACGCTGGTCTACTCCATACAAAAATAAAAATATGGTTAGTGGAGATAATTTCGATTTCTTTTATGAAGCCGAGTGGAAAGGCTATTCGGGAAATAATTTTTTTATTGCAAGAGAACCTTTAGTTGAACCCAAAACTATAACGATTCATTACTGGGTTCCTCGACGTTGGAGTCTTAAACACAAGAAAAAAGAAATAGAGGTATGGAGCTCCACATACAGGGGAGCCCTGCTAGATCGCTATGATTTGCGTGATGGAATATGGAGTAATACAGGAGCAGAAAATCTTCATAATTCGACACATAAAACACATCTTATGGTAGGAACTGATTGGTATGTAGAAAAAACATCAGATAAAGCGTTTGTTTGGAATGGATATGAGTGGAATTGGAAAAAGTTAGGTGTTCCTGATTATGGTAGTGAAGGTGATTACAAATCCTTAGGAGCGAATTCTTTTGCTATTGAAAAGGATAAACAAACGACTATCTATTACAAGAAATCAGATAGTTTTAACGAGATTTATGGTGTTTATCTTGTTACTAGTAAGAAGGTTCTGGATCCAGTTACAGATAAAATTGTTACATATCAGTATAACTATAATTGGTCTGATTCAGACATTTCTTTTGATATTTTAAATAACACCCCTCTTGTTTCTGAATATACGGTGACATTGCCTAATTATGTAGGTTCTATTACAAAAACTCTTTGTAATTATGAGCCCGTTATTAAACCTAATGGAATTGGAAAAACACTTGGGTTGGGTGTTGGTAAAATTTGTAACGAAGTTACAAAAAATAATACAGATTTGGTAACAACGACAACAAAGACTAATTACGATCGTTTTGCTCAATATAATTGGCCAAATGAAATATACCAAGATCGGGTTACGAGTGTTGTCACAACAACGAATAAACATCAATCGGAAGTAAAATATGAATATTCTTTCATTAATGGTCAGCCTTCTTCAGTAACAACATATCTTGATGGAAAATCTACTGCATCAAAACAACGAAGAGTCTCCTATGCTGCTGAAATATTTCCAAATATGAAAGAAGCCAATCGATTAACAGAAGAAGCAGGTGTTTACGAATTTGTAGATGTATCTGAGATTGGTGTAGGAAAAGTAATTTCAGTAAGTGCTTCTAATTACATGACTATTGATAATGGATATGAAGTTGTTTCTGATGTGTGGTCATGTAAAGAAATTGGTTCGATAAACTGCAATTTTATGTACAATTTACCTACGAGTAATAAAACTAATAATGAATTAGTCAATTCTAATTATTGGGTAAAAAATATTGAATATTCAAAATATCGCTTTAAGCGTGCGGTAGAAACAATCGATCGTCTTGGAATTAAATCTTCTGCGATTTATGAAAATAAAATAGATGGTCTTTTATTAGGCAATGTGATAAATGCAGGTTTTGACGAAGTCCTTTTATTGCCTGGGGAAAGTGAAAGTATAGAAAATTGGTCTCCATATAATGTTATCTCTCTTGAGTGTGGAAATGCAGTAGATTACTACAATCGTGAAAATAATGAAAAATGTCAAGATAAGGATAATCCTATTAATTATGGCCATTATGCAAAGAGTGCTGTTTTAGTCAATTCATCTAATAAACTGGAAGGCACGTTAACTCCAAGTAAAACAAAAAGCTATATCATTTCTGCGCGTGTTCAGGGTGTTGATGC
Organism: Fibrobacteria bacterium AD312; assembly: GCA_001462345.1. Lineage (GTDB taxonomy): Bacteria > Fibrobacterota > Fibrobacteria > Fibrobacterales > Fibrobacteraceae > Fibro-01. The sequence continues at coordinate 11,590 of LIUM01000015.1, read as the reverse complement.
AGCTAATGGTACTGTTGATGTTTTAGTAGATGGAGTTTCCGTTCATAGTAAGAATTTAACGGGCTCAGGAATATGGCAGTATATAGAATGTGAAGTTTCTCTTTCTGGAACAACTCATACAATTGAATTTAGAACAAATTTTGGCAATAATATGCGAGTTCAAAATGCCGTAGTTATCCCTTCTAATGCTCAAGCAACTGTAACATATTGGGATGAACAGTGGAACAAGCCAACGGTGACTGTGAATGATCGAGGAGTGGGTTCTTATAGCGTTTTAGATAATAGTGGTCGAGTTATTCAGACTTATACAGAGGATGTTTTAGGAAATCTTGTAAAATTATCTGAGCGAGAATACTTTGTAAGCGATTGTAGAGAAAGCCCATCAGGGAAAAATACATTGTCATCCCTTAGAATTAACGGTCAAAAAGTAACAGGATTAGCATTAGGAAAAACTTTAACTTATGTAGTACCAAATTCTACTGATGAAATTGATATTCAGTGGGAAACATCTCAAAAAGGAGATGATGTTCGTTATCAATTTATTAAGCAGGGTGAATCAACAAATACATGGCAGGATGCGTGTTGTAGTTCTCTTGATGGAATAACAAAATCTTTAGAGGGAGCTGAAAATTGGGTACTTGGAGTAGATGTATCTGCATATAAAAACGAAGCAAATGACCATTATAAAATAAATATCATTAAATCCACTTCAGGTTGGATTGATTATGGTGCTCCACTTGCTGTAGGTCATTCTCCAGTTTTTGCATCAAGCTCTAATCCCTCAAACCTTTATTATCTTGCAAAAAATGCTCTTATTCCAGAAAATTATAATGGAAACACTTGGTCAAATAAAAATCCAAAAAATCCAGAAGCCGATGTTTTACAAGGGAAATTCGACTACTTGCAAGCATTCTCAAATGGTAATAAATCTTTTGTCTTGACATTACCCTATGTGAATATAGAAGGTAATGACGTCAATACCACTGCAAAAGTTTACCAAGGCCTTTCAGCGCTCTCTTCGTATGGAAATGTGGGGCTTGCTGGAGAGATGTCTGGTTTTTATCGCATCACGGTAGATAAAAATGGCATTCCTTATGTCCTTTATGAAAAGTCTACTAATTCAGTAACGTCCACTATTTCAAATCTTGTGGTTAAAAAATATGACAATGGCGAATGGCAATATATAGGAAACTCTGTTTCCATTGATGAAAATAATGAAAAACCAGTATTAATTCCAAATATTGTAAGTGATTATGGTGTAAAAGATGCCGATATTACTATTGGACCAGATGGAAATGTTTATGTAGCCTACATTGGTCAAATTTCTCAAATAAAGACTACAATCAATGATTCCTATACTGACGAAAATGGAGAGGTTCAAAATGGTCAAAATACAATCAGTCCAAGATTTGTCGTTGTAAAACGTCTTTATAATAATAAAGAGGTCGATGAAACTATTGATGAAAAAGTATGGGCAGGCCCTTCTAAAATTCAAGATGGATCAGCAAGTAGTTTTATGCTTCCTGATTTTGGGGGTGATATTATAGAAGTATTGAATCAAAATCTAGAAGGCAATGAAGAAGTAATGCCTATTACAACGGCAACGCGTGTAAAATTTGCAAGTGATTCTAAAAATTTGTATTTAGCAATTGTCTATCAGTTATATTCTAAGACCAATGAAAATAAGGTTAATTTTTCTAAAAAGAGATACGCGTTAAGTATTTTTAAGGCGACGCAGAAAAATGAAACGGTAGTGGATGAAGATGGCGTTCTTTTAAATAAACAGTCTTTTACATTTGAACCATTACTGGATCAGTCTGTAAAAGCTCCTTTATTTGGATCGATAGTTAATGTTGAAAAACGGATAGTAGCCTATTTAGATGAAAATGATCCTTTTGATTTTGTTGTTCATAATGCTGTTCCATATGTCATGTTTGCAAATGAGTCCAATGATCATAAATTGACCGTGATTCAATATAATGGAACTCGCTGGTTGTCTGTCGGAAAACCTGCTTTTGTTGATGTTCAAGAGACTGCAAATAGTGCTGATTTAGCCGTAAACTCTAGCGGAAGTCCTTATGTTGTTGTAAAAGAAAGTAATCGTTCTAACAATAGAAATCGTCAAAATAAGATAGTTCCTTTAAAATATTCTTCTACAGGCGATAAAGATCTTACTATAAAATCATTAGGTGATGTAGCAGGAACATCTATTTCATCTGAATTTCGTCAATACATATTGAATTATTCAGCTGAAGTATTGGAAAATGTATCTACGATTACCATTGCACCTACTCTTAAGACAATTGCGGATGTTTGTGCAGTTGTTTTAGAAAACAATGAAGAGCTAGTTTCTTCTTGGAAAACTTCTTCAAGTTGTGATTGGAATAGTATTTTACCAGGTGTTGTTCCTACATTTACTCAATCTACAACGCCGAATATGGATATTCCACTTGCTCCAGGAATGAATTATTTAACGATAACGGTCTATGGAGTTAATGGAGATCGAATAACTTACAATACATCAATAGTTCGACCCATGACTCCGAAAGCCGATGTTTCTGTTCTCGGTGATGGAAATGAACTAAGATTAATGGATTCGACTATCGTTTTTGTGGTGGATGAAGAGTTAAATATACGTACCGACACACTAAAATACATTTCTTATGGAAGTACTCCTATAAGACGTATTTGTATCCAATTTAATGCTTTCTGGAAGATGATTTTTAAAGAAAAAATATATTATGCAAGCAGCTGTATTGATTATGATTTCTCTGAACCTGATGATGAATATGGATATGAAAAAGAATTAGTTGTTTTTGTAAATGAAAATAACAGTAATAAAGTAATCATTAAATTTATTGATGGCTCTCATGATAGAAATAAAGAAGATGCATTTTTTGAATCCTCTTCATCTAATGGTGGGTCTGAATCATCAAGCAGTTCCTCTTCTAATGGTGGGTCTGAATCATCAAGCAGTTCTTCTAGTTCGGAAACAATTGGTATTCCACAGGAATATGTGCCTTTACTTAATTATAAGATGTATGCCCAAGGTAATTTAATTATTTCTGATAGGGTTAAGCTTGCCAGCGGAAGCTATTCTTGTTCTTATGTAAATGTTGGAGCTAATGCTAGTGTTTTAGGAACTCTTTATTCAAATGGAAACGTGGATTTGAGAAGCCATTCATACGTAGAATCTCTGTACTACAGCGGTTCTCTGAATGTTCAAGATGGAGCTCATTTTGGAAATGGAGTGCAAGCTAGCATTGATCTTCCTCAACTTCCATTAATGAATGTGGCTGCTGGAACGAGTGATATTACTGTTGCTAATGGACAAAATTTGACACTTGTACCTGGCAAGTATAAAAAGCTACAAATTTACTCTAATGCAACCGTGTCTTTTGAACCTGGAGAATACTTTTTTGAATCTGTTGTCATTGAACCAGATGCAAGTATTTATTTCTTAAATAGAGATTTTCCAATAAGGCTGTGGATTCAAGGGAATTTAAGTATTGGTGATCGAGTGAAACCATTTACAAATGGTTTAAGTGAAGATTTGTTTATTTATACAAATACAAATAATCTTTATCTTGGAGTGACTTCAATGATGCGTGCTATTTTAGTCGCTCCAAATGCTTCAATCAATATGGCGAGTCGCAGTCAATGGGGCGGTCAAATTTGGGCTAAAGAAATCACCATACAACCAGATGTGATTGTTGAGTAGGAGGAAATATGAAAAAGATTATTTTAATTTTAGTTGCATTAGCTTTTACTAACATCACTTTTGCTGCAAGTAGTGTTTCTTCACCGAGAAATACGGCGACTGAGGAAATGTATTTATTACCCAGTTGGATTGATTTGAATAAAATATACGATACTGCTATTTATACAAAAGGTAGTCAAGCGACTAATGAATCTAATTATACAAATGGAAGTTCAACGATTATACCTCTGCCTCCAAATAATGAAATCCAATATATGGGAAAAACCTATTCTAGCTTATCTGTTTTTGATGACGGTAGAATTGCCCTTGGAGAATATAATGGAAACCTTAATCTTAAATTTGTTCCATTTGTTAAAACATTGAATGTTCCTATAAAATTGACTGGTTCTTTTAAATGGGATTTTTTATCTGATAATGAACCTTCTGGAAATAAAATTTATTATACAGTGATTGAAATAGGACCATTTGAATATGAAGGAAAGTCATATTCTATACAAGTATTATTTTATACCGATGGGGAGATTCAAGTTCAATTATGGAGAAATACTTCGTTTGATGGGACTATTAATACTAAAGAATGGATGCGACCTTCTGTCTTTAATGGATTTACTTTTCAAACCTTAAATAGCTATTCACCTGAAACAATGCCAATTTTTAAGAATGGTAAAATTCGTGATGGTTGGATAGCTAAGGGTTTTGAAGATGATGGTTTGTCAATAATAAATGGGGTTAGTATAAATCAAAATCAACTTGTTTTTGATTTGGGTCCTCAAACGTTTGCGGGAGCGTTGATTGCTTATGATTATTCAAGAGAGCATCCTGTTGTAGGTAGCATTTATAAGGTTAATGTAAACTATAATTATACTTATCCTTATGATGTTCCCATAAATTGTTATTTTTGGTATTTTACAGAATATTTTCGTTCAATGAATTCTAGCTTCCCTTTTGTTTCGCATGACAAAATGAGTTTTAGTTCAGATCTTTATGGTGTTTCATTTAACACAAGTTATGTTGCTTTTGGCTTGCACCAAGGTTTATATCATACAACATGGAAAGGATTATTAGGTGCTCAAGAAATTAATGACCCTAGAAAGCAATTAAATGATGATAGAATACGCTTCCGTGAAGCCCCAGCTTTTAAATTTCAGATAGCAGACAACTCGATGAATGGTCTTTTTTATCATGATCAAACTTTATTCAGTTTTAATTCGATTGAGTATGAATTAAGACAACATGCTTTAGTGCGGTTCTTACCTCCAAAGCCAGCATATACCTTAACATTGACTCAAGGGAGTGGAGGTCGAATCATTGTCTCTCAACCTCAAGGGACAAATCCGTACCCTCTATATAAAAATCAGAAAGTTGTTGCTGAAATTCGTGCTAAAGTAGGTAAAAAAATAAAGAAAATTACTCTTAATGGAGTTACTCTTTATGATAGAGAACAAGGAAATATTTTATCAAAAGATCAGCTTGGTGCTTATGGTAAATATGCGACTGTTTTAGAAAACAACGGGAATGATATTGATGAGAGTGTTTTATTTGAAGTATATGCAGACATGGATATGGAGCTTTCTGCTGAATTCACGGATTGTGCTGGTCGAGAACTTCCATTAGTTACGCCTCAGATGGTCAAGATAACGAACTATCTTGATCCGGAAAATCAGTCTGACGTTCGAAAAAATAGTTCCGTTTCAATCATGGGAGCTTTTGGTGAAACAGTTCAGACACAAGATTCTTTGGCAAAGGGTGAGTATATTGTAAGTGCATCTTATACGGATGATAATGGCAGAAAAAATTACTCTCCTATGTCTTTTGTCCATAATGCAGACCAGTTTAAGTATCTTGATATGGCTTGTTTTGATTGTGTTATTAAAGCAAATGCTTATTATGATGGTTCAGATGTGTTTGATAAGCCTGATGCGAAAGGTGTCGCTTATGTGGAGTATGATGCTAAGTATAAAAATGAAGAGGGTTCTATAGGTACAAGTTATGGGATTGCAGATGCTTCTTTTGACTATTATCCAGAACAAGCGGAGCAGTGGGTTATTCCTGTGTTTTCTGAAGACGCATTTATTCCTGTTGAGGGTTTGAATAAGGGAGAAAAAGGGATTGGTTTTTATTATAAAGAGAATCATGGAAAAGCAGTAAACGCACCGTATTCTTTGACGATTTCAAGAGATGCAGAAGGGCGTTATCAGCAATCGATTTCTAATAGTAAGGGTTTAGTTCTTACCACTTGGAGAATGCTTTCTGGTAAAGAATATATTGTAAAAAATGAGTATAATGAATATGATCAACTTATTTCTTCAACACCTAATAATAACTCTTATTTGAAAGTAACATACAAGTATGATATTCAAGGTCGTCTTATTGAAACGTTTCATCCTGATAGAGGTGTAACCAAGACTGTTTATGATAAATATGACCGTGTTCGTTTTATTCAAAATGCAGCACAACGTGCTTTAGGGGAAAACCGCTTTTCTGCAAAAATATATGATGATCAAGGTAGAGAGATTGCGGCTGTAGAGGTGAATGGTCATCCTTTTGACTCTCCTGATACAGAGATTTCTCCATCAAATTATATTCCTTATAATCGAACGATTTATGGAAAGCCTACAGAAGAAGTATTGAATAGTTATGGTGTAAATTTTGATTCGCAGTTGTTTTCTATTATATTATCAGAGATGAAAAATACTCGTGACAAGAACGTGGGTGCTACTGTTGCTTATGATGCAAGTGGCAATGCGACTGTTGTGAAGATGGCAAGTTACGATCGTTTGGGTCGTAAGGAAAAGCAATGGGTTGTTTTTATGACTCAAGGGATGCCTGCCATTCAGCTTTCATACGAGTACAACCAATCAGACGAGCTTACACATAGTCGTTTTGAGGAGTGGAATGGGAGTGCTTTTGTAGCAAAAGCTGAACGTTATCGCAGCTATGATTCAAAAGGCCGTTTGATAAAAATTGAAGATGAAAATCATCAAAATATAGCCGCTTACGAATATACTCCAAACGGCAATGTAAAGCGTAAAAGCTATTACGATAAAGGTGTATTAGTTTACGATAAAGTGATTATCAGAGATGTGCAAGGCAGACCTACAGAAATTAGGTACGAAAAAAGTGGAGTTGTTTTATATACAGATAAATTAGAATACGAAACACCTCTTGCAGGGCGTTTATCAGAAGCCGAACGCTCTTGGAATATTGAAGCAAAAGAGAATGAGAAAAGAACAGGTAAATACAGTTATGATGATGACGGTCGCCTTACAAAGGTCGAAGCTCCATTAAGTGGTGAATATCGTTATGATGGTTTAAACGGTCAGATGTCTTATAAAAAAGAAGGCGATAGTGTGATTGCAATGTCTTATTCATACGATAAATACAGACCAGCTGGTTTTAATATTAATAACCGTTCACCTACGGCGACTGCAGAGTATTTTAAGTACGATGATGCAGGTAACGTGTGGTATGATCGTCATGCTAAAACGTCTTACAAGTTAAATGCCGCAGGGCTCCCTGAAGTAGCTTATATTCAAAATGAATATCATGCCGATTTGACTCTTTCTGATGTGAATAGTGGTTCTGTAAATGATATTGAAACCACTATGTATATGAATTACGATGAGAGTGGGCAGCGAATCTGGACACGAATCAAAACAAAAGATGGTGATGATGCTGAATTTACACTATCCGGCGTGGGTGTTTACTCAGCAGATATTGGGGCTCAAACAGGAGATGCAGAAACAGTATACACCTTAAAACGCATGGATCTAGTTGCTGGTGGTTATCGAGATGGTGTTAATGGTAAAGCCTATTTTCCAGTGACAGATGCACAGGGCAATGTACGAGGCTATGCAAGCGATGAAGGCCTTGTCAGTGCCTATGACTACTATGCCTATGGTGGTGTAGAAGATATTGTAGTCAATGAGGCCGATGACAAGAAGCGTTGGCAAGGTAAGGAATACGATGGTGAACATGGCAAGTACTACTTTGGAGCTCGCTACTTTGACCCATTCTTTGGAATGTGGATGAGCCCTGATCCTGCCTCACAATTTGCAAACCCATATACTTATGGTGGAGATCCGCTGAACTATGTGGATCCGAATGGGGAGGCCGTACATATTTTAGTTGGAGCGATAATAGGAGCAGTTGTTGGAACTGTCAATGGTGTTATACAATGTACCTCTGCAGGAGGCGGCAGTTGTGAAAAAGCTATTGGTGTTGGCTTTGTAGGAGGTGCTGCTGTTGGTGCTGGAGCTGCTGCAACGGGAGGTCTTGCCGCTGGTGGTGTTACAGCTGTTTTTGGTACAGGAAGTGCTGCAACTGTCACTAGTGCTATTGTTGGCGGAGCTGTGGGTGGTGCAGTCGGTGGTGCTGGGAATTATGCTACACAAAGTATAGTGAATGGCGGATTTAATTCAGGTGACCTATGGGAATCCACTTGGAAAGGTGCTGCAGCAGGAGCTGTGGGAGGGGGTGCAGGTGCATTTGCTGGTAACTATATGGCTCAAGGCTATGCAAGCATGGTTGGCGGCTTTGCCAGTGGAGCATCTGGATCTGCTCTAAACGGGGGTGAAGGATGGGATGTTCTGAAAGGCGGGTTGATGGGTGCTGGGATGGCGTTTGTATCGACGGTTCTTAAAGTTGCATTAGATGAAGACATGTATTCATATAATGAAGATAAAAAGGATGCAAAAGTAGATAAGCCTAGACCTAAATCTGGAACAGGCAAAGACAAAAAGGCAACAGAGGCACATCGAAAAGCTTTCAATGGTTTTAAGGAAATAGATAATCAACATTTAGATGAAGATGAAGTATTGGTTGTTTTTAATAAAGGAACAGGAAAAACTATTGAAAGTTCAATAACATTAGCATCTGAGTCTCCGACTAATCCTGGAGCAACTGCTACAACTAATTTGAACTTTATGGGACGGTTGTACTTGACTTTTAATGATGGTATTATTATTCATTCCCATAGATTTAGTGGAAAGCCTTCTCCTAGAGATGCAGAATTGTCGATAAATGACAACAGAAATGAACATTTTATTTACCTCAGAGGTGCTGATGTATTTTATCAGCATCGGGGAAATTTAACAAATCTAATGACGTGGTAGTGAATATGAAAAAGAAGATCATTTTTTTGGGAATTCTTGTTTTTGCATTACTCTTTTTAGGGTTTAGTTTCTTTTATTATAGTCGTTTATATGCTTTCATTTCTTTTCCTCGTATTGAAAATACATTATTGTTTAGTTTGAATGATTTGCAAAATATTCATGCACCTAAGAATACATGTTTTCAATACGATTTAGATTTTACTTTTGATGATGATTCAAGGAAAGATTGTCTGTATAATGGAAATATTGATAGCATAGAAATAGATGATTTTAGGGGCTGGGGTAAAAAAGTTTATTTTCGTGAAAATGAAGTTGTATCTATATCTTCTCGTGATTTAGATGAACGTCAAATAACGGTAAAAAAAGAGAATGATCTTATTGAAAAAATTAATTATAGAGAATTATTTGATGATAGTCTTTATACGAATTTAACTGTATTTTATGAATATCAAAATAAAAAAATAAAACAAATTGTTTTTGTCGATTCTCTTCTCGATAAGAGCTTAAATGACAGTTTTGTGTTTAGAGAACTAAATTTTATAGAAAAAGATTCCATGTTTATAGAAAAAACTTTGAATACCTACGCAGAATTTTTTCCTAGCAATGAAATACAAATTCCATGGAAAGTACCTAATTCAAAAGATGCTTATGACAATATAAAACCAGTACAATATTATCGAACATGGATTAATAACCCCACTATAGAAGAGCCCGTTGATTGTGATGAACTCATAAACTGTAATAAAAGTAGTAGAAACTATGTAATCGATAAAAAAGCAGATAAAATAATTTATTCTAATTCAAAAGAAATAATTTCGAAACATATTAAAAAAAATCGGAACTCAATAGAAGAATTTGCTGAATTGAAAAATGAAAAGTATAAAAAGAATGTTTTAATACAAAAAAATAAGTCAGGAATAATTAAATCAGTAAATGAAGATATATTATTTGGGCTTTGGGGGTATAAAAGATTTATTGAGGTTCTTTATGATTCAGTGAGCCATCTCCCGGAACAAAGGACTTATCAAATCTCTTTAGTATTTTTGAATTCTATTGAGTTTCAACTTAAAGAAGTCAAAGAACGTTTGTATTATGATTCATTAGAGATAATAAAAAAAGAAAAGTATGTTAATGACTCTCTTATTGAAACCATTACTATTGATAGAGATATATATCATAATCCGATAACAATAAAAGTCAGCAATTCTTTGGATTCTATTGTTAATAAAACCTCGATACAATATTGGTATACAGAATAATAAAGCTTGATTGTTACGCAGCCTCGTTGCCCCATCGTCATGATTGAAAAGCTGCCCCGTCCGTTGTCCTTTTTGAAAAGCACCTCTTCGCAGCATCATTTTTGGTGCTGATATTTTCTAAAAAAGCTGGTTTTTCATTGACTAAAGTAAATAAAGTAGCGGTGCCCCGTCCGTTGTCCTTTTTGGAAAACATCTCCTCGCAGCATCATCTTTGGTGCTGATATTTTCTAAAAAAGTAGTTTTTTCATTGGCTAAAGTAGGTAAAGTAGCGGACAGTATACAGCATTCCCATTGAAGCGAGCTTACTTTACTTGTAATCCAGTGCGTATCCTTTTAACAGTCCGTTGCCCCGTCCGTTGTCCTTTTTGGAAAGCATCTCTTCGCAGCATCATTTTTGGTGCTGATATTTTCTAAAAAAGCTGGTTTTTCATTGACTAAAGTAGGTAAAGTAACGGACAGTGTACAGAATTCCTATAAATTGGTTTTTACTTTATTCGTAATCCAGTGCGTATCCTTTTAATAGCCCAATTCCAATAACTCAATTTCCTTACTTGTCCTGAATGCTTCCTATAGGGGTTAATCTCTTCCCATTGTTCATCTGGGGTAAGTCCGTTCAGGTGTCTGTGAGGTCTTATTGCATTGTACCAATATTGAAATTCATCTAGTGCAAACTGAATCTTTTTTGTATTAAAAATCACTTTGTCCGAATAGTTCTTGAAGGTTCCAAAAAATCTTTCGATACGACCATTTTGCCATGGTGAATGGATTTGTGTTCGTTGATGTCTAATTCCTAAAATGCAAAGTCCTAATCGAAATAGTCTTGATGTGAATACGCTTTCGTTGTCTGTGCGAATCGCCTTTGGTTTTCCATATGATTCAATTGCTGCAATTAATGCTTTTAAAAGTGTTATGGATGCCTTGTCCGAAATGCTTTTTAGCGAAATACATTTTCTTGTCCCATGATCAAGAATGCCGAGGATTGTCGCTGTAGTGCTTTGTCCTTTTTTATTGTTTGCTTGCACTCCCGTCATATCCATACCCCAAACAATGTTTTTTTGCATTGGTTTTGGTACCCTTCGCTTCCACTTTTTTCTTAAACTTTCCACTTCGTAAATATTGTCCCGGAGCACACTATAAACGAATGATTTTCCGACAGTCATTTCTTTTACTGCAAAGTTTCTGTTAAAAACATCTGCAATTAATCGACATCCAGATTTTGGCATGTGTGCTTTAATGCGAATAATTTCACGCTTGACCCAGTTTGGTTTAGACTTGCGATGCCCTTGAGTTGCAATTTGTTTTTTCTTGAATCGAAAGTAATGAAGTGCTTTGTGCTTATACGAAAATAGAATGAACAATAAGCAAAGTATCGCTAAGACGAGAAAAACCATACAGAAAATCATGGTACAAATATATTTGTAAATCCAATCGCACTTGTAAGCTTCCCCAAAAATAGGACTGTTCTAAAATGCACAATATGCTAATTTATTTAGCAA
>LIUM01000014.1 GCA_001462345.1 Fibrobacteria bacterium AD312 | reverse complement strand
CTTCTTTTTTTAAATCCCTTTTTTTGTCTTTTCTACAAATCTTTCAGCAATTGAACTTTTTCGTTTAGCTATTAATGCTAAAAAATATCCCTTTTGATGATGAATTCACTCGTCAGTGAATCCGTTCCTTAAACATTAAAGGAAGTTTTATATAAGCCTCTTATATAACAAAGCGAGAAATTTATTATCCTTTTCTTGATTTTTTTAGTTCATTTGATTAATTATTTCTTTCTTGCACTTTTTTCTATATAAATGCAAAGAATTCGTGACCTATAGCCCTTTCATAAAGGGATATTTCTCATTCAAATCAATTACTTCTACACCTAATTTACGACATATTTTTACGTTGTTTAATTTTGATTCAAATCACTTCAATTTGCTCTTTTTTCTTATTCCATTTCTTTGGGAATATACTTAGAAGATAGGGCTTTCTGTAGATATAATGACAACGTTTTATTGTTTTTATTCTCACAAAGTATTCATTTAATAATAAGAATCCTATTTTTAAACTGAGTGTATTGTATATAGGCTAACCAAAGGAGTGTCAGCCAATGAAACGATGTGTTTGGGGTATATTTTTAATCTTATGTTGTAGTGGTTTTGTTCATGCCACTTTGACATTGCATTTGCAATCGCCTTGGCGAGATGATCCTACAAAGGCAGATTATGTTCCTCATGTATTAGGTGGAGCTGGTGGAGGCTATAATCCTGGATTTGGTGAAACATCTACGACAATTATGACCGATGAAGGAAACGGTTGGTTTTCTTATACGTGGGATAAAAATATTGGTGATTTTCAGGATTGGATGAATTATGATATAAAGGCTTGTCCAAATACAGCTGATAATAATTACAACAACAATAATTGTGTTTCTTGGGTCTCTGCGGGTGGTACTGCTTATAAACTCACCATGGCAGAAACTTTTGGAACTGATATAGAAGTATGGTTTTATACAAATACTACAGATAATTCATATTCAAAATCATTCATGGCTCCTGGATCAAAAATTGTATGGTTCAAAAGTCCATGGGGTAATAAAGCTTTGCCTCAAATGATTTTTGGTGCAGACACCGTATTAATGCGTTTTTCAAATGATGATCCTACAAAATGTGGTTGGTTCTATGGTGCGATTACTCCAAAAATGCAACAAGATAATCTCTTACCTCTAGTTTATTTTCAACGCAATCATGCCTCTTGGTTAGTTTATCCTGATAAAGAATCGAATTTAATTGATTTATCTTCTTATCTTCCTCTTTTAGATACAGTGTATGTGAATTCAGAAGATTTAACACCTACGCCAAGTGAAACAATGGGTTCTTTAGGAACATGTTTTGATTCTACAAGAGTTTTACATGTTTATCATCCATGGAGAAATAATTCCACTTATAAAGATAGTGCTGTTTTTATTTCGGTAGGAAACAATATTCTTAATCAGCCTACAATAATGGATTCCACAGGAGAATATCCATATTGGTGGCATTATTCATTTTCTCCAGCAACAGTTTCTTCTGCGAATTGGACGTCCCCTTCTTCTGTTTTTAATTTCTATAGAAAACAAAATGAATGGCCTCAAGTAACACACTTTACGGATGCTACAAGACCGATGATTTCATCGATGTTTCCTCAAGGTGTTTATGAAGCGTGGTTGTTTCCAAAAAATAATTCTACTGTGGAAGTGATCTTTTATCCTTTAGAGCCAAAGACAGTTAGACTAATGAGTCCATGGGATAATATGTCTCCATCTATGTTAGTTGGCGGAGATACCGTTAAAATGGGGCCTATATCGAAGGATACTTGTGGCTGGTATCAAGGGACTTATTATAAGCACACGGATTCTTGGGACGTTTTATTTAAGCAAACTTTTGGGATGGAATTGTATGGAAATGAAGGGACTAATTCTATCACTCCAATTGTTCTTGATACATTAATCTCAATCTTTGATACTGTTTGGGCTTATCCGTATCCAGTTTCAAATAGTGGTCCTCGTCTAGATTTCATGTACCCCAATCGTCTAGGAATTTGTCCTACTTTAAAAATTTCTGCCATGTTATTAGATTGGGCTGGTGAAGCTAATCCAGATAGTGTTGATATTGATTTCGGTCGTATCTATGAAGGTAATGCTTATACTACTGTAACTATAGGAACAGAGACTTATAGTACCTGTACAGGTGTTGTTCTTGGTATGGTTCAAGATACATTGAGTAGTTCAGGATTACCTATGCGTGTGGATTCTTTAGTGTTTCCTTGGCAATCATGTTCTGCTGGTAGAGAAATTGATAAATGGTTTATACCTGTTCCTTTAGCAACAGATGCTACTGGTAAGGAATATACGAATGCCACTTGTCGAGATATAGATCTAAGTTTAGATGCAGAGGGTTTTTGGTTAGCGGACATTTCTGAATCTAGTCCAGAAGGCGGATTTTTCCCATTAGATAATTTTCAATATCTAGATTCTGCAAAAACTATACTAAATCCAAAATTTGATTGGGATGTTTCAGGTACTAAACATAATTATAGTTTCTCCATGAAAATTTCAGCTCAATTCCAATACATTCGAGGGCAGTATTTTGAATTTCGTGGAGATGATGATGTATGGGTATTTATTGATAACAAGCTAGTGGTTGATATTGGTGGTTGTCACTCTCCTGTGGAAGGGGCTGTCAATTTAGATACGCTTGGGCTCACTGAAGGAGAAACGTATCCTTTCCATATCTTCTTCTCTGAACGGAATGCGACTGGCTCGAATTTTAAAATGCGTACTTCAATTAATTTGCAAACACAGAAGACGTATTACCCTGTACAAGTACCTACAGCGAATGGAACGATTGAATTTTCGATTTTGCAATTATTAATGGATGAATCGATTAGTTGTGATATTTCTAGTGTCACAAAAATTGATACTACAGAGGCTCAATCTGTTTTCTTGTTGTATGGCAATTCATTGGATCCTGAAGGTGTTGTTTTGAATCCAGGCTTAAGTTATGGTGGAATAGTAGTAAATGAAAACATGGCTGGTTTTGTTATTGACACAAATGCGATTGTGATGAAAAGAGCGTTACAGCCAGGAACTTATATTTTACGTTTTTATTTAGCTTCTGATTTATCTCAATCCTCTGAAGTGTATTTTACTGTACCTGCTTATCCATTGCCTTCCATTGCTTTTGTCGATTCTCTAGGCAACAAATTGGATTCTAACGATGTGATTGTTGGCAATATGGCTTTTGTTCCATATAAAGTCAGGATAGTGGTGCTCTATATGGACTCCATTGTTTGTACGGATTGTTTCTCTAAAATAAACTTAGAATCATTGGATTCGATTTCATTTTTGAATGAAAATGATTTCCCTGTTTCTTCTATAGAGATGGATTCGACAGGTTATGCCACGTTCTATGTAATGGGTTTAAAGACAATAGTCAATGGTTCTGTAAAAATTTCTGGAGCTTCAGTAGATAATGCTTTAACCATTCCAATTAATATGGAAGAGCCTCCAGTTCCTTATCCAAAGGATGCTGAAATGCATGATCGAAATGGAGATGGCGTTCCTGATAGTTTGATTCTTACTTATAGTACGCCTTTAATAAATGATGATATTCCAGATTCTTTATCATGGTTTTTCGGCGATTCTGTTTGGCATAATATTGAAGCAGACGATTTGATAAGTAAGATTCAAGATTCTTCAATTATTATAAAAGCAGATTCTTTAATAGATATTGTTTTTACTGGATTAGAAAAGGAAATATATAAAGGGAGTTCTAAAACGCAGTTTACATATACACCTAATGAAGGAATTGATTCTGGTATCGTGCAAAAAATGCGAGTCACAGGAGTGATTTCTGACAGAATCGGTCCAATTATTACTAATGCGTTTATTACTCCAAAAGCAGAAAATTTAAGTCAATTGTCTTTGACGTTTAGTGAATCTCTTGACACGACAAGTATTTCAATGGATAGTATTTTAGAATTTAAGGTCTGGCGAGAGGGTGTTGAAGTATCTGGTTCTTTAGAAATAAGAAGTCAAACAAGAAATTCAAATGGCAAACGTTATGATCTTATTTTTATAGCAAATGAAAATTCAGTACTTCCAATTGTGGGAGATAGCGTGCGATTTGCCCCTGGTGTCGCTCGTGATCTAAGCCAAAACTATCCTCATATTAATAATCCTTATGTACGGATTATTGGAGAACAGTTTACAACGGTAGATGCAACTGAATTGATTATTGTGGATTCAGAAACAAGAAATACGGATTCTTTAGATCCTGTAGTGGTAAAAGCATTCCCTTTAACAGAAACGTTTAAGAACGCCGAAAAAGAGATGGGGCTTCCAGGTCATTTAATTCGATATGATTTGAATGAATTACTGTTAACATATCCTGATGTATTAAAAAGCGAAATCTTTATAGAATATGAGATATTCTACTTCACTAATCTAGGTCAATATATTAATTCCTCTAAAGACAAGATTAGTTGTACTGATGATGTGTTTAATGGAGATTGTTCTAAAAATCCAGGGAATATTTATTTAGGCTGGAATATGAGAAGTGAGAAAGGCCGAAAGGCAGGAACAGGAGCTTACATTTCTCGGTTAAAGTTTAAAATACAAGCTGGCGAACACCTTGTTGATAAAAAAGACGAAACGTCTTCTTTTGGAATAAAACGAAATAAATAATTCTTTAATCCAAGGGGTATTTAGCAGATACCTCTTGGTGATTCGCTGAGGCGATTTCCCAAGAATCATAGAGATGATCTGTTTGTTTTTTATTCTCGTCAAGGTCTTTGGCTAGAGAAGTGATAAGCTCTCCATTATTTTGTTCCGAAGCTAATACCAGTTTTTCTTCAAGCTCGGCGGCGTGAGTTTCTTGCCTTTTTATCGCTTCTTCTATACGGGAGAGTTCTTTTTCTAGAGGCTTTAATAAACGAGATCGTTCAGCAATATAATCTGCACGAGCCTTTCTGTTTTCTTTATTAGGAACAACCGTTTCTTTTTTTTCTGTCTGAGCCAGAGGTAAAGAAGTCATGGCTTCTTTCTTTTCTGATTTCCAGCCAATGGTTTCTAAGAAGTCTTGATAAGAACCTTCAAATGAAAAGCATATCCCTTGATCAAAAACAATGAGTCTATTAGCAAAAGCATGAAGTAATTCTTCATCATGAGTGACTACCATGGCAGTGCCTTCATAGTCTTCAAGAGCATCGATTAAACTTTCAATAGACTCCATATCCAAATGGTTTGTGGGTTCGTCAAGAAGCAAAAGATTGCATGAGGTTGCAAGTATTTTACCTAAAAGAACGCGACTACGTTCGCCACCTGAAAGCACGCGTACTTTCTTTAACGCCGTATCCCCTGAAAACATCATTAGCCCTGCAAGACTACGAGCTCTGCCACGAGAAGAGTCTGGAACCGCTGTTTGAATTTCTTCTTCAACAGTATTTTCTAAATTCAAGCGGTTGATATTTGTTTGTCCAAAATAATTGATTTTTATGTTAGGATTATATTCAATTTGTCCGTTGCATGTTTTTAATTCATTTGCAATCAAATTGAGTAAAGTCGTTTTTCCTCTGCCGTTAGGGCCAATAATTCCAATACGATCCCCTTTGAAAATTTCGATAGAAAGATCTTCTATTAATTGAGGCCCGTTTGGATAAGCAAAGGAAAGATTTTTAATTTGAAGCATTCTTTTGCCAGGAAAAGGAGCTTCAGTGAAGGAAAAGTCTAAATTCCTTTCGTGAGATAAGCGTTCTATTGGCCCAAGTTTTGCCACTGTTTTAAGTTTCGATTGCACCATGGCTGCTTTACTTGCCTTAAAGCGAAACTTATCAATCACTTTTTCTAATTGTTCTCTTTTTTTAGCTTCGTTTTCTTGGGTGCGTATAAAAACTTCTTCTTCTTCAGCAATGGTATCTTTTAATTTTTGTACAGTGCCTTGAATTTTACGCATCTTCTGCCGGTGGATTCCTACAGTATGAGTACAAACAGAATCCATAAAATGGCGATCATGAGTAATTAATAGAAGCTCTCCTTTCCATTGCTTTAGAAAGCGCGAAAGCCAGCGCGTAGAAACAACATCAAGATAGTTAGTAGGTTCATCTAGTAAAAGCATTTTAGGTTCAGAGGCAAGAACCTTAGCGAGATTTAATCGAATTTGAAATCCACCAGAAAGGAGAGATGGACTTTTATCCATGCTTTCTTCATCAAAGCCTAGCCCGAAAAGGATTGCCTCCACTTTATGGGTTTCGAGCCAGCCTTCTTCATTTTCTTGAAGAACCGAACAAGCTTCTTCGCGAACCGTAGGATATGTAAAGTGAATATGCTGCGATAAATGTCCAAAGGTATAATTTTTGGGAATGCAAATGCTGCCGCCATCTAAGTCTTCTTCACCGAGAATAATTTTAAATAGAGTGGACTTCCCTGAACCATTGCGCCCAATAACGCCAACGCGTTCGAGAGGAGCAACTAAAAAACCAGCTTCTTTAAATAGAGTCTGAGAACCGAAATCTTTTGATATGTTTTGAATTTGAATCACGACGCAAATATAGTTTTATATTCGAGATTTTAAAATTCAAAAGCCCCAGCAAATTTTGCCGAGGCTTTGTCAGATACTAACTCTAATTACTTTTCGTCGTACCACCATGGTTCGTTACTTCCTTTTATTTTTTGCTTATTTGCATAAGTGAAGTCTCGATTCCAGGTATTTTCAGGCTCATACTGCCTGTTTCTTCGCACAAGGCGACTTTGGTTATTTATCATTTTTTCTCCTTGCTGAGGTTTTTTTCCCAGCGATTGCTTTTCTTTATGATAACTTGTTAGAAAATGTAAAAAAAAATACGATTTAAAGCAAATTAAAGAAAAAAATGTTTTAAAACGGTCAAAAAAAGACAATTTAAGGGTCTTCTAACGTAAAACCGTAGTCTCGATAGATTTGCGCATCAATAAAGACCTGATGAACCCAGTTTCGAGCAAGAGGCTGTTTCCACCATTTTAAGGGTAAATCCTTTGGAGACGTTGAATTAAAGTAAATAGAAGCCAGAGCGTCTTCCATAGAAGAATGCTCCTCTAATCGACTTTTTAATTTTTTCGCCAAGTTTCTAAAACGATTTAAATCAGGTGTTTGTTGAAGAGAAATAAATCCTTCGTGATTTTTGGTTAAAGACATTAATAGAGCTGGATCTATTTCTTCTTCTAGGGCTATTTTTAGAAGAGGAACAGATAATTTTAGTTCCATATTCCAAGGGTAGCCTTTGTATTGTACTTTGATTTCATTTGGAACAAAAAAAGAAACGATATAATCGTTGCCAAGTTTCTTTTGAAGAGCCTTTTTGATTCGATAACCTCTATTCTTAAACGTGCCAAATCCCTCCGCTTTTAATGAAAAAGAGGAACTATCTATTCGATATAAGAGGGGCATTTCCTTTTTACGGGTAATATTATTAAATGTGTTTAATGAGGTAGGAAGGACGTAAATAAGTTCTGGCCTCATCAAGCTTAGATTAAGTTGAGAGTCTACTTCCATGTGGATCTTTTCGGCCAGATTCAGAATAGTGTGTTCAGTAAAATCAAGAATAAGAGAATCTTGAATTTGACTTTGTCTTTTTAGATCAAAGTCTGAATTTAAAGTGGGCTTAGGATCAAAAAAGAACAAAGTCGTTAATAGAATAAAAATTAAAATAGGAATGCTAATGTAGGCTGGTTTTTCATGAAAAAAATTCTTAAAAAGCCTAAAAACGGCTCGTCCTTTTGCAGAAAACAAAAAGAGGGCTCCTATAACAAGGATAAGAATGATGGCTGAACGAATAAAAAACACAATATTAATATAAGCAAAAAAACTAAAAGGTTTATTTAGTATTTAAATACTAATTTTAGGACATGATGGAAAGTATTAAAAATTTAGTGATGATTGGTGATCGTATTCTTTTAAAGCCTATGGCAACAACGAATAAAACAGGAAGTGGCCTATATTTGCCTCCAAGTGTAAAAGAAAAAGATGCTGTACACACAGGAGTTGTGATAAAAGTAGGCCCTGGGTATCCTTTGCCTTCAAATCCAGACTCTGATTCATTTTTACACGAAAAATCAGACACAGTAAATTATTTGCCTTTGCAAGTAAAAGAAGGTGATCAAGCACTTTATTTACATAATAATGAACTAGAACTAGAGATAAACAATGAAAAATTCGTGGTGGTGAATCAAAATGCCATTTTACTAGTTTTTCGAGATGATCTCACTGATTTAGGTATAGAATGACCCCTTCAAATTATAAGATGCCATTATTTTTAGGTTTAATCTCCACATTGGTGATGCCTTTTTTAACCTTTATTTTTGTTGGGTTGTTTATTGTTCGTTTAGAAATAGGATTAGACCTTTTTTCTTTTTTTTATACAGCATTTGATTTGTTGTATGCATTTTTCTTTTTGGTATTATTTGCGGGTAATCTTTTTTTGTTGAAAGCGCTGCTTTTAAGAATTTCTTTTAAAAATCACACCTTAAAAACATTTAATTTCCTAGTCCAATCGAATTTTATTTTATTTGCCTTTTTAACCATCGCTACGATATTTTTTTCAATAGAACCAATCTCTGAAGCGGCTTATACATTTTGGCTTGCCTGTTTTAGTATAGGAATTTTATTAAACATAAGCATTGGTATCTATTTATTGATTCAAGCCAAGTCAGAACGAAAAACAGTTTTTTTATGGATAGGCTTTGCTTTTGTATTCGCTCAGGTTTTTGATTACAGCGGCTTTCGTGTCTTTTTTTCTCTCACAGAAAACATCACGCCTGATTTTATATGGGAATTTTTAGGCTTATCTTTTTTTGATTATGAATCAATGGCTTCAGAGATAAAAACGATGTTTGATGAAATAACTTCGGTAAGTCTTTTTTTAACTTTGTCTCTAGGTGCCGTTATTGTTTTAGTGCGAACAGTAGCTTTAGCTATTTTTTATGTGTTAATGGCGCAGCTTCTTTTTATGCGTAAAAAGCCTAAAAAGATTTTATTAAATTCGAATGAAGAAAAAACTTCTCTAAAAATGGATTCGTGATTACACTTTGAATTTTATTCTGTATATACAGGTTCTTAAAGCTCACGAACGATGACGATATATTTATAGCCTATTTGAAAAACAAATTATTGCTTTTTTTGTAAGGCTTCTTGCAATGATTTCAAAACTTGAATCTGTTCACTAATTTTTGTGAATTGTTTTTGAATTGCTTCTTGAAGAAAAATAAAATAATCTTTATTTAAGAAGAGATTGTTTTTATTGGTTTTCACGTCTTTATAGAGTTCCTTAAATTCAATCATTGCACTTGCATTTTTTTCTACAGTGGAAATAAGTTTTTGTTTTAATTCTTCAAGTTGTACCTTATTCTTTTTGATTTTTTCTTCATCGTTTATTCGAAGAACTCTTGCTGGTAATTTGGCAAAGGGTTCAAATGTTTTCCCTGCAGAAGCATTAGTGGAAGCTCTAAGGCCCGTTTTTTTTGCGGAAGAATCAATAGAGATTCGACAAACATTATCTCCCATAAAATTACATATCACACGTTTTTCTTTTTGTTTAAGTTCATTGTAGGGATTGAATTCTTGATTGGTGCCAATAAAGCTTGCTGGTGCATATAGCGGAATCGATTCGCCAGCGATTGTAATTGTATATTGAATGCACTCAATATTATTAAATAAAATAGTTTCGTAAACATCGCCATTGGCATGAATAGCATGTTCCACTTCTTGCTGTAATTCAACTAGAGAATCATCTAAGTTGGCTAACAAGGGGATTTTATTATGTAGCCAAACGGAAAGACTATTTTTAAAACAAGAAGTAATAGATTCGTTTTGTACTTTTCGAATCCAAATGGGCGTACCTAAAAAGAAGGTGTCTGTAATGTTTGTTTGATCCCTTCCATTAAAAAAGGCGATTGCTTTGATGATTAAAGAAAAGGCAATCCATTTTTGAATAGAAACATAAATCTGATTCTCGTTGCAACATCCAGCAATTTGAGCAATCATTTTCAAAGAGTCGTCAGAAAGCTCCACTTTTTGAATTTTATTTAACCATTCTATTTGTTCTTCTTTAGTAATCTGAAGGTCAGCAGGAACAATAATATTATTATTGATGTTGACGTTTTCTTTAAGTAGTTTTTGAAGAGATTCTACAGAAAAGGTTTCTGGTAATGTGAGAATAAATAATACCTGATCTGCAATTCCTGCGTCGGTAAGAGATGCTTCAGGACGTTCTTTACTAGTCATGATTAAAGAACGAGCAGCTTTCTCTTGAATGATGATGTTCACAAAATTATGACACAAAGGATTTTTGCTATCAAAGCCTTGAAAAAAAACAATTTGATAGTTTTCTAAATTTTTGGGGATTTCTTGGTATCTTTTTGCAAAACTTAAAACATTGATGTCTCGAAACATTTGAATGGCTCGTCTTGCAATAATGTTTTTCCCAGAGCCAGAGCGACCATAAATATATACGGGTTGTTCTGTAAAAAGGGATAAGAAGGTGGTTTCAAAAATAGCTTCTCGGTCAAATAGGTCTTTTGACAATAAACGGAGTAATTCCGAAATTCTGGTTTTAATATCCATGGTTCTCCTCGAGCTAGATATTTTTGAGATTTCATAAAATATAAAATTTTATTTTTTTGAAAAAGTTAAATTTTATTTAATTAGAAAGGCTTTTATGGATAGTTACAAGAAAGAAGGCGTTTTACTTATACAATTAGGGTCTCCGAAATCATCTGGAAGGGATGACGTTAAAGAGTATTTGCTTTCATTTTTAGGCGATTCTCACACAGTTGGGGCACCACCCTTCATTTGGAAACCCTTGCTTCGATATTTTATCGCTCCTAGTCGAGCAGCAAAGTCGGCGTTAAAGTACCAGGAAATGTGTGAAACCCAAGGTGTCGAAGAAATGCCGTTAATTACCTATACCAGGCAATTTGCAGAGGGGGTGCAAGCGGAATTGCATAATCGTGCTGTAGTGCGTTATGCTTTTCAATATGGAGCTTCTCCTTCTATTTCAGAAGCCTTAGATGATTTTGTTAGAGAAGGAGTGACTCAAGTTAGAGTGATTCCTCTTTATCCACAACGTTCTGGAGCCACTTCGATAGCTTCTTTAGATCAACTAAAAGAAGTTCAGGGCTTATATCCATCATTGCATTTTTGTGTTTGCCATGGCTTTGCCGAACATTCTGCGTGGATTGAGAATGTGGCCGATTCTATTAGACCTTATCAAAAAGATTCTTCTTATACCATTCTCATTTCATGGCACGGCATGCCAAAAAAAAGAATATGTCTTGGAGATCTTTATGAAAGTGATTGTCAGAAAAGCGTTTTAGCATTAGAAAAAGCATTAGGCTCTTCTGTTAAGGTCTCTTATCAAAGCCGATTTGGATTAGGAGAATGGTTAGGCCCGTCAACAACAGAAACGTTAAAGGCTTTAGGTAAAGCGGCAGCCAAAGTGATTGTCGTTTGCCCCGCCTTTACTGTAGATAATTTAGAAACACTTCATGAAATAGATATAGAAGCAAAAAAGATTTTTTTAGAGGCTGGTGGTTTAGAATGGCAAAGAGTGCCGTGTCTTAATGCGTCTTCAAAATGGATATCCGATTTTGCAAATCAAATCGCTTTGGATTTACCGTGTCAAAAATTATAAATGTGACTTTTTTAGGATTATTGCTTTTGTTGAGTAGCCCTTCGCTTCTCAAAGCAAAAGAATTTCAACGCTTTAGCGCATTGCCTGTTTTAGGGTATTCTGAAGAAACAAAATGGCAGTATGGTGCGATTGCTTTGCTTTTCTTTAAACCCGAGGCCGAAGGTCTTCCTGGGTCATCGCTTGACTTGGGTGCATTTGGTACGACAAGAAAGCAGATGCAACTGATGGCGTCTCCAGACTTATATTTATTTCATGGGCAAGTTCATATAGATATGGAATTAGTCTATTGGGATTGGGTCGCTCATTACTTTGGAATCGGTAATCATCCTAATTTTGATGAATTCTTGTCTTATGACATGACTCGTTATCAATTAAAGATTCCTGCTGAAACAAAGCTTTTTTTACCAGCCGCTTTGTCTTTTTTGAAATACGGTATCATAGTTCATATGGAGTACTGTGATATTGATTTTCAATTCAAAGATAATGGGATAGAGGAGCCATCTTCAACAGGAGGCCCGCGTACTGGTTTAGGCTATTCCTTGTCTTTAGATACTAGAGATCATCCCAATTTACCTTCCCATGGATTTTACGCCTATTGGAAGCAAGTCTTTTACAACAAGGCTCTTGGAGGCCCTTCTTTTATATTTCAAGAGCTGGATTTAAGAGGGTATACGTATTTGTTTTGGAGAACGTCTCTTGCTCTTGGGGCTCTCTATCAAATGTCTTTTGGGGATGTTCCTTTTGATCAGCTTGCTATGTCAGATGGAACAAAGCGTTTTCGAGGCGTGGAACGGGGTGTTTTTAGGGATCGACAGTCTTTTGTATGGCAGGCCGAATTACGCCGACCACTTTTTTGGCGTTTGGCTGGAACTATCTTCTATGAAACAACAAAAGTGGGCCCTTATTTTGGCGCGTTATATAGAGAAAAATGGCATCATGCCTTTGGCTTTGGTGGTCGTTTAGCTTTAAACAAAAAAGAGCGCGTTTTTGCGCGCTGTGATTTTTCTTTAATCGATGGGAAACACTTGGGAATGAGTATTTATATTCGGGAAGCGTTTTAAATACTTAGTCTTTTAATGTAGCCCAGTCTAAAACGCCTTTTCTGTAAAGGTAAAAATAGCCACCTTCCAAAATAAATAAGAACCCTAGAAGAATAAAGAAGAGATCCCAACCACCCTTTAGGAACTGAATTGTCCAAGGGTAAAGAAAGGCTACTTCTAAATCAAAAACAAGAAATAGCATGGCCACTAAGTAGTATTTTACAGGATAGCGATCGTTGGCTGTTCCTGAAACGTGAGCCAATCCGCATTCATAAGCAGAACCTTTGATAAGAGTGCGTTTAATGCGCCCTGGATGAAGAAGCCAGTTTGCAAAAAGAAGAATAAATGGCACTGCAAGTGCAATTATTGTGAGAATAGTCACAGCAAATGTGGTATCAAAAATGGAAACATTATTCATATTGTAAAAATAGTAAAAAAGTCAATAGAGAATAGTTATTTTTCAATAACAATGTATTTTTAAAGGCATGAAAATGAAAATATTGAGTTATTTATTGTTGAGTTTAGCTCTTTTATTAAGTGCTTGTCTTTTTGAAAGCGAACCAGAAGAAGAGAGCGAGTCAAAATCATCTTCTTCGACAGAGGTTGTTACCTCTTCTTCTTCAACGAAATCTTCATCTAGCAGTTCTGTGACGACAAATAAATCGTCCAGTAGTGGAACAGTAGTAAACTCATCGTCTTCAAGTGAAAATCCACCAGAATCTAGCAGTTCTTCTGTATGGGTAGATTATCCATACTATAGCAGTGGCGTTTTCTGTTTTACAGAAGGTTGTGAAGATAATCCAACGTCATCCTCTTCTTCAGAAGAGCCCTCTTCTTCTTCGGTGGTTGTTATTCCTTCTTCTTCGTCAGTTGTTATTTTATCGTCCTCTTCACAGCAAGACGCTGTGATTGAAGGTGGCGTTATGATAGACAAAAGAGATGAGCAACAGTATGAATTGACTTCCTTAAATGGAAAAACATGGATGGCTCAATCCATAAATTATGCCACAGCCGCAGGTAGTTTCTGTTATCAAGATAATGAAACAAATTGTGATGTTTACGGGCGTTTATATACGTATGAGGCTGCTCAGTCGGCATGTCCTGGCGGTTGGCATATCGCAACAAGAGCTGAGTTTGAAGAAGCCATGGCCGAGCCTACATTCCTATGGCTTTATGCGGGCCGTATGAATAATAATACTTATAATTTTGTTGATGGTATGGGCTTTCATTGGGTGGATGGACCAATCGAAAGTTCAGACAATCAAAATTGTAGTAGTGATCAGTGTGCTCTTATCTTTGTTCAAAAGAATCCAGACTCTGACTATGCTGCTGATCCAGCTCTATTTTTCCAAAAGGATAATAAAATGAAGGGATTTAGTGTTCGTTGCGTGAAGAATTAGCAATACAACAAAAATTCATCGTATTATTTTCTTTAAATATTTAAGCCAAGCCTCATTCTTTTTTAGAATGGGGTTTTGTTTTGTATTCACTAATTTTTTCAAAAACAGAGTCGCTTCTTTTTTTTCCAAGAAGTATTTCCAAATCTTTTTTTGGAGCATTTAAAAAGGCTTCTCTTTGACGATATTTTGAAAGAATTTTTTTCTTTGTTGACGGGCCTATGCCTGGTATAGCGAGCCACTCCACTTGTAAATCCAAGTTTCTTTTAGACCTTTGATAAGTAATTGCAAAACGATGTGCTTCGTCTCTAATCTTTTGCAGTAATTGCAGAGCAGGATTTTGTCGACGTAAAATGATGGATGGAGTGTTTCCAGGGAACACAATTTCTTCAAGCCTTTTTGCTAAGCCAATTAAAGGAATGTCTGCTTCATTCAGTTCTCTAAGAATACTTGCGGTCGCTTCCACTTGCCCTTTTCCTCCATCTATCACAAACAAATCAGGCATGGGAAGGTTCTCTTGGTGTAACCGTTCTATTCTTCGAGTGAGCACTTCTCTCATACTCCCAAAATCATCGACTCCAGAGACATTCTTGATCTTGAATTTACGGTAATTTGATTTATCGGGCTTTCCATTTTTAAAAGAGACTAGACTCGCGACTGTATGAGTGCCGGCTAAATGAGATATGTCTATGCACTCCATACGAAAGGGGGTGTTTTTTAATTGAAGTTCTTTTTGTAAAGTAAAAACGCTTTGCTCAACATCATCATATTTTTGAGCAGAGGCCATCATTTCAACTAAAAGCATTTCTGCATTGGCTCCAGCTAATTTTAAGAAGCCTAGTTTTTCTCCTCTTTGAGGTTTAATGATAGATACTTTATGATTTGCTTGTGCTGAAAGAGCTTCTTCTAACAAGGTATGGTCTTCAGGGAGATCCGTGTCAATGGCAATTTCTTTGGGAATGACTTCGCTATCAAAATACCAAGAACCGATCATTTCTTGTAAAATTTCAGATTCGCTTTGCTCTAAATTGCATTCTAAATTAAAATGCCGACGGCCAAAGAAAACTCCTGCTCGGTATTCTAAAATAACAGCGGTTGCCACCTTTTTATTTCTTTTTACAGAAATAACATCAAGTGTTAAAGAGGCGTCTGAGGCGTCCGCTTTTTGACGTGAATGGAGTGCTTTTAATGCAAGAATAGCGTCCCTTTTTTTGGAAGCCGTCTCAAAGTCAAGCTTTTGGCTAGCTTCGTCCATTTCGTGCTCCCATTCAGCAATTAAATCGTTTCTCTTGCCTTCAAGTAGTAACGTGACTTCATGAACCCCTTTACGATATTCTTCTTCCGTACATAGGTGAGCACAAGGAGCACTGCAACGCCCAATATGGTAATTAAGACAAGGACGAAGGGGTTCTTTGGCGGGTAGTCTTAAATGGCACTCTCTTATATGAAATAAGCGTGCTGCAATATCCACAAGCTGATGAATCGCACGGCTATTTAAGAAGGGGCCAAAATAAAGGTTTCCATCTGGACGAATCGAACGGGTTAAAATAAGTCTTGGAAACGCCTCTCGAATCGTAAGCACTAGGTAAGGGAAATGTTTATCATCTTTTTGACGTACGTTGTAAACGGGCGTGTGTTTCCGTATTAAAGTAGCTTCTAGAATTAAAGCTTCTGCTTCTGTTTCAGTAATAATCCATTCGATATCTTGAATGTGAGGAAGCATTAAATTGGCCGCTCGATGGCCAATTTTTTCTCGTCCATCAAAATAACTTCGGACGCGATTTCTTAAAATCTTTGCTTTTCCAATGTAAATAATCTCATCATGAGCGTTTTTCATAATATAAACGCCTGGTTTTACAGGTAACTGAGATAGTCGTTCTTCTATGGTAATTGTTTTCATAATGAGGATAGGATAAAGCTAAATAAAAAAATAGTATGCCTTCTTTATTTTTAACTATTTTATATTAGAATATGGAGAAAAGAAATTCTATTAATTGGAGTATGGAATGAATTTGGAAAATATTGATCTTTTGTCTCAAAAGGTAGAAAGGGTACTAGAAGTTCTTCGCGTTTTAAAAGCAGAAAAAGCACAACTGCAATCAAAAGTCGATAGTTTTGAGTCTGTTTTAGCGCAAAAAGACGATGAAATTGCTGTTTTGAAAAGTAGTTTAGAAGAACGTAGCGTTGAGCTAACAACCTTAAACGATACAGTAAAAAGTCAAGAAGATGAAATTCAATTAGCACAAGAACGTTTTCAACAGTTATTAAGTACGATTGAAGCAGAACTTGGCACGGAAATTTCTATCGCTCCTTCAGAGCAAGATTCTTCTTCTGTTCCAAATGAACAGCAAGAGGAGGCGCCGCAAAGCGATTTTTTCTCTTAAAGTGGCGACAAGCCACTGATCCTTTTGGTTTAGGAACGAGGTAGCTTATGAACACTTCGGATCAAGACGTTCGTTCCGTTCGTGTAACGGTAGGGCAAGAAAAATTCCAAATACAAACCGATCTAAACGATGCGGAAATAGAAGAAATTGTCAATTTTGTCACAAAAAAGATGGAACACCACCTTAAGGCTAATTCTCGTTTAGAAATTCGTAAGCAATTGATTTTAATGGCGATGGATATTGCCTCTGAATTATTTGATACTCGTCGGCGTTTAAAAAGAGCTCACATTTACTATCAAGAAAGCCAAAAAACAGCAGGAATTTTAGCTAGTATGTTAGAGGAAGAATCTTCCTCATTGTAGTATTTGAAGAGCTTGTTTTTTCTCTGAAAGAAGGGTATATTATTAATGGCATCCCGCGGTGTTATGCCCGATCTAACAAGATTCGTTCAGCTCGTTGTTTTTGTAATGTTGTTTAGGCGTATCTTTGATACGAAAAACAATTTGCAAAGCACTGCTATCTTTTACAGAAAAGTAGCTTCGAGCGTAAAGTCCGCTGGCGATGCCTTTTTTCTTTTTAAATACAAAGGATTCAATGCCTATAGAGGGCTTTTTTTTTAATCTTTTTTTTATAAAAAATGGGCAACGATTATTAATCTGATTTTTATACTTGGAATGTTTTTTTGAAATACTTATAAAAACTTTAAGAACATTTGAAGGGGATTCATCTAATCAAAGCGTAATGCTTGAGGGTCGCATAGCGATATGCAATTTTTTTAAAAAGTAAAAAACTTTTTTTTAGTTATCTTTATCTTATTAATTTACATCAAAAGAGATTAAATAATGAACAAAATTCTTATGTCATTCATGGTTCTTGCAATGCTAGCAACAACTTCTTTTGCA
This sequence comes from Fibrobacteria bacterium AD312, assembly GCA_001462345.1. GTDB lineage: Bacteria > Fibrobacterota > Fibrobacteria > Fibrobacterales > Fibrobacteraceae > Fibro-01. The sequence goes on along the minus strand of LIUM01000014.1, from coordinate 34,448 downwards.
CAAAATGTGGGCGGTCACTTAGCTCTTAATTTTGGAACCACTATTGGTGAAGATAATGAAGACGTGCCATGGGGCCTAGGCGTAAATGCTGGTGTTGCAGCAAAATTCACTCTTATTCCTATGCTTGATTTAGCCCCTGAAATTGACTTCGAAATGCGTCGTGCCTCTGATGATGACGTGACTTGGACAACTATGGCTATTAACATCCCAGTACTTTTGCGTGTAAATGTAATGCCACAGCTTTTCCTTGAAGTCGGTCCTACGGTTGCTTTCCTATTAAGTTCTGAAATGGAAACAGATGTTGATGAACTTGGTGGTGCTACAGTTTCAATGGATTTAGGTTCTGATGAAATCGATGTTCTTGAAACATTTGAATTAGGGCTCGCCGCTGGTGCTGGTTTTACTGTTATGCCTAAGCTAGACTTGAATTTTCGTGTAGCAATGGGTTTAACCTCTCTTGTTAGTGACGATTTTGGTGAAGCTAAAAATCTTCAATTGCAATTAGGTGGAACTTACTGGTTTTTATAAAAGATAAGAAGCTCCTATAGCATTTTTTTTGAAAAAGGCTCTTGTTAAAAAACAAGAGCCTTTTTTTGTTCAAAATAAGGAATATTAAATAAAAGAGCATGGAATGTGGCGTTTATTTAAGAACAATACGCCGCTTAAAAAAATATAAGCTCCAAGCACGGGACTCGGAGCTTATAGGTTTTGGGATATTAGGATTCAAACAACATACTTTTTAATGATACTGAGATGAGAACATTGCTTTTTTTTAAGTAAAGAAGTGTTGAACAAAGAACAACGAAAGGGAGCCTTTTTCTTATCAAGATTGTAAAGATTGTCTTACATTTGTATAATTTATAAGAATGCCAGATGTTTTAGACTATTTAGAATACCGAGAATTCTTAAAGGATTGGTTTGTTGAAAGTAAAAAGGATAACCGTTTTACTTCATATCGCTATTTAGGTCAAAAAACAGGGGTAGATCCTGCTTGGCTTGTTCGTGTTTTTCAGAAAGAAGGCCACTTAAATGAAGAGGCTTTGCCTGCATTTATTCGATTATGCGGCTTTGATGATCGTCGAGCAGAATATTTTAGAGTTTTATATCGTTTTTGTAAGACAAAAGCTAAGTCTTCTTTATCTGAACTCTATTGTCGTTTAATGGAGCTTCGAGAAATGGAAGCACGTGTTTTAACGAGCCCTGAGTTCATGTATTTTGGCAATTGGGCTTGTACGGCTCTTAGAGCGTTAATTGGCATTAGTGAAAATACTTCTGATTTGCATGCTGTTGCAAATCATTTGAATCCTCCAATTTCTCAAAATGATGCTCGTAATGCTCTTGAAGTATTAAAACAATTGAAGTTAATTGAAAAAGATGGTCATGGTGGATGGAATATTACGCAACAAATCGTGACGACTGGCGGAGAAGTAAAAAGTAGTGCTGTTCGTGATTTTCATAGGCGTACTTTAGAGCTTGCTCAAGAATCACTAGATCGTCATTCTATTGCAGAAAGAGATGTTTCTTCAATTGTATTTACAGTAGATCAAGCGGATATTCCCGAATTTAAACAGCGAATTGAGGATTTTAGGCGTGGATTACTTCAATTTGCGAAAAGATCAGAACACGCCAATCGTGTCTATGCTTTAAATGTTTCTATGTTTCCCTTATCAGAGGTGGTTGAAAATCCGTCGTCTTCAGATCCTAAGGAGGTTTCTTGATGCGGAATCTCTTCTTATTGGGAACTATACTTTTATCTGTTTTTGGATGTACTTCGGATGTTGCTGGTGGAGGACCTTCTGGCACAGAAGCTGGCAATGCTATTACGGCTCAGATTTTAAGGAATGATCAATCGCCAGCGGTGGCTGCTCGTGTGTATGTAATGCCATCCAATTCTATTACTTCTTCTGAAGAAGCGTTGGTGACTGCAGTGACAGATAATGAAGGGCGTTTTACCTTGACTGATTTAGCGGTTGGGTCTTATACCGTAGAAGTAGCAGATGCATCAGGGGCTCTTCAATTTAGGGCAATGGTTTCGGATTCTAGTTCTTTCAATAGAGGGATAGATACATTAAAAGCATTTTCGACAGTAAAAGGTTCTGTTGGGTTTGCTTCGGCAGGCAGTGTCGCTATTCAAGGAATGCGTCATCGAGCCGTTGTAGATGCGAATGGTTTTTTCTCTATTGATTCTCTTCCAGCAGGAGCCGCTTCCTTTGTTTTTTCTCAAGGCAACAATACTTCTCTTTATTATTCTTATGCGAATTTGATCCCTGGAGATTCTGTGGCTCCTTCTCCTTTTGTTGAAGAAACAGAACGGCTATTATTGGAAGATTTTGAAGATTTAAATACACATCATCGTTTTGCTCCTTATGTAGGAGACTCTACGGGGTGGTGGTTTGTAAGTGCCCATGAAGAGGTAGAAGTTTTATTTGATGACTCCTTAATTAGTACATTCCCTTTAGTTAAAGACGAATCTCAGTATGTCGCTTTTACTGTTACTGTGCCAGAAATGGCGACGAATCCTTGGGTCAATTTCGGAGTACAAATAGGAGGCAAATCCTCTCTATACGATTTAACCGCTTTAGATTCAATTGCATTTAAGGTTAAGGGCTCAGGAACCGTTTATTTCCAATTAATTGGTGTCGAAGACATTAGCCTGAATACTAGATGGCCAGAGAAGATTTTTGAATTGCCTTCAGAATGGACTCGTATAGCGTTCGCTGTAAGTGATCTTAGTTCGGATTCTACAATACTAAAAGAAATACGATTGATTTCATGGATCATGACATCTTCTTCGACATTTGCATTAGATGATATCGAATTAATTGGGCTTTCAAAAGAAGCGCTCTGGTTCTAATTAATGCCAACACATAATACCGTTAGGCAAGTGGTTTCCAATCAAAAAGAGATTGTCTCTGATTTGGAAAAAACAGTGCTGAAGTATTTTCAGACAACATACCAAAGGCCTTATGCGGCTCATACAATAGAGGCTTTTAAGCAGGCCGTTCATTTCACTCAAGCTTTTACACAGCCAGTCATTTTAGATTCTGGTTGTGGTTGTGGAGAAAGTTCTTTTGTTCTTGCTGCAAAATATCCTAACCATCCAGTGATTGGAATAGATAAATCCATATGTCGATTATCTAAAACGCAGAACAAGAATCAACCTACAAACCTTCTTTTTTTACAGGCCGAATTGCTTGACTTTTGGCGCCTTGCTTATGCTGAAAAGCTTGATGTTTTTTTTCACGCTTTATATTATCCAAATCCTTGGCCCAAAGAATCACAAGTAGGGCGTCGTTTTCATGCGCATCCTATTTTTCCAACGTTACTTCAGTTATGTTCCAATATTGAACTTCGTACGAATTGGAAGATTTATGCAGAAGAATTTTTAGAAGCTTCTCGGGTGGGCTTTCAATACTTGCAAATGAATTTCACGCCTTTTTTAGAAGAATGGATTCCAAAACAACCAGAAACTGCTTTTGAACGCAAGTATTATGAAAGCGGTCAGACTCTATATCGAGTAAAAACAATGAAAGAATAACGAAACCGTGTAAGGAATTACAAAGTAAACCAGAAAAAAGAAGATGAAAGGGGCTCTTTTTTATAGAAGCGAATGCCCTTTTCGTTTAGCTGGATTCGTTGTTTTTCTATATTGTAAAAGTTAAAAAATAAAGGATTTTTATGACTTTTGAAGAAATGTACGAACTTGCTTGTCGTCGCAAAAAAGAGATGCCAGAAGGAAAAGGAACGACCGAATTATTTCGTAAAGGGGCTCATGCGATTGGGAAGAAATTAGTGGAAGAAGCAGCGGAATCTTGGATGGCTGCTCGTTTTGAAACTAAAGACGATCAAGCCTTAGAATTATCACAAGTATTATATTACGTCGCCGTGATGATGGCTGAAAAAGGATTAACTCTTGAAGAGGTTTATAAAAAATTATGATTAAAGTTGCTCTTCCTAACAAAGGTATGCTTTTTGAACCAACTCAGGAACTTCTCAAAGCCTGTGGTTATAAAGCCAATAAACCATATAAGACATTAACCTCTGTAGATACTCAAAATGGAATTGAATTTTTCTTTTTGCGTCCAAGCGATATTCCAATGTATGTTGGGTGTGGTATCATTGATGCTGGAATCACAGGGATTGATTTTAATGCTGAAGCAGAAAGCCCTGCAGTGAAGGTCTTGGATTTGCCTTATGGAGCTTCTAAGCTTTGTGCTGCCGTTCCAAACGAAAGCTCAATACAAGAGCTTGCCGAATTAAAAAACAGTCGTATTGCAACGAGTTTTCCTGGCATTGTAAATCATTTTTATAAAAAGAAAATGAATATTGTTGAATTAGAGGGTGCCGTTGAAATTTCTGTAAGCTTAGGTGTTGCTGATGCCGTAGTGGATGTTGTGGAAACAGGAACTACTTTAAAACAAGCCGGACTGCGTATTCTTGGCGAGCCTCTTTTTAAAAGTAATGCCGCTTTGTTTTGTCATCCAGAAAAACAATATGAAGCAGAAGTTCACACTCTGATTCGTCGTATTGAAGGCAAGCTTGTTGCTCAGTCCTATATGATGATAGAGTATAATGTACCTGCAGAACTTCTTTCAATGGCCTGTGATATTACTCCAGGGCTAGATGCTCCTACCATCTCTAAGCTGCATGGTAAAGATTGGTATGCAGTAAAGGCAATGGTTAAGCAAGATGATGCCAATCAGATTATGGATAAATTATGGGACATGGGATGTCGTAGCGTTTTGCTATTTGGAATTAAATCAGCTCGCATTTAAAAGAGTAATATGGAAACGTTAGCATATCTTGCTCGACAACCTATTTTAAATAGAAACGGAAAAATATTTGCCTATGAATTATTGTTTAGAGATTCTCCTTTAAGTGAATCGGCTGTAATTCATAATGGTGTTCAGGCCACGGCTCAAGTACTTGAAAACGTTCTAAACAACATTGGCTTATCTAAACTCATTGGAAATCATAAAGCTTTTGTTAATTGTAGTCGTGAAATGCTTTGTGATAATTTATTTTGTTTGCTTAATCCAGATCGGTTTGTTCTAGAAATTTTAGAGACAGTAACCCCAGATGAAGCCATCATACGAGCTCTAGAGCAGTATCATAAAAAGGGTTTTCAATTGGCTTTAGATGATTTTGTTTATACGCCAGAAACAATAGAGCAGTGGGCTCCAGTTTTCCCATATATTTCTTATGTGAAAATGGATCTCGTGGAGAATACTCCAAAAAACAGAGCTTTAGCTGCTGCGTATTTTAAGGCTAAAGGTATTTCTATTTTAGCAGAAAAAGTAGAAACAGAATTTGATTTTCAGGAATGCTTAAAAGAAGGGTATGACTTTTTTCAAGGTTTCTTTTTTGCAAAGCCAGAACTTGTGACTACTCGAAAAATGGATTCCACAACGGCAGCGATTTTGGATTTATTAAAAAAATTAAAGTCGGAGTCAAGTCTAGATGAGATTTCGAGGGCTTTTGAAAATTACCCAGAGCTGATTCATAAATTATTAAGTTACTTAAATTCCTCAAATTCTTTTAAGAAGCCTTTAATGACTATACAAGAAGCGCTGAATCAGATAGGTGTTGATCATCTCAACCACTGGCTTCTTTTGTTATTATATGCTCGTCCAGAAATGGGCGAATCACCACAATCGTCTCCTTTATTCCAAAATGCCACTCATCGAGCTCGGTTTCTTGAAAATTTAGGTAAGGCTATTGATCCAAAAAGTGATTTCTCTGCTAAAGCATTTATTGTTGGTTTGATGAGTCGTATGGATGCTTTATTTAAAATGCCTTTTCAGAATATTTTACCATCTTTATCGGTAGATAAGGATATTCAAGAGGCTCTTTTATATAAAAATGGACGATTAGGTTTGTTATTGCGCTTAGCAGACGCTGTTGAATTAGATTTACAAAGAGAGATACTCGCTTGTTCAAAAGAATTAGCTCTGTCTCCAGATTTATTGACACAGTGTATACATGACGCTTATATATGGATAATGGATGATTGAACCACCTAGTTTAGAAGAATTGATTGCTGAATTTTCAAGCCTCCCTGGCATAGGGAATAAAACGGCTCGTCGTTTAGCCTATCATATTTTATCTCGTCCACGCGAGCAAACAGTTCGTTTTTCAGAGAGTATTTTAAAAGCCGTGGAACGAGTGAAACCGTGTAGCCGTTGTTTTGTATTTACAGAAGGTGATATTTGTTCCGTTTGTAACATGCGAAAAGAAGCTAAAACGATATGCGTTGTCGAAAAGTCATCGGATATATTGCCATTTGAAAAATCAGGTGTGTTTCAAGGGCTTTATTTCGTTTTGGGTGGAGTACTTTCTCCTCTAGATGGCGTAGGGCCAGAGACGTTGCATATTCCTTTTTTAATTGAACGCGTGAAAAAAGAAGGGTTTCAAGAGTTGATACTCGCTCTTGGTTCAAGCCCTGAAGCTGAGAGCACGGCTCTTTTGATTGATCGCCTTTTAGAGGGAACATCCATCAAACGTTCTAGATTAGCACGCGGAATTCCTATGGGAAGTGATTTGGAATTTGTAGATGAAATCACCATGTTAAGGGCTTTTGAGGGGAGAGTATTATTTTGAGTGAAGTAAAAATAGTTGGAAATATGCAAATTTTCTCTGCGTTATTTGTAAAAAGCGCAGTGGATTTAAAAGATTTGCCCGAAGAACGTTTACCTCAAATCGCCTTTTTAGGGCGTTCTAATGTGGGAAAGTCCACGTTGTTAAATGCCTTAATGGGTGAGAAAAACTTAGTGAAAACAAGTGCAACTCCTGGAAAAACAAGAGAAATAAATTTTTTTAAGGTTAATGAGGCTTTTTTTCTTGTAGATTTACCTGGTGTAGGGTTTGCTAAGGTGAGTATTAAACAAAGAGATCTTATGGCAGATTCAATTCGTAATTATATTGAAAATGCAGAAGATTTACGGGGTGTAGTCTATTTGGTAGATATTCGACATGCAGGTACAGCGATGGATTTACATACGGTAGAAGAATTAAGAAAAACGGGTGTGCCTGTGTTAATTGTCGCGAGTAAGAGAGATAAGGTCAATCAGTCTGAATTAAGTAAGAATAAAAAGTTAATACAAGAAAAATTTGATTTGCCTACCCCTCCTATTACGGTAAGTGCTGTTTCAAAATTTGGCCTTGATTCTCTTTGGTTTGAGCTATTGAATGTGATTAAAGAGTAAAATGAAAAATAATGTTGTATATAAAAAACTAACTCTTCCAGGCAGACTTTTTTATCTGCTGGGGGTCTTTTTTTTATCATCAACACCAGGCCAACAGTTTACTTTATTTGTTAAAACAGTTGCTTCTGTTTTTTCAAGAAAGAAAAATTTTAAGTCCGATTCAAAAAATGTCATCAATCAGATTTTCTTTACTGGGGTGGAAATTTTTCCAGTCCTTTTTGTAGTCGCCACTCTTTTTGGCACCGTGATTATCATTGAAGTGATAACCATGATGAATAAAGTGGGCTTTTCTGATGTGGTGGGTGATTTGATGGTGATAGTGATTATTAGAGAGCTAGGACCTATATTTACCGCTTTTTTAATTGCTGGTCGAAGTGGTGCTGCTTTAACTACTTACATTGGAAGTATGGCCATTAATTCTGAAGTGGATGCATTAGCCACAATGGGAGTAGATCCTATTCGCTATTTAGTAATGCCCGCGCTGATTGGTGGTATTTTTGCTGTTTTGATAATGACCATTTTATTTAGTTTTAGTGGTATTTGTGCGGGCTTTTTAATGGCTAAATTATTGATTTATTTTGTTGGTGACATGTTAAATGTTCAGATTAGTTGGGCCTATCTTTCTACAGCCATACTTCAGTCTTTAACTATGACAGATTTTATTTTAGTCATCGTGAAGCCAGTCATTTTTGCTTGTATCATTATCACTAATGCTAGCTATCAAGGACTCGCTATTCGTAAAGATGTTCGCCAGGTACCAAAAGCCACTTCGCGTTCGGTGATTTATTCTTTCTTGTATATCGTTATTTTTGATGTGATTTTGTCTTCATTTTATATTTTTCAATATTTTGGGGAGATTTCAAAAATAATATAATGATTGAAATGGCACTAGTAATAAAAGACTTGCATTTTAGTTATAGTGAAATGATGAGTCGTAGAAGAGTTAGGTCTCAAAGTTTTTTAAACTGGAGCGGCTTATCGGGAGTTGTTCTTGAAGACAATAGAAAAGAAATTCTTTCAGGTGTCAATTTAAGTGTAAAATTGGGCGAGACGATTTGTATTGGCGGAGCTTCTGGTCAAGGTAAAAGTGCTTTTCTAAGAATTATAGCTGGTCTTGCAAAACCAACGTCTGGCACTCTCTATTATTTTGGAGAACATATCCCTATAGAACGCCATGATGCACTTGAAATTGCTAGTCGTCAAGTAGGGCTTGTTTTTCAAAATGGAGCCCTTATTTCCAATTTACGGGTTCGAGATAACGTTGCTTTACCTTTACGTTATCATGGCATGGGAACAGAAGCGGAAATAGAGGATAAGGTGAATATGGCTCTTGATTTAATGCGAGTACGCCATGAAGCGGATTTATTCCCACATATGTTGAGTACGGGAATGCAAAAACGAGTTGCCATTGCTAGATCTTGGGCAATGGATCCTAAATTGCTTTTGATGGATGAGCCTACTTCTGGGTTAGATAATTACAACAGGCGTAATTTATTGCCTTTGATTGATAACATGCGAAAGTTATTTAACACGTCTATTATTATTGTAACGCATGATTTATTAATCGCTAAGGAACTAGGATGCAACATTGTTTTTTTACAAAATAAAACACTAACAGAGCCACATTCGTTTGATTATTGGCAAAAATCAAATGAACCTATTGCGGAAGAGCTTTTTAGAGATTTACAAGCAAAAGAGTAAATTTTTATATAATTTATATAGTCTATGATTATCTCAAAAGAAACCATATTAAGCCATTTGGAAGCAACAGCATATTCTTGTTCTTTGTTAACAAAGAGGATTGTTGCTTTTATTCCCATAAATTTTGGGCTTATGTCTTTGGTTGACGCTAGGAGAGGCTCTTAAATGAAGATAGTCAAGCAAATCAATTGGACGGAATTATCTGGCTTATTAGTTGGTGTGTTTTTTGCTGTTGCTGTTATTGTTTTTGGTATTACTTTCTACACCAAACTATCTACATCGGGAATGATTGGAGTTGAAGAATATAAACTGTACAGTAATTTTGAAAAAGCCTTAGGATTACATACAGGAACCAAAATTCAGATTAGTGGTGTGGATGTTGGCCGTATTTCTGATATGTATATACAAGAATCTGGCGTTCGAATGGAATTTACCATCCGTTCAGAATACAAAAACTGGATTACCGATAGTGCGATGGTTTTTGCTATTCGAGATCAAAACGTGATTTCTGCTCGTGTGATTAATATTGAGGTGAAAAAAGGAAAGGGTCGTATTTTAAACGATGGTGATTATTTACCTGCAGGAAAAGCTCAAGATTTAGAAACAGTTTTAGAAACCACCAATGAATTACTCAATCGTGTTAACGTACTTATTGATGCAGCAGATACTCTTGTTGAAATGGCTATGGATACGGGGACCACTTTAGGAGCCTTGTTAGGTTCAAGACTGTTATATGATAATCTCAATCAACAGCTTACTCGACTAGATCAGATTACTTTTGCAGGAACAAAAATTATTAATCTGCTTCAATTAAGAATGCCTGGTTTATTTGATCGTTTGGATACAATTGCTGGTGGCGTCACGGTTTTAATAACTGATATGAAAGATGTTCCTCAAAAACTAGATCGTACGTTTACCTCATTAGATACAGTTCTCTTTAGAATGGATGGATTAGTTGGCGATTTAGGAAACGTTACTGTATCTTTAGATCAATTTATTGGAAATGGAGAACAAACTTTACAAAGTGCAGAAGATCTTATAGCGGGTATATCTAATATGTGGATTATTCGACGCTCTATCCCGAAAAAAGATACTGTTCCATTTGTTGTGGAGACATTATGGTAAAAAACATATTTGTCTTCTTTTTTATTATTGTAAGTATGGTATGGAGTTCTGAATCAGGAGTCCTTGCCTATAGAGCAAAAAAATCCCTAGAAGCTGGCCGATTTGCTAAAAGTTATAGTCAATTAGAAAAAGCTCTTTTAGCGACTCGAAAAGAATCCGATTTGTTAGCGGAAGGTCGGGTTTTAATGATGATGGCACAAATTCGGACGCAGAGTTTAGACTTTACTTTAGCGGATTCTCTGTTGTCTATTATACGGCAAGACGCTTTAGATACAGCTTCTATTGTTGCGCTGGTACAGGCTAAGATGGCGCTTTCGAATGCACAAGAACGTTATGATGAGACCATTCGATTATCTAAGACTGTTTCAGAAGAAATGCTTGATGAAACTCCTGATTTGTTACAAGGTTATTTTTGGAGAGAACAAGCTTTAGCTTTGACGGCCTTAAAAAAGAATCATGAGGCTGAACCTCTTTATAAGAAAGCAAAAAACGAATTGCCTAGTCATAAAGCTTCTGTAGTATTGATGTTTGCTCAAGCAGCTTTTTTTGAAGGGCGCCTTTCAGAGGCCGATTCTTTATATGCTGACGCAGCAGTAAAAGCGATAAGAGAAAACAACAGCTATATCTCTGCGACTATTTTATTTTATCGTGCACAAATTGCTTTGAAACAAAAAAGGAACTCTGAAGCAGAGGACTTTATCAAAAGAAGTGCGCAGGCTTTTGAATTGATGGGCTTACCAAATAATCAAAAGAGAAGTGAAAAGCTTATTCCTTAGAAACTTCAACTTCTTCAGTTTCTTTCTTTAATCGAAGTAGCCTTTCGTATGCATATTGTGGGTGCATTTTCATTTCAATGACCCCATCGATAGTTTTTTTAATTTCTTCTATTTCAGGGCGTGATTCAAGAGGATTATAGCCTAAAACACGAATGGCTTTGCCGTAAAAACTTTTTTTGAATCCTTTGTATTCAGGTTTAACACAATCTTCTATAATCGTTTTTACTGCAATTTCCGTTTGCATGGCGCCAATTTCAAACGTCCGATAAATGGTGCGAATATATTCTGGCATAGAAGTGTCACTACTTGTTGAATAGGGGCGCATCACTTCAGCAGCTTCGGCATTATTCTTAAATGGGCCATTGGCTAGTCGAATCGCAAAATAAAGAGCAAGACGCCAATCTTCAGGGAATACACGATGAGCTCGTCGCATCACAGAAAAATCGGAAGTGTCTTTGGAGCTAATTGGGGTTACGCCTCCAACAAAATAATAAGGCGTATAAAATAGGCTATCTAGTTGTGTAGATAATTCGCCAACATGGCCTAAATAAGCGTACTCTTCGCCACTTAAATAGCTTCCCCCTAAATCAATAAGCCCTCTTATCCAAAATAACCCAGAAGCGGTGACTTCATGACCTACAGAAATATAACGGACATAATTTGCTTTAGGTAAAAAGCTTTCATTTAAACCAGTATCTGGTAGCGGTTTAGAAAAAAGAAACGCTATTGTAATAATGATTACAGAACAAAGAATAGATATGATAAAACGCATAGTAGTAATTCTCCTATGTATTTACCTTAAACTATCAGCAAGCCTCTCTAATGCATCTACACAAGCAGTAGCGAACGCATTTGGAGTTCCTTTTGCTTGCCAGGCAAAATTCAGCCCGCTAGAACTATTTAAAACGTGAAAATGTCTTTTACCACCGCCATTATTAATCGCTTTCAAAACGGTCTTAGCGTCGCCGCCTTGACCTCCAGGGACGCCTGGAATAGATACACCTGGAATTAGAAACGGAATCTCGTGATTGTGTTCCACAAAAAAGCGAGTAATGGACTCAAGCTCTTCTGGGTGAGTGGCGCCAACGACAGCACCTAAATTACCATTATCCCAGTCCATTAATTTTTTAGCCACAGCAAAAAAAGCAGTACTCCCTTCTTTAATAGGTAAATCCTGAAAGTCAGCAGCCCCTTTATTGCTTGTTCTTAAAAGAGCGTAAACGCCTTTGTTTCCATCTTTTGGTAAAAATGGGGCTACAGAATCGCTACCCATCCAAGGGCTAACGGTAACGGCATCGGCGCCAAACACATTAAATGCAGCATGAGCATAAGCGGCACTTGATTTACCAATGTCTCCACGTTTCGCATCTAAAATGGATGGAATTCCTGCAGCTTGATAAGCCTTGATGATTTCTTGAAGAACTCTTAAAGCTTCAATGCTAATGCATTCATAGTACGCACTATTAGGTTTGATAACCGCAGGAGATACTCCTCGACGAAGAACTTCTTCTAGAATTTCAAAATAGAATCGTTTAATCTTTTCTTCAGGAGTCCCTTCTATTGGGATTAATTCCAAAACAGGATCCATTCCCATGCAAATAGGATTGCCGCTCTTGGCTAAACGATTTTCTAAAAAACTAGAGAAGTTCTGAGAATTCATTTTTTACATATCCTTTTGTAGTTGAGCCACTTCATAAGAAAGAATGCCGTGTGCTACAGCGACGTTTAACGATTCTAGATTGTTATTCATTGGGATACGAACAGATTCATCTGCAATTTCAATCAAGTAGGATTTGGTGCCAGCGCCTTCGTTTCCAACTAAGAAAGCGATTTTTTTAAGCTTTCGTGGAACGATATCGCTTAATGTTTGCTTGGCATGTAAATCCGTTGCTACGATAGTATAGCCCTTTTGTCTTAAGAAATTAATTTGCTCAATCAAATCCACATTCGCTTCAAAAGGAACTCTTAGAAAAGTACCCGAAGAACCACGAACTACTTTTGAGTTAAATGGGCTAACGGTTCCTTTTCCTAGAATCATTCCAGAGGAGTTAAATCCAAGACTCGTACGGAATAATGCACCCAAATTTCCTGGATCTTGAATGGCGTCCACGAGAGTTAAAACACTACGGCTTTTATCGTAATCAGGCTTAGTACTTGCAATGCGGCAAATGGCGAGAATGCCTTGAGTAGTCACCGTTGTGGAAAGCTTTTTCATTAAATCGGCAGGTAAATCATGAGTTCTAATTTCTTTGGCTTTGATCTCATTGATAAGATTTTCATCTTTAAAATCTTCAACAAAATAAACAGATTCTATTAAATCGGCATGGTGATTCATTAGCTCCTGAATAACGTGAATCCCTTCAGCTAAAAATTTCCCTTCGCGCTCTCTACCTTTGTCTGTGGTTAATGCAAGAATTTTTTTAAACCATGGTGGAGTAGTTGGTTCTGCATCAATGGTGGCTACATCTAGTTCAACATCATTTTCAAAAACAACGGGTTCTTCAGAAACAGGCTTTTGTCTATAAATAGGTTCTTGTGGTTCTGTTTGATTATCTTGCCATACTTCGTATGGACGAGACGAAGGACGACGTCCTCGGTCTCCGAAAGGGCGATCATTCCCGAACGGTTTGCTATCTCCAAAGGGGCGTCTTTCACCAAATGGTTTGCGATCTCCAAAGGAACGCTCTTCACCGAAAGGTTTACGATCTCCAAAAGGACGTTTTTCACCAAATGGTTTGCGATCCCCAAAGGAACGCTTTTCACCGAACGGTTTGCGATCTCCGAAGGAACGTTCTTCACCGAAAGGTTTACGATCCCCAAAGGAACGCTTTTCACCGAACGGTTTGCGATCCCCAAAGGAACGTTCTTCACCGAAAGGTTTACGATCCCCAAAGGAACGCTTTTCACCGAACGGTTTGCGACCCCCAAAGGAACGTTCTTCACCGAAAGGTTTACGATCCCCAAAGGACCGTTCTTCACCGAAAGGTTTACGATCTCCGAAAGAACGTTTTTCACCGAACGGTTTGCGATCTCCAAAGGAACGTTTTTCACCAAAAGAACGATCTTCTCTTTCAGGACGTCTCCCGAAACCTTTGTCTGCCACATTTTCACTCACGCCAAATTTGCGATTTAATGTGGATTTCACCATTCTTTTTGCTGGTTTATTTTCGTCAGTCATAATATTTCCATCAATTTTTGTGCAACGGATTCGCCGTCTATTTTTAATTGTTTATATAAATCGTTTACATCGCCGTGTTCCACAAAATCATCAGGTAATCCAAACCGAAGTATTTTGTGAGAAGTGTATCCTTTATCGCTCATGAGTTCGGCAATCGCAGAACCGTAACCACCAACAAGAGTATTATCTTCTAAGGTAACGACGATAGAATGCGTTTTTAATAATTCTTCGTAAGCGTTTTCATCAAGAGGTTTAATAAAACGAGCATCAACTAAAGTGGGGTTCTTTCCTTGAGTTCGTAAAATAGAAACCGTTTTCTTTAATTCTTGCAGCATAAATCCTGCTCCAAGAAGTAATATCTCTGAACCCGATTCTATGATTACGGGTTTACCAATAGGAATTGTTTTTACTTCAGAATTTAATTCACTGGCTAAGGCATTTCCTCTTGGATAGCGAATAGCGACAGGGCCAGGCATATCGATTGCAGCTGTTACCATATCGCGTAATTCATTTTCATCGGAGGGAGCCATAATCGTCATTTTTGGTATGGTTCTTAAGAAAGACAAATCAAAAGAACCATGATGAGTGGGGCCATCTGCACCAACTAAACCAGCTCGATCAAGAATAAAAACAACATGAAGATTTTGTAACGCTACATCATGAATCATTTGATCATAAGCGCGTTGCATAAAAGAAGAATAAATGGCTACCACAGGAATAATACCGTTACAGGCAAGCCCTGCAGCAAAAGTCACTGCATGTTCTTCTGCAATGCCAACATCAATAACACGATTTGGCAATTCTTGTTCTACAATGTTTAAGCCACAGCCACTAGCCATAGCTCCTGTAATACAAAGAATGCGATTGTCTTTTTTTACAAGATCTAAAAGAGTCTCTCCAAATATGGATGTTAGAGATTTGTTCGCATTGCTTTTGTTTAAGGGAAGTCCGCTTTCTGGATCAAAAGGAACGGAGGCATGCCATTTGCATGGATTTTTTTCAGCAAGGTCGAGTCCCCGTCCTTTCTCTGTTAGTACATGAATTAAACATGGGCCAGGGAAATTTTTAACGCGATCTAAGATTTGAATCACTTCATTTAAATCATGCCCGTCAATCGGCCCAAAATAGCGAACTCCAAGATCTTCAAAGAAGCGACCAGGTTTCAAAGCACTTTTAGCTGCATTTTCTGTAGCAAGAAATAAATCTCTAAATCGAGAGCCTAAAACGCCTGGCAAACGAGACATTAATTTATCTACATCTACACGTACTTTATTATAGATAGGATCAGAAATAATTCTATTGAGGTATTTGGATACGCCTCCCACATTGGGAGATATGCTCATCTTGTTATCATTGAGAATAATGGTCATATTCTCATTAGAAATACCAGCATTGTTTAGTGCTTCAAAAGCCATTCCACCAGTCATGGAACCATCTCCAATAATGGCAACGACATTGTGCTTTTTCTTAAGGTGGTTTCTAGCAACAGCAAAACCAAGTGCAGCAGAAATGGATGTGGAAGCGTGACCTGCACCAAAGGCGTCATAAGGACTTTCTGATCGTTTTAGAAAACCCGATAATCCACCTTGTTGACGAAGTGTTTCAAATTGATCGTATCGACCAGTTAAAAGTTTATGAACATAAGCTTGGTGACCGACATCCCAAACTAATATATCGTCTGGAGTATTGAAAACATAATGTAATGCAATGGTTAATTCTACGACACCAAGACTAGAAGCTAAGTGTCCACCATGTTTTGCAATCTGGCTGATAATTTTTTCACGAACTTGCTTTGCCAGTTCACTTAATTCTTCTACAGAACAACCTTTAATGTCTTTAGGAGAGTGGATATCTTTTAAAACCATTAATTTACCCTAGTAATAATAAATGCAGCAATCGATTGAAGAACACTCGTATCTCCAGGTAATTCTTTTAAAACAGCAATGGCTTCTTTATAAAGATCAAATGCTTTTTGACGCGAGGCTTCAAGACCAATCACAGCAGGGTATGTTGCTTTCCCTTTTTCTTCATCAGAGCCAGCATCTTTACCGAGTTCTTCTGTAGTGGATACAATATCTAAAATATCATCTACGACTTGAAAGGCTAGCCCAATGGCTTTTCCAAAACGCTGAACAGTTAAAACATCTTTTTCTGAAGCGTCAGCCATCTGTGCGCCAATCATAAGAGAGGCTTCAATTAAGGCTGCAGTTTTATGATAATGAATATAATCGACTGTTGCTAAATCAACTTTTTTCCCTTCACACTCAATATCTGTGATTTCACCTCCAATCATCCCGTAGCTACCTAATGCTTTGGCTAAGGTTTGAATGGGTTTATTTTTTTCTGTTTGTGCAATTAGTTCAAACGCTAAAATGCATAGAGCGTCGCCCGCTAAAACGGCAGTGCCTTCTCCAAATTTTTTATGGGCAGTTTCTTTTCCTCGTCTATAATCATCGTTATCGATACAAGGAAGGTCATCGTGAATTAATGAGAATGTGTGGAGCATTTCAAGAGCACTAGTGGCATACCAAATAGACTCATCCTTACCACCAAACAATTCAAAGGCTGCATAAGCGAGACCTGGACGAAGACGTTTACCACCAGCAAACATGGAGTAACGCATGGCTTCATGAAGATTTTTAGGAACGTCTGTAGAAGGAGGTAAGTGCTCGTTAAATTTTATCTCGGCTTTTTTTGCTATTTGAGATAAATATTTTGAGGCGAAAGCGGTTTCTTTTTCCAAATTTTGCATAAGACTAAAGATATTTAATTTCAGAGGATCTCAAAATAAAAATCTTTAGAATCTAATGCCATAAAGCGTTATATCATCTAAGTATATAGACGATCCAGAATTCAGGAAAAAGTGAATTTGTTGAACACTTCTTTTAGTTGTTTCCCAAGAGTCACATTCGGTGTATACATCATCAATTTCACAGAAATTTTCAGGCTTGATAACAATATGTTCCCAGGTGTCTTCTGTAAGCAATTTGTAAGGAGTATAGGTCTTTAAATTAGTCCCTTCAAGCTCGCTGAATACGGTCCAGTTTTCAAGCTGTACTCTAATAAGACCATTTCCTTTTGCCCAAAAAGAAATGGAATCTAGTTGAGAAAAGTTAAGAGGCCCTTGTTCTATAGATGTGCCGATAACAACCCAAGACCAACCTAATCCCATTTGATAAGAAGCATGGAACACATTTGATTCTCTGGTACTATCATAGACAATACCTTCTGGGAATGAAGATGGTGAATTAAGAACGGCTCCGATGGTATCAGGAGTGATGTACCAATAGTCATAAGAAGTTCTTTCAAAATCTTGTAGCGTCATACCCTTGAATTCAACTTCATCAGAATTGGGTTTGATGAAAATATTTTTTTCTCGAAGAGTATCTGTAAAGGATTCGTTTCGGATGTAGAGAGAAAGAGTGTCATCAGCAGGAGGCAATTCAGGCAAAGCAAAATTACCAAGAGAGTCTGTCTTTACAAGAATATCAAGGCCATAAATACCAACCCAACCAAACTTGGATTTAGAAGGTAGAGCAATAGAACCTTTAAAGGAACCTGTTTTTTTCAAATGCATTTCCCCTAAATCAAGGGAATCCTTAAATTTAATTTCTCTAGAAAGCATCTCGCCATTTTGTTCCACGGTAATTCGATACGATCCATCGTCAATGGAGTCGATTGTAACAAATCCAAGAGAGTCAGTGAATAAATCTGGAATAATCACTTCTTCAAAAAGCGAAGCAGAATCAGGAGCGTAATTTACATGACGAAGAGTAACACCAGCTTTAGCGGCAGGGTTTCCTTTGGAATCAAAAATTTGTGCCACAATTCCATTTGTAGTTTCGCTTCCTGGACCACCAGAAACAGGGTCTTCTGGTGTAGAACAAGAAAACCAAAGTAGTGTAGATAAAAGTAGAAGCAATTGATTTTTCATCATGACTTCTCCTTTATTTTCTTTACTATGGCTAAGGGGAACATTTGTACATTGAGTTGAAATACGGCATTATCATTAGAGCCCTCTTGAGAGAGTCTCAAAAGTTCAGTTCTAAATTCTTTAATTTTTTCTCGAATTAAAGAAATGTCATCAATGTTAAAAGTCATCGTCACGGTACTAATATCCCTAAGAGAAGCGTGATGCCTGTCGAGAGATTCTTTAGCTAGTGAGATAGTTTCTTTTTGAAAACAAGTAACAGCCTCAGACCGCCAGTTGCCGCCTGTGCTAACAAATGTATCCGTCACACGCCAAAAACCACCCTCATCCTGCTTGATCATTTTAAGAGCATTCAAAAGAATAACCGCTTCTTTTGCTTGCTTTTCTGTAATCACAGGAGTGCAGGCCTCTGCTAAACCTAAATAATCATCTTTGAAATTGCAAATGCCAATAGTGGATCTGATGGCATTATAGTACCAATGTCTGTAAAATTCGAGTTCTTTCTTTTCAAGTCTTTTTAGTGGGATGCCTTTTAAGACTTGCATTTTTTCATAGTGGGAAAGAGCTTCTTTATCGGTTTTGGCACGTCCGAAATATACGAGCTCCGTCCAAAAGGCTGTTTCTTTGTCATTTAAGCCAAAGAATTTGGCCATGGGAATAATCATTGTGGTTGCTAGATGAATTTTTCCTTGAGAAATACGAAGTAAATTTCCAGGGTCCGCATTCAATTTCATTGCCATATAACGCCAGGAAATAACGGTCTTCTGCCTTTTGAATTCTTCAAAGGCATCTCGTAACCACTCACGGTAATCTGTATATTCAAAAATAGTCTTCACACTATAAAATTACCTCAAAAAGAGAAGGTAGAGAACCTTTTACGGAAGATGCGTGTTGTTCCTTTTTACAACAAGTGATAAAGAACAAATATCCTTATTTCCCTTTTAGTGGGCGTTGGCGTTTTGTTTTTTGTCCATTAAAGGCAAAATCTTTGATTTGTCCTTTAGGATTACAACGAGCGGTCCAAGCACCAATGTCTTCTTTTGGAAAAAGAGGAATAACGATAGGCTTTGTTTCTAGCGTTTCTTGCTTTTCTGGTTCACTTAAGCGCCCTAAAAAGCGAATGGAGACCTCTTTTTTATATTGGTAACGATAATACTGAACATCAAAAGTGGCGCCTTGATCTGCGCGTAATTGGATTAGAGGATCTTCCATCAGCATCTTCGTCATAGCAATAAAACAAATATTTTCTGTAGAATCATTTTCAACAGCAGGTGCAGGAACAAGACTTGGATCTATTTTTGATAAATCGCCTTTATATTCAAACCATTCGATTTTTAAAGGAACAAAAAGCAGTTCTTTTTTTGCACAAGAGGATAAAAGGCCAAGTAAAACAAAAAATAAGCAGAGAAAAAAAAGATTTTTTTTCATAACGATCTTTTACTTTGTTTTTTTGAAAGAAGCACTTGTCACTCTATTTCGTCCTGATTCTTTAGACGCGTAGAGAGCTTTATCTGCTCGATCAAAAAGTTTTTTTGCATCTTCATCTGGAATCATTTCTGCAACACCAAATGAACACGTGATTTTACGTTCTGGAATTAAATCTGCAGATTCAATAGCTTGTCTTAATTTTTCGGCAAGGAATTGAGCGTTTTGAAGAGGAGTATCTCCGCATAAAATCACGAATTCTTCGCCGCCCCAACGAACTAGTACATCGGAATTACGAATTTTGCTTTGAATTAATTTGGATAAATTCGAAAGAACATCATCACCAGTGGTGTGTCCGTAAGTGTCATTGATGTCTTTGAAATGATCAATATCTAGTATTACAAAGGAAACAGGATGCCCTTGTTTATTTAGGCGTTCCTGTTCGCGAGTTAAAACACTCGTAAAGCCTGCTCTGTTTAGACAGCCAGTTAAAGGATCTTCTTTGCTGAGCTTTTCAAAATCTGCTTTTTCAATTTCTAACGCTTTCAAGTTCTTTTCGAGCTCTTCTCTTTTTCTCTTATTGGCAGCGTGTTCGCGACTGTAGTCTAAGAAGCGAATGATAAGAATGATAAAGAAGGTGATAAACCAAATCGAAACAAGAATTGTAGCCACTTTTAATTCAGAAACGATTTTTCCCTTAAAAGAAATACCTTTGATTTCTAGGGTGCCATAGCCGAGAGGAGCAGATGTTCCAGTTTGGACCTCGATAAGAGGAACATTTGATAAATCCACTCTAGCACGATGTACGTTTACATTATGCTGAGCCACCCACCAGCTAGCGACACGAAATTCCTCGGGGACAAAGACTGCAGGATAAGTTTCATCAAGAGGGTAAAATTCAAGTTCATTAAATTTAAGAGAAACAGGATCATCAATTTTTGAAATAGTGCTATCCCATCCACGAAGATATAGTCGAACAGAACCCTCGCCTCTCGGTTTAATCCATAAAAAAATACTGTCGTACTCGGCAAAATTTTTCCCTTGAGATTTTCCATCACCTAGAAAAATCTGGATGCCTGCATAGGGGTAGGCATAGCCCTCTTTTAATTCATAGTCAATAATAATGGAAGAATCCGTGCGCACCATGCTAATGGATGATTTTCCACCATCGACAGAATCTGTTGTTGGAATAACATAAGGATAATTGGAGAGATTAATGTTGTAGATTTTATCCATACCATTACGATATACCAAAACAGTAATCACTGTAATGGACAGTAACGCAAAGATCAATATGTTCATTCTGAACAAGGCTAAAATCTTCTGTAACATGGTTTTAATTCTCTAAGCTCACTTACAACATCACCATAAGATACATTAAAAAGAATATTCTGGCTTCTTTGTAACGATAAAATACTCAGAAAATCAACGTTGTAGCCATTTTCCAAGACGAGCAATAATGGGTCTAATTTGATTAGCCATATTTTGGTGAGAATACTCACTTGGATGACCGTCAAGGGCCGTATTTTCTGAAGTCATAAGATGACATTCAATGTCTTTGAATCCTTTTCCTTTTTGAGCTTGAACGATGGCTTCAATTCTGGGAGTGAGGTCATCGCCAGGCCAGACTTTGGTGCTTAAAAGCAGGAATTTAACCCCAGGATGTTTGGATCGTAATTGGTCTAAAAAAGCGGAATAAACAGAGTCAAATACAGCAGGTTTTGTGTGACTAAAATCACCTTGATAATCGTTAATGCCAAGGAAAATTACAATAACATGAGGATGCCAACTGTTATAATCCCAAAGGGGGGCATTTGGCTGCTTTTCTGCAATGCCAGGAATCGTGTATTCGTACAATTTTAAGGCGCTCCATTCTGGAGTGTGGTTGGCGTAGTTTTGAACTAGCCCTCTTCCACTAAAAGCGTTGATTTGAATATCGGCGAGAAGGCTTTTTCCTAAAAGATAGGCGAAGCTTTTTGTGGCATTTGTCTTTTCAAAAACATCGCCGTCCATTGCATTTTTTGCTTCGTTACCGTACCCTACGGTAAACGAATCGCCGATAAATTCTATTCGGCGATTGGGACGGCGCCTGGGCTTAGTAAAAACGCCTTCTTTGTTTGTGCTTAAAGAAAAGAGCGTAATTTCTGTTGTGGGTGTTTCTGATTTTTTAGATAAAGTAACCTGGTGTTTCCCTGTAGGTAAGTTTTCTGCTAAAGCGTATTTTTGTTTTACTCCAGTTAGTATTGAAGAGTGCTCATGGCCATCAATCTCAACAACCCAATAAGATTCGCCTTCTATTTCTGCATAAATAGACGTTCCTTCAAAAGAAAATTGGACGCTTGCACCTGGAGCGCTAGTTCGGGCTTGGTTATTTTCGATAAGCCAACGTCCATAGAATTCGATTAGAGAAGAGTCTTTAGGTAGTAGCGTAGCGGCAGAGGAATTAGAAATATTAAGTATCATAAAGAAAAAGAAAAATAGGGGTAAACTTTTATTCATGGTAAAGAAAATATAAATTGGTGTTATGAGAGTATCTGGAAAAATTTGGATGTATTCTGCTTTTATTGTATTGAATGCTTTTTTTCTTGGCAATACAGTGTTTGCGAATGATTCTACAAAAAAAATAGATGCGGTTAAGGAGAAGCCTGCTCCTGGGTCAAAAGCAGATACTTTGACTAGAGAAGATGCTCGTATGGCGTATTTGATATATAATTTGCTTGATGAAAACAAAAAAATCAAAGGCGCCGATTTAAAACGTGGAGAAGAACTCTTTTACACGAATTGTGGGGCGTGTCATGGTAATGATGGGCGTCGATTTAATTTTACGCCTAACCAAAGAAAAGCCACTTACCTAGGGGCTACAGCAAGAAATGAAATGCCTACGTTTTGGTATTTGATGAATTTTGGGGATAAAAAACGCGGGATGCTTGCCTATATAGATGAGTTCTCTTTGCAGGAACTCGTTGATATTGCTGGATTTGCACAAACTCTACCTCCTGATTAGGGCGGTAGTAAGACTTAAAATACTGGTTGGCGCTCTTTAGAGTTAGGGCTCTTTTTGCCTTCAGAATTTCTTTCTTTGGCAAGGGTTCGGTGAGTGACTGAACCAATGGTATAAAAACGTCCATCTTTTTGAATAATAGCTGTATAAATATCTAAAAATTTAACACCAAACCATTCTTGATAAATATTATGAACATTCATCTTAATATCTTGTTCTTTTAAGGAAGGCGCTTTTGAAGGTTTTCCATATTTTACAGTAAAATGATCAGACATATAGGCAACAGCTTCAAAAACCTTATTTAATCGCATTTGTTCCATACGGCCAGTTCTAATTTCAAAAGCATAAAATTTTTCATTTTTATTAAAAAGAAAATCGACTTGAACAGGGAGTTCTGCGAGCATATACACAGGAATAATAACTCGATCGCTGGCCGAGCCAACTTGACCATAAGGGTCATAACCGAGTTTCATGATTTCCTCAATCACTTCTTGTCTGTTAAGACCAAAAGAAATACCAGCAAACTGGTCCAGTTTTTGAGAAAATGCTTCCGTTACAAGTAACAGAGTCAGAATTGTAAAAAGGAATGCTTTCTTTTGCATTCTTCCTCCTTGATACCTTCCCAAAACATAGTAAAAAATATCTGAAATAAGAGAAGACGCTTTTCTTAAAGAGTTATTAATTTTGACCTTTTATTATATTATGGATATGTCAAGTATATTTGGAAAAGAGTTTACTGTATCTACTTGGGGAGAATCCCATGGGAAAGCAATTGGTGCTGTCATTGATGGTTGTCCTGCAGGGGTGCCTCTTTGTGCAGAGGATATTCAAAAGTTTTTGGATCGACGTCGGCCAGGCCAAAATGCAATGGTCACTCCACGTCAGGAAGCAGACCGAGTAGATATTTTATCTGGCGTTTTTGATGGAAAAACCACAGGAACACCTATTTCTCTTATCATTTTTAACGAAGATCAACGTAGCCATGATTATTCGGATATGACTCAATGGTATCGTCCTGGTCATGCGGATTTGACTTATGACTTAAAATACGGTTTTCGAGATTATCGTGGGGGAGGCAGAAGCTCTGCTCGTGAGACGGCTGCTCGAGTCGCTGCTGGGGCTATTGCTCGAAAAATTTTAGAAACTCGATATGGAACAGAAATTATTGCTTGGGTCTCTTCTGTAGGCGCCGAAGAAAGTCATGTGGATCTCAATAAAGTGACTTATGATGCAATCGAAGCATCTCCTGTTCGCTGTCCTGATTCAGAAGCAAGTGTTCGATTTGAAAAAGCAATTAGTGACGTCAAAGACAATCATGATAGTATTGGTGCTGTTGTTTCTCTTTTAGTTCGTCGCCCACCAGCATCCATTGGTGAACCTGTTTTTGATCGTGTAGAAGCTCTACTTGCTCAGGCAATGCTTTCTTTGCCTGCTTGTAAAGGCTTTGAAATAGGTCTTGGTTTTAAGGCCTCTCAAATGCGTGGTAGTGAACATAACGATGAAATATATTGTGAAAATGGCGTCTATAGAACCCGTACCAACAATGCTGGCGGCACTCTTGGTGGGATTACAAATGGCGAAGATATTTTTTGTCGTATGCCTTTTAAGCCTACAGCTACAATAGCAATAGAACAAAAGACGGCGGGCAGAGATGGAACTAACGGCATTTTAAAAGCAAAAGGTCGTCATGATCCTTGCGTAGGGCTAAGAGCTCCAGTGATAGTAGAAAGCATGGCTGCTCTCGTTCTCACTGATCTCATGCTACGTCAAAAAAGATTTGATTCTTAGTGCCTGCCAAAACGGCGGGTCTTGCGGAAAGGCTTGTCTCCACTACGTTCACGGAACGGCTTTTCTCTTTTATCAAAGTTTCCTCTAGAAGAAGATTTAAAAGAACGTTCTCTTTCTTGTGGTGCCTCTGCAGTCATTAAGCGGAATTTAGAAGGAAAACTTCTAATATGCATCCGTTCGAGAATTTGCAAAATGGGTTCAGGAATCCCTTGAGGTAATTCTACGGTACTGAATTTATCAAAAAGTTTAATACGTCCAATATCTGCAGAAGACATGTCGGATTCACCAGCAATAGCACCTACGATATCGCGTGGAGAAACATGGTGCATGCGTCCAACACCAAGGTAATAACGTTCAAAACCTTCTTCTACGCCATCAAAACCATCATTTCTTTCTTTGCGAATACGCCTTTTCTCGTCAGGATTTAAACCAAAAGATTCTTCTGCTTCAAAACGTTTACGACCAGATTTATTTTCCATATCGCGAGGCGCTTTGAGCTCTTCCATTTCAGGGAATAAAGGCTTGCCTTCTTGAGCGAGTGCTGTAAGTGCAGCAGCAATATTGATTAGAGGAACAGAAGATTCTTCTGCGAAATTTTCGATAAGACGCTTAAAGTCTTCTAGATTGGATTTCTCCATTGTTTCGACGATTTTTTGCCTAAATGCATTAATACGCCTTTCACTGATCTGAGCTCCTGTTGGAGGAGCCATTTGAGAGATCGGTTGACGTGTTGCCTTTTCAATCATTTTGAGAAGGTGACGTTCTCTTGGAGTAATGAAGAGAATAGCGTTTCCTGTACGACCGGCGCGACCTGTACGTCCAATGCGATGTACGTAAGATTCGGTATCGTATGGAACATCATAATTGATCACGTGAGTGATGCGATCGACATCTAAACCACGTGCAGCCACATCAGTTGCGACTACAATGTCAATTTTGCCCGTTTTAAGACGATTAATGGTTCTTTCGCGCATGGCCTGGGCTAAATCACCACTCAAAGGAGCAGCGTTAAAACCACGAGCTTCTAATCTTTCTGAAAGTTCCGCGGTGGCTTGCTTGGTACGCACAAAGATAAGCATGCCGTCAAAAGTTTCTCCTTCAAGAACTCGAGTCAATGCTTCTATTTTGTTTTCAGGGCGAACGATTAAATAATGCTGAGAAATGTTTTCTACTGTAGTGGTTTTGTTTTCAATACAAGCTTCTTCATATTTACCTAAATAGCGGTCAATAATCTTTTTAACAGAAGTGGGCATGGTGGCGCTAAATAAAGCCCGTTGTGCTGATTCTGGGATTGCTTTAAGAATAGATTCTACTTCTTCCATAAAGCCCATATCGAGCATTTCATCGGCTTCATCTAAAACAATCGCTTGGATTTGAGAAAGATCAATAGATCCGCGTTTCATGTGATCAATTAATCGGCCTGGAGTCGCTACGACAATAGAGGCTTCACGGCGAAGAGCTCTTAATTGAATTGAAATATCTTGGCCGCCATAGACAGCTAAAACATGCACTTTTGGCATTTTAATTGCATATGATTGAACAGCTTCTGCGACTTGAATGGCGAGCTCTCTTGTGGGAGTTAAAACAAGCATTGCAGGAGTACCGTTTGTTGAAAACTTTAATCTCGATAAAAGAGGTAAAGTAAAGGCGGCTGTTTTTCCAGTACCTGTTTGAGCGGTACCTAACAGGTTTCCACCTTGAAGTAACACGGGGATTGCTTTTGCTTGAATTGGAGATGGTGTTTCATAACCAGCATGAATAACAGCATCGAGAACGGGTTTAGATAAGCCTAAATCGCTAAATAAAACTTCTGACATAATGACCTTCGGGATCTTCTGAACTCACACATACATAACCAAAGTGAAGTCTTGGTTCCGATCCGATTGCCAGGCAAAAGAGTTGCTTTGAGATCCCCTAATAGATGTGCGCGGCAATATAGAAATAAAGTATTCAAATCCAAATAGGGAAAATGCTTACAAATTACAGTCAGATTCTAGGGGACTCGATGTCGCCTACTCGACAATGATTTATAGATGGCGTTATTTTGCAAAAGGTACTGTTTACGCATGATAATAATTTTATCCTTTCCTATTATGCGGACAGCTCTATTGGGTTGTATTTCCCATTATTATAATGTTTTTGAGAATGCTTTAGTGAATAAATATGATTTGATGTGAATTTTTAACTCGATTTTGTTTGTTTTGAGTTTATATTATGACTCTTATATAAGGGTTAAATGGGGTGTTAGATCAATGAAGGTACATAATGGGATTTCCAAATAATGTGAAGGAAGAGGCCCTTGTCGCTTCTGGACGAAGATGTTGTGTTTGTACGAAATTTAAATCGGTAGAAATAGAAGTTCATCATATCATTCAGAAAGCAGATGGAGGGGCTGATGACTTTGATAATGCGATACCATTATGCATGGAATGCCATTCAAGAGCCGGCCATTATAATCCTAGACATCCTAAAGGGTCGAAATTTAGTCCGAGTGAGCTTCGGAAACATCGGGATAACCACTATGCTTTCATTAAAAATAATAGAATCCTAGATGATGATTCAGCTGTTTCTCAATTCTATCTAAAAACGGAAAACCTAGATGTAATTGGCGAATTGTTTGCTGGCGACCTAAGCCAATTTCCTTATGAAGGAGCAAAGCTTGTTAATAATAATGTATTGGCATATATGCAATATTATTATGAAATGGCGCATTCAGAAAATAAAGGTGAGTTGCCAATTCAGCAATATTCTTCTTTTGAAGAATATAAAGGATTGTTTGGAAATAAGCTCATTGAGAAAGAGGAATGGGGTCAAAAATATTATTCTAGAATACTAGATGATGCAGAAATCAGAACAAGCGTAGCGCCGTTTTCAGCGATTACTCAACAGATTGTTGCTTATGGTGGCCATGACCTAATTCTGGCCAGATTTAATGAATATGGGTGCGGAGATGAATCAAATTACGAACGATATGAAATCCCAGAAGTTTCATTTGTATTTTGTGCAATTCAAAATAATTGCAATGCTCCGATTTCAATATCAGAATACAATGTGTGTATTCCAAAGAATCGGATTTCAGGCTTTGAACTCTCAGATGTTGTTAAAACAATTCAATTGCCAAATCTAGATATTGAACCAGGAGAATTATTGTTGATTCCAATTGGTTTGTACATGAAACATCTAGAGCTAAGAGGCAAATCAAAGTCAATGGTTGATTTTCATACAGTAAAATCTGGCGAAAGCCAATATATGGATTTATGTGATGATGATCTTGGTGATAACGGATTATACATTGGCGAATTATCATTTATAAAGAGTATTCAAGTTAAAAATGCAGGGCTAAAGCAAGAGCAATCTGTAAGGTCTCCAATTTTTAGTCAGGCTATTAGAATTGATCGTTCATGGATGTGTGGATCATGTCCACATATTTTTGGAATTAACAAAGGTGGGGGAAAAGAATATTTTGGTGAATTATTTGGTAATGGGCCAAACGAGGATCAGCTGTTTGAGATCGCTATTCCATTTAATATCATTAAGCTTGAAATTTGCGAACTAGAAGAAGAACTCACCCATATCAAATCTATGGAGGTAAATGGATTAGATTATGGTGAGGCGTATCTAAAAAAAGATGAAAGGATAGAGATCGATGTAGAATTTGGAGATAATGTTAAAATCAGAGGCTGTTACACACTCGTTCCTGATACTTTATACGAAAACAATAAAAGAATTAAAATGCAAAGAATTTTAAGAGAATTGAGCAAATGTTTATCATGATCTAACAAACGGTGTACCCGACCCCGCGGTCATCTCGTAGGTCGTTCGCTCCAGGCGGCAATTCGGTTTCGGTTTTGTGCTTCGCACAAAAGCCGCTCCTAAGTTCGCAGGGGTTTCCATGCCACCCTTCGGGCGTCCTGGAAAGCTCCTGCTCCCTAAGTCGCTCGAACCTCATTGCTTGGTTTCCAGTTCGATTTAGACTATCTTCTCATACATACGAACTGAAAACCAAATCGCCTGGGCTCCCTCCTTGTTGCCCTGATGCGGGGCGGGTAACCTCGACGTTAGCCATATAAAGGAATATGAATACTACTACTGAATTTTTAAAAATGGTACTTGAGATATCGGGTGTTCTTTTTGGCCTGACGTTTGCTACTATAACATATGCCCATCAAGCTGTAACGACAACTTATGAATACGCAAAGGACCTTTTCATTGATGTTTACACTGAGTATTCAAAGTTGATTTTGGTTCCTTTAGGATTTTGTTTTGTTATTGCGATGAAGGCGTTGTATTTGAATGGCCCTGATGCGGAAGGTCAGCGGCCTTATTTTAATAGACTTGATGCTGTTCTTGTTTTTGGATTCTGTGTGATATTTTTAAAAGTGAGACTGGATTACTATCGGAGTCGTGGCGAGATTCATACAATTTTTTCTACAAAGATGGTTCCTGCAAAATATGGAAGAATTAGAGCATATTTTCGATATATTAAAAATTTGGGCCTATTTACACAAACAAGAATATTGATAGGTTTCTTTATAATATTGGGGTATCCAATATTTATTGGTTTCAAGAAGGGGCTTGGATCTTTAGATGTCAATAGCACAATTGTTTATTTGCTTTCGTTCCTTATAATTTATGTGTTATTGAAGATAATAACTTTTATTCCTATCACGACAGAAATGCAAAAGCTACAAGTCAAGAACTCATTTGCAAAAGATGTGGTTAATGAATCAAAAATTAATCGCAAAGAAGAATTTAAAATGCTTGCGAATTATCTTTTTACTAGAGGGATAAAAGAGCAAAGCATTATAAATGAAAAGCAGACAAAATATGGATTGGTCTATTTAGATGTTTTGGCTGATCAAGATAAAGCTGAGGCTTGGATAAATATATACCATACATTAAAGGCTTCAGATATTGATATTGACCGGAATGGCGTTTTTGAATATATCCTTAAAATCATAAATCTTCTATATAAATCCAAAAATGATATTGAAACGTTTGTGCTTAGCAATCATATAACCTTTGAAAATAAAAGAAAGGAGAATCTTTTTCTTCGAATTCGCAGAGATGAAATGCCTGCTCTTATAAATGCTACGGATTTTGCCGCATCACTAAAAAGAATGAAGAACGTAATTATCAATGAGATGTTTAAATAATTAATGGCTAACATACGCTCAACCAGACCGCGCGACATTGGCACGTCCTCCGTCCGGCAATTCGCCTTCGCCAAAAACGCTGCGGAAATGAGGCAATGAAGCTTAGTGTTTTTGGAGGCTCATTGCACGGCCCCCGCAAACAATGTAGATTGATAGTCTGCGGGAGCCGTTTCGTCCGGGGGCGCTTGAAAGGAAACTCGGGAGACTGCGCGGCAGGTTAGCTTGTCGTTAGCCAAAAGGAAGGAATACATGCAAACTTTATTAAAGGAAAAGTAATGAAGATACTTGGAATTGCGTTGCAAAAAGGGCAATTAAGATATTCACTTTTAGATGGTACAAAAATAAAGCCAAATTTAATTTTAAAAGAAAAACTGAATACCATAGCATTGGACAATGTGCCTGAATTAATGGATTGGTTTGAAACCAATTTCTTAGACATAATTGAAAAGCATAAACCAGACAAGGTGTGTTATAAAATTACGCTGGGGCCAAAGAAAGAACAATTGTTCAGCTTGATCATGCCTCTAGGTGTTTTGAATTTGATATGTAAGAAAAAGCGAATTACTGTTGTTGACTATAATAAGCTGCAGTTCACACAAAAAAAATTAGGTTTGGACAAAAGTGTTGATTTATATAAAAAATGCGATGAAATATTTGGTACAAATCCTCCTTATTGGGATATCACTCAAAAAGACTCAATTATTGTAGGTTGGCTTGAATTATGAATTTGCCGACAACGACATTTCAATTAGGAAAATATAAAGTTTTAAGAAAACTTGGTAATGGGCAGTTTGGGTATGTGTATGAAGCTTTAGATATGGCTCTTGCTGCGCGAAAAGCAATTAAAATAATTGAACTAGAAAAGCCGGATGAATTACTTAGCACATTGCTAGAAGCTAATATTCTTGATAAGTGTCGGCATAAAAATATTGTTCAGATTAATGAAGCAAATGTAATGGAATTAAATGGGAAACAAGTTGTTGTTTTAGATCTTGAATATGCAGACGGCGGTTCTTTAAGCAGCGAAATGGAAAAACGATTTCTATCAGTAAAGGAATCAATATGTCATATTAGTTCGATGCTTTCTGGGCTTGAATACGCACATAACCAGGGCTTTTTACATAGAGATATCAAGCCAGCAAATATTCTAGTTTCTGGTGGTGTGACAAAGCTATCTGATTTTGGTTTAGCGACAGTGCCAACTGGGAAAATTGGTAGTGGTAAAGGGTACGTTTCGCATCTTGCACCGGAAACTCTCACAAAAAATGTAACAACAATTCAAACAGATATTTATGCCTCTGGAATTACATTATTTAGGTTAGTAAATCAAGTGAGCGATTGGCATAGCATTGTAGTTTCCCAAAAGGATCCTCAAAAACTCATCACAAATGGAACGTTATTAAATAAAATCGGATTTCAGCCATATATTCCCCAGCAAATCAAGAGAATTCTATCAAAAGCATGTACGCCAATTTTGACTAAACGTTTTCATTCTGCTTTAGAAATGCGACAGGCACTAGATAAGCTTCGTTACAACATCGTGTGGAATAAGAATTCTCCTGATGAATGGAGTGGTGCAGACAATCACAATTCATACACCATGGAAAAATCGCGATCAGCACGTGGCGTAATTTCTGTAGAATTCTCAAAAAATGGGAGAATGCAGTCTGATAAATGTAAAAAGAATATTTGCGAGCTTGAAGCCGTTGCCTGTATGAATAACATAGTAATGAATACAACCTTTGGCTAACAATCGATGTAGCTGACGCTCGGATGAAACTCAACACAACTGGCTCTAGAAGCGAGCGCAGCTAATCTAAACGTTAGCCCGATAAAAATAAAACCAATTGAGGTAAAGTAGATGAAAAAAGTAGCATTAATTCTCACTGTAATTATTCTTGCTGGTTGCGGTGGCAATAAAGAAGTCCCTAAACAAACTTCTAAAAGTAACGAAGGTATTCAGCAAGAACAAAAAGTTGAAGTTCAGAGCGAATTTCCACCAGAAACGAATTGTAAGGCGGATCTCGGAACTCTGAAGATGAATGTAAATGGTGAGTCGCAAGGGAAAAGAACGGAAATGACTGAGTTGAAGAAATTTATTTTTAGCGATACTTGCGATAACATTGAAATTCATTATGAGCTTAAAGGATCTTATGGTGATAATATTGGAAAGAAAATAGTCTATTCTAAGAGAAGAAGAATGCTTCAAGATATTTCAACAAAATATAACGTCAAAGAAGAATACAAAAATATTAGTGTTCAAGCCTTAAAGGCTTTTTTCAAAAAGAAAGAAAAGAGTTTCTATAGCCTAGAAGAATATGGTGGTAAATATGATTTTAATAATCGTGAAATGACGAATAATGCTGTGGGGCCCAAGCCAGAACAAAGTGATTTTGATGGAAGCGTAAAAATTGTTGAAGAATATATAAAGTCTAACGCTAAAGATAAAAATTCAATTAAATATCTTGAATGGAGTAAAGTTATTCCTTCAGATGAATTTTGGGTAGTGAGATGTAAGTATGAAGGAAATAATTCTTTTGGTGCGAAGACAACCGAGAATACATGGTTCTATATTAAAAATTCAAAAGTAGTTAAAATGAAATGAGAAGCCTTTTAGTTCAATTATCTTTATCTAAGATGTTATTGGGAATATTGCCTTATATTAGACGGGGTGAGATACCATATCTTAGTGAATGTACGTCGATGGATTTTTCAGGGATACAAAGTGAAACACAAAATTTCATTTGGGGTTTATCACAAAAATAAACGGGCTAACAAACGGTGTAGCTGGCACTCGCATGAAACTCGGCACAACTGGTTCTAGAAGCGAGCGCAGCTAACCTTTACGTTAGCTGCACATAATAGAAGTAAAAAAATGGGCTATAAAAAATATCTAAACGTTTATATTTTAGGATTCCGTGATTTCTTTTTAAAAAGAATTTATATCCTATTTGAATATGCTATTCAATTTATAAACGAGGACTGATTCAATTATGCATACACTTTTGGACGGAAACTGGTTGCAAAATATTTTAAGTACAGTCGTTGGTGCTTTTGTTGGCTCTATAATGACGTTGATGATTCCGAAAATGGGGAAAATAAAATGTTATTTAATTGATTCGAAGATTGAGTATGGTAAATATGATGTTGGAGGTTCTTATCGTATCGTTGAAAAAATCGAAAATCCTGAATATGTATGCATTAAAATTGTCATTGATTTTCATAATAAATCATCTAGATTGATTGGGGTTAGAGATACAAAAATAGAAGTATTTAAAGGCAATCAGTTTTTGTTTTCCACACCAATAAAAGATGAAGATTCTGCACGCATAGTCGGCAGCTGTGTAAAAATAGAAGATGATTTAGAAATAATTAATATTGCTCCAGGAGAAATACAAAGAAAAAAGTTAGCGAAATCTCTCAGTAAAAATGACTTGCAAAAATTTCTTGAAGGAACAAATGTATGTTTCGTGTATTTAGATGAACGAAAAAAGAAGAAGAAAATACTTATAGAAAATTTAAGATGCAAATAATCAAAATATGAATAGAATATGAATAATTGGCAGCTAACCTTCACGTTGGATTGACCCTTCGGGCGAAGAGAGGAAAAATGAAGAACTATTTTTATAGTAAAATGCTTGAAACAATAAGTACGATACCGGATGATAAAATACAATTTTTTTGGGAAACTAAATATATTAATAATGTTTTGACAGTCAATAATAAACTTGATATTACTTTCAATGAGATTGACTATCTTTTAAAAACTATTTCATTGGACGGACCAATAAAAACAAATTTGTCTATAGAATTTTTAAGAATAGTAATTAAAAATTATAACATAACATTTATTACATTAAACGAAATTGTTCTTGATTTTATCAATGTTGTTTATAGGCTTGGGTTACCAACAAAAAGTTGTAATATGGAAACAGTCATGCAAAATGAAAACATTGATACAGATGAATTAAATGCGATATTTAAAAAATACAGAAAGATTTTGTACATAAACGATTATTCTGAGGACCGTAATTTAGTTGTACATGAAAATCAATTAAAGTCTCGTTCAATAATTGATTTAACGAATGATTTTGAAAAAGCGATATCAACACATGTAGCTACTTTTGCTGAGGAAGCTATGCGCAGAGATAACCTTGATCAACTTGCTGTGCAAATGGCAGAAATTGGGAAAAAATATTATAGGTCTGTTTTTGATGATTTGACTTTACATTGGAAGAATACTAAAAATTTTATAAATGAGATACTTGAGTCGTTATCTATAGTATTTCAAAAAAAGGTAAAAGAATTAACCTAACAACGGCTTGAACCTGACGGCGCGTTCGGGAGGGTAACTCGGGAATCTGCGCCGCAGGTTAAGCAAGTGTTAGGTGCATAATCAAATTATTATCTAGATTGATACCGTTAATAACAGATAACAGGAGATTGTCAGCTACCCATTCTTAGGACTGATCTGAAGTTTACAAAATTATCCTGTTTTTGCCAAACGATATTGCATGGGAGCTTTATTATTTAGCGCATCATGTGGGCGTTCATTATTATAATACTCAATCCATTTTTCTGTTATTTCCCTTACCTCATCTAAAGTTCTAAAAATATATGCATCTAAAACGGCTCTTCGATAAGATCCATTAAATCGTTCTATATAACTATTCTGTGTTGGGCAACCTGGTTGCGTGTACATTATTTTGATATCATTGCCTTTACACCAATCTTGAAATTTATGTGAAATGAATTCAGGCCCATTGTCGCATCTAATATTATTGGGTTTACCCTTTTCCCAGATAATTTCCTCCAAAAATCGTATTACTCGTTCCGCTGGCATTGATGGAGCCACTTTTTGACCAACGATAACACGATCAAAATCGTCAATAATATTAAGCACACGAAATTTCCGATTGCATTGTAGCACATCTGTAACGAAGTCCATCGACCATGTTATATTCTCATGACTTGGAGTGATCAGCGGATTCTTTACGCGAGCTGGTAGGCGCTTGCGAAGTGGAACCCGCTTGTTTAACTTTAACTCCTTATACACTCGATAGACTCTTTTATGATTCCATACATGGCCGTCATTTCTTAAACGATGAAAGATTTTCCAAAAACCATCAAAACAATCATTCGCCTTAGCTCGAATGGCTGTT
>LIUM01000013.1 GCA_001462345.1 Fibrobacteria bacterium AD312 | reverse complement strand
CCGCATTGCCAGTGAATGACAAAATAAAGTATATTTTCATAGAGCTTCCCAAGTTCAAAAAAGCGTTCGATGAACTCAAAACAGCCGAAGAATGCTGGCTTTATTTGCTAAAAAACATGCCAGAAGAGCAAAAAACGCCTGAGTTCAAAGATACCATTTTTGAAGAGGCTTACGAAAAGCTCCGCATTCGTGCGGAATCATCAGACTTGATTGCAAAGGTGGTAACCGAAATGATTACAGAAGCAGAAATCGAATGTCGGCTTGATGATAGCTACAAAGAAGGAATTGAAAAAGGTATTAGGGATGGTCTTAAGCAAGGTATCGAACAAGGTATCAAACAAGGTATCGAACAAGGTATCGAACAAGGTATCGAACAAGGTATCGAACAAGGAGCACTTAACGCTAAACGTGAAATGGCTAAAAGCATGCTAAAAAAAGGCATTCCTATTTCTGATATTATCTCCATTTCAGGCCTCTCCGAAGACGAAATCAAATCGTTGTAATTTTGAAACACCTATATCATTTTAACTAATTTTTTCAATGAATACCTTTTGTAAAACAACAAAGGGTGTTTTTTATGGTAAGGTTATTTTTTTATGAGAATAGCATAGCCCTCAACCACCATATACAATAACGTTCTATAACGCCATATTCGATTTTCATTTTTTATTTTTGCCGTTTTTATTTCGTTGTTGCTCTTTTTCTAATTCTCTTGTAGGGGGCGATATTCTCTATTCTCGTATATTTTATTATCTTAACATCATGAAGAATATTTTAGTTTTATGTACTGGTAATATTTGCCGAAGCCCCACGGCTCATTATTTATTGCAAAAACAATTAGGCGATGATTATGAAGTGACAAGCGCTGGGCTTGGTGCTCTTGTCGATCACGCTCCTGATGACTTGGCTCTTAAAGTTGCTTATGATCATGATCTCGATATGTCTAACCACCGTGCAAAACAAGTCACCGATGAATTGTTGCGTTGGGCAGATCTCGTTTTAGTGATGGAAGCAGGGCATAAAAACGAACTTTTGTCAAAATATCCATGGCTCGATGGTAAAATATTCCGTTATGGCGACCCTGTTCAAGTGGATATACCCGATCCTTATCACCGTCCAGAGAGTGCTTTCTTAATGACGTGGAACTTTATAGCTAAATTTACGCCATATTGGGTTGAGCGTATTAAAACAACCTCTTTAAAATAATAAGGACCTTTTTTATGGTGAATCTAATTCTCTGCGGCGGTTGTGGTACTCGTTTATGGCCCATTAGCCGAACCCTAATGCCTAAACAATTTGTTCGTTTGTTCGATGATATGTCTTTATTTCAAAAGACAGTAGAAACAAACTCCAAAGTCTGTAGTTCTCAATTTATTGTTAGTAATGCCGATCAATATTTTTTAGCAAAAGATCAAATCGGAGCTAACTATTTAAAAACAGCTAAATTCATGTTAGAGCCTGTCGGCAGAAATACAGCCCCAGCCATTGCTCTTGCCTGCTTAAACTTAGACCCAAATGCCATTGTTCTTGTTACCCCTTCCGATCACGTGATTAAAAATAAAGAAGCCTACATTAAAGTTCTTGAAAGAGCTCGTACTCTTGCTTCTGATGGTTATTTAGTCACTTTTGGTATTAAACCTACGGCACCAGAAACAGGTTACGGGTATATTGAATCAAACGGTGAAGATGTTGTTCGATTTGTAGAAAAGCCAAATGCAGAACTAGCCCAAAAATATGTTGAGGCTGGTAACTTCTTATGGAACAGCGGTATCTTTTGCTTTAAGGCATCTACATTCTTGGATGAGTTACAAAAACATTCTCCTGAGATTTTAAAAGCTTCTAAAATTGCAAGCAATAATGCTACTGTTGAAGATTCTTTGTATCGCGTTCATATTGAAGATATGGCGATGATTCCTTCTAACTCCATTGACTATGCCGTCATGGAAAAATCAAAGCTTGTGAAAGTGGTTCCTAGTGATATTGGCTGGTCTGATCTTGGTTCTTTTGATTCTCTATACAATGAATTCTCTCATGATGAAAATGGGAATAACGTGAATCCGAAACACTTATCTGTGGATTCCAAAAACTCTTTGGTGATTGGTTCTCAACGCGTAATCGCAACAATCGATCTTGATCAAATGCTGATTGTAGATACTCCAGACGCTCTTCTCGTAGCTCCATTAAAGAGCAGCCAGAAAGTGAAAAATATTGTGGATCGACTTAAGAAGGTCAATTCTGATTTGCCAAATGTTCCGCAGACAGTCAATCGTCCTTGGGGTACTTATTCTGTTTTAGAATCAAGTAGTCGCTATAAAATGAAACGCATTGAGGTAAAACCAGGCGAACGTCTTTCTTTGCAAAAACACCTTCATCGTTCAGAGCATTGGGTTGTAGTCAGCGGTACGGCGACAGTGACTGTTGGCGGAAAAGTCTTTTTAGTGCGCCCTAATGAATCTACTTATATTCCTGCAGGTGAAGTGCATCGTTTGCAAAACGAAGGCCGTCTTCCTTTAGTGATTGTGGAAGTGCAAGTGGGCGAATACACTGGCGAAGACGATATCTTCCGCGTAGAAGACGATTACAAGCGTTCTTAATTTTCAAATAAATCATTATTTTAGTATTCGATTTTTAAGCCTCTTTCCGAATATGAAAGGGGCTTTTTTATTTTCATAAAAGGCCTGCGGAGTTCACATAACAAGCCCTATTTATATTTCAAACGAAAGTGGTTTCGAGTAAAAAAAACTAATCAATCATTATATATGCTTTTTTAATATTCACGACTTCGCACATTGAAAATGTGATAGGTCTTTTTTAGGTAAATCGTCATGCCCTAATTTTCAACACTCATGAAACTTTAATGTTCTTTCGACTCTCGTCCTAACAAATCAAAAAAAGCTCTCTTTCCTTTTTTATTAGAAGGGATCTGTTTTGTATGTTGATTATAATTTTTTAATGTTCCCTCATAGCCAACGGCATAGGTACCGCCTTGATTCACTACAGCCCAAGCTTCATTCTTCTCTAGATCAAGGCCTTGAGTTCCTACTGGATCTGTTTCTTGCCAAGGACGCCTTAATAGAGTGCCTTTGCCTGCACAACCCCAGTAATTATTGGCTTCTTGTCTCATTAAACAAAGCTCACCGATAGATTCTGAT
Source organism: Fibrobacteria bacterium AD312 (assembly GCA_001462345.1). Taxonomy (GTDB): domain Bacteria; phylum Fibrobacterota; class Fibrobacteria; order Fibrobacterales; family Fibrobacteraceae; genus Fibro-01. The sequence goes on along the minus strand of LIUM01000013.1, from coordinate 79,407 downwards.
GTAAGGCCTTCTGCATTAAAAGACATCGCTAAAGCAAAGGACGGCGTTTCTAAAGACCCGTTTTCTTTTTCTAGCCCCCAAAGAGTCCATGCCGCACTTTTTAATCCAGAAAAAATACGCCAATCGGTGGACGCAAGAGCTGAAAACGCACGACGTGAAAAATCTTTTTTTGAAGTTTTCCATATTCCAGATAATACTCGAACAGAAGTGCCTAAAAAGGAGTCGCTTAGCGATGTTAATGAGGCACTTGGAGCAAGTAACGTCTGTTTACCACGAGAAGACCATCCCCAAACTCGACGCACGCTCCACTGCTCTTTGAGCTTAGGAGCCTCGATTAATTCTCCAATCATGACTCCCGTTGGAGCCCCCCAAGAAGTAATTTCAACTCGTTCTCCTTCAACTTGAACAATCTGATAACCTACATACCCAAGCTCTTGACCTAACGCCACTTCTCTCGTTTTTCCAAAAGCGGGCACATTAAATTTTTCATCTATTGTTGGAATCAAAGAAGGATAAAATTTCCAAGACGCACCAGAGAAAATGGCTTGCTGAATTTGTAGACCGCCGTCTCCTGGTTCTTCCACTATGGAATGCTGTAATAAATGCTCGTGCCCTGCAATATAAAGACGCACTCCATGATCCACCAATGTTTTCATAAACCTCGTGGTGTTAAGAGAATCAACGCTTGGATTATCTCCAAAAAGATTGTCCTCATGACACGCTCCTATTAAAGGCTTGTGTCCAAAGACAAATGCTGGCACACTTGCACCTCCTTTTGCTTTTAGAACGGAGTCCACCCAAGAAATTTGATCTGCGATAGGACAAGAAGCGGCTCGGCTATCCATAAAAGGATCTAAAAAGATAAACGTAGCCCCTGATTCTTGAAAAGCATAGCTACGGCCCACTGCACAAGAGGGGCTAGAAAAATGACTACCTATTTTAAAAGAAGTGTTCCCTGGTATAAGACGCGGATGGATCTGAGCACTGTCTGTCCAGAGAAACGCATCTGTTGGAGTTTGATTCATTTCTCCTGTACGCGTTTGAGGAAATACTCTTAGAAATTCTTTTGCCACAAAAGGGCCTTCATCATGATTTCCTCGAACAGGAAAAACTCCTATTTGAGCATCATAAAGTTCTTGTGCCCAAGTGACTCTAGTTTGCACACTTTTAACATCAACATCATCTCCAAAATCGCCTAGTAAGACTAAAAATTTTGGCTTATGATCCAAAATCAAACGTTCTTGAATCTGATGAATAAAATCAACGGCAACAGAATTGGGGTTTCGATAGCCACTCAAACTATCTCCCGAAAGGCAAAGAGTATCGCTAGTACCTTCAATAGGCGTACATACTTCTGAAGCCCATTGAGTATCGCCTAAAATGGCAAAGGTCCATGATTCTTCTGCATGAAGAGGGCAAAACAAGATGCCTAAAAAAGGCAATACCCCGAAAACAGATTTCTTGATTCCCATAAAAATCTCATCACAATAAAACACACAGATAATAATTTATCTTGAAAAAACAGACGCTTTTTTTATTAAAATAAATAACGTTGTAAAAAAATTAAGAAAAATACAATACGAGATCATAAGCTTAGTTTAATCAAAAAGAAACTACCCCTCTATTGCATTGGTGTGATAGCGATTTATTCTAATCGCTATCATTTTTTTATTAATTACAGTTAATCTTTTGGAATGAGAGTCTTCGGCCTTGTTTTGAAACTAATTGAGCTACAAGAATTCCTTTTCCTTTCCAAGGTTGTAAAGACACCTCTGCGGAAGAAGAAATAGCCTGAGTATACAACAACTTCCCTTGTAAATTGAAAAGCTGTAGTTGAGCAGGCACTGACGTTTCTACATGTAAACGCAATTGATGATAAGAAAGAGTAGCCGATGGACGTTGTTGTTGGATTTTAACTTTTGGAGCAGATGTTGTTCCAGCGATTTCGCCATACACTAAGCCACGGCCTACTGTACTCATGTAAACACGGCCAAAGACGTTCATGTCTCCTTGTACAAAGGCTCCGTTTCCTGGGCCGCCATACTGATGCATATCATCATTGACACGAACCCAAGAAGCACCCTTGTCTGTGGAACGATAAATTCCAAGAGGATTCGTCGAAGATCCTGCTACGCCCCAAATAAAGATGGTTTCATAAGAAGCCTCTGGGGCCGCTTTTCCAATGCCTACAGCTAAAGCGGCATATACAGAAGGGAATCTCTGCCATGTGGCACCACCATCTTCTGAAAGGGCTAAGCCATTTGTAGAGAATTTCCCATTGGCTGCCCAAGATTGTGCTTGATCTAAAGGAGCCCATATATGGCCTTCACGATTTGGCACTGTACGTATATAACCATTACTGGCTTGGTATAAACCTTGAGCGTCATTTTGAACAGAACCGACTACAGCAAATGTTTTCCCTTGGTCTGTTGACTTTTTCAATTTTCCCTGCTGGTCTAAAACGTAAAAGACATTTGGATTCACTGGATCTGGAACGATTTTTGCATATTGAGATTGTGCATCTAAGCCTGTAACTGCACTCCAGTTTTTGCCTTGATCAGTAGAATAATAGACGGTACTTGAATTATCCATTCGATGTAACCAAGAAGCCGCATCTGCAGAAAGGGCTACAAAACCATGAGCTCCTTTAGGCTCTGGTGTTTCAGTCCATGTTTTTGCGTTGTCTTCAGAGAAGTACATTTTATTATGATCGATTCCTGTTCCTGTGGAATAATCCGTTACGCGACCGACGCGTAAAAAAGAGCCGTTTAAAGGAGCATAACCTAAAGAATGCGTTGTTCCAATACGAGGATTATGTAATGCCGTAGATTTATGGATATCATCAAAAGAGCTGCCGTCATAGTCACCAATTGCAGTCACTAAAGGGCCTCCAGGAACACTTACAATATCAAGTGGAACCGTTTCTTCAATGCCTCTAGATTCAAAATTCCATATTGGCTTTTCTGCATTTACATTTTGGCTACGGAAAACACCATTACCAGAAGTGACCCAAGCCTCGTTTGTATTAAAGGGGTTAAAAGTAATGCACCCTGCCCAATGAATCGCGTGGCCAGCAATCCAATTATTATCCTTAACACCAACGTTTGCTGTTGCAGCATTCGCTGTTTCTGCATAAGTAAAAGTTGTTTTCCAAGTTTGCCCACCATCTTTTGTTACATAAATACGATCGCCCCAGCCTTGTTCACCTGTCGCATAGCGACTTTGACCGCCATAGTAATTTAAGGTACTAATGAGAATGTGATTTTCATCGGCAGGATCAATACTCACGCCACCAAAACCATGCGCATAAGATTGTCCACCACTACCTAAATAAACACCATCTTCTTTAGGCGTTAAATTTGTCCAAGTACTAGATGAAACATTGTATTTATAAAAAGCACCTTGATTGATATTATGAGGTCCAGTATTATTACTAAAAGTGATGTAAAGATTGCCATTAAGCATAGTCACACGATGAGGCATCATCCCTGCAGGGCCTCCAGAAACAGGATTCCAAGTGCTACCACCATCTGTACTTTTATAAAGATTACTTGTAGTAGCAGAAACACCCATGTATATTACACTTGTGGCTCCTGAATTTGTTGCTGCACTTGTGGAGTCAAAAAAGACAAAACTAATTCCATTTTGATTTAATAAATCAGCACCACTGGCCTCTCCAATGGAACTTATTTTTTGCCATGTTTTGCCAGCATCTGTACTCTTAAAAAGACCATCTCGACGCGTACCACATAAAACAATCTCTGATTTTTTTGGGTCAACGGCAAGTTTTTCACCTGTCTGGCGCCCCATACCGTTACCATGCGCTTTCCAGAGGCTCGAAACATCAACGACCTCAAAAGTAGCACCGTAATCTTCAGAACGTAAAATGGCCGTTTTTCCTTGGCTAAAATAACTTGTTCCACCCATTACATAAAGACGACCTGGATTTTTAGGGTCAATGGCAAAACTTTCTGTTCCATATAAACCCACATCTTCCTGTGAAACAAAATCCATTAAAGGAATCCATTTTTGTGCTTGTGAATCAAAACGATAAACGCCGCCCACATCTGTTCTTGCATAGAAAAGGCCTTCTTGGTTCGGGTGCGCAATTACTGCAGACACAAAACCACCACCGTCCATACGCACGTTTCCCCAAGAATATGGCTCTTGAGCAAAGAGAGATATGCTTAAAATAGCGACTATTCCTATGATACTTTTCAAATTCATTTTAACTCCTTAAAAAGGCATACAACCCCTAATAAAAATTTATTTTATTTCATTAAAAAAGCCTTGTTATTAAGACATAAAGCGAAGGAAGCGTTGCTTAGAACGCAACAAAAAAGGGGGGCTTTTTTTTTACAAAAAAAACAATAAAATGCGTAATTAATGAAATCCCGACTTTGTTGATAAAACGTGTAGTGAAAGAACTCTCATTTTTTATTAGTGAATTGCATTTTTTTTGAAGCAAACATTTTAAATAACTGCTTTAATCTAAAATTGGTTTTTGATCTTTAAAAATGCGTGTCACAAAGTTCTACATTACTTTTGAGACACGTGAAGCCGTTTTTAACGAATTTTCACAGGTCTAGAGACAAGAAGTTCATTGTTCAAGAAAATTTGAAGATAATACATGCCTTTATTTTGAAGAGAAAGAGTTTCATTGTCTCCTGTAAAACGACCCAAATGCACCAAATTTCCTTGCACATCCATGACTTTTAAGACTTTTTCTCCGACAATAGGCAAATAAACCTGAAGATTCCTTCCTAAAACCGCAATTTTAAAATTCGACTTTCTTAAATGATTTTCTATCAATACCGTCGCTGAACTAGAAGATTCTTCGACCGAGCTAGAAGACGCAATCACACTCGAAGAAGATTCTTCACAAACAAAGCCCATTTTATTTGTACTAGTAGTAAAACAAACCTTATCCCCTGTGCCTTTTATAAAAGAAAAAACGCCAGGCACAGTAGAAGAGGAATTGTCATAAAAAGTAAAAGGAGAATAAGAAGTTTTACTTGACTGAGTACCTAAAAGAACCTCTTTAACAGCCACACGCTGGTGACTAGGATCATCATTAGGGTTATTGTTATCCCAAACATTACTATCATAGTCTATATACCAAACTAATACACCCGTATTGTTTATACCTGAGTCAAAGCCTATCTTTGGGCGATATTCTATCACAAAATACTCATTATTATTTTGTGGATTAGTTACAGAATAGGCTTGCCGTTGATCTAATGATAAAAGAGTATAAATTTCCTCATTTGCAGAAAATTCAGTTAAGGTAATCCACCCCATAGATTCTCGTTCAAACCCAGAATATTTAGGTGGTTTTCGGCCACTACTATTGTACATCCCCTGTGTCATCACATCCCAAGGGCTAGGACCTGCAATAAAACCCCCATTTTGATCGGATCCATAAAGATCCGATAAACCTAAAACGTGGCTAAATTCATGAACAAAAATGCCCATCTGATTTAAATTAGACGGGAATCCATCTTCTTTTTGAGCTAAAAAAGCGTAGGCGTTGAATGAATAGCCTCCAGATTGATAAGCTCTGTAATTATTGGTAGATCCATTCCATTGCATCCAATATTGATGGCCCCAAAAACTTTCATGTATAGAAAGTGCATTTACTTCTGTTCCAGGAAATAGAAAAATAAAGCCATCGACAAGAGTTCCATTCTGACAATAACGAGAGCCAGAAAAGCTTGGGCTTTGGACTAAAATGTCAATAGCCTCTGCTGTAAATTGCCCTTCTAAAAAATTTCCACCAGACACGTAATCGCTAAGACTTCGATTGAGTGATATAGGAAACACATCAAAATGGGGGTCAAATAAGCTATCAGAAGAAATCAAAAAGTAATCTCTAAGACTCCCTATATTTCCTTGTTCAGAAAATCCAGGCTCATTTAAAAAGCGATAAAAAAGGGCCGAGTCGCCACCGGCCTGATCTTTTGATGAAACTAAAAGTACCGGAAAATAGCGTTCTCCAGAAGTCCACAATTCGGCTTGTGGGCGTTTTAATAATTTGGGAACATTATCTATAGATGAAAAAGGGCGGCTTTGATGATTAAAATTTAAGCCTCTATTTTGCTTAGGATAATTGCTAGGCCTTTTCGTTTTATGTTTTGCCTTCGCTTTTTTTTGATCTATGCTTTTTAAAAAGTTCTTTTCGTTTTGCGTTCTCTGTTCTTTATTCTTTGCTTTGAATTTCGTTGGAGAGCCTTTCTCATCGGCATAAACGTATATGCCACTGGAATCTTTAACGATTAATTGATCATCTTCTGTTGTGGTATAATGATAATGTTCATCACCAAATTGTTTAATGGAAAGAGTAGAACCATCTGATTGTTTTGTAGAAACTACACCTGGTTTTGCAGGCCGAGCAAAAACAACGGCAGAGGCTAAAAATAATACACAAAGAGAATATGTTAAAAATTTCATTTTATTAAAATACCTAAAACAGGTACACATACAAAAGAAACTTTTTTATTTCTGTGTAAAAAATGAGTTGCTTAAGAACCCAACCATGATGTTTTGTTTTTTTTACAACAAAGAAGGCGAAATCCATTCATTTTGAGTGGCAAATGGAGCTACATCCTCACACTTCCATGTGGTACTTTCATAAGTTTTATAAGTAACGGAAATGGACTCATCCCATGTTCCAGAACAATCTTCGATTAAAAAAGCCCAGTGATCGACAGAAGCTTTAGGGTTACAAGCTTTTCCCTTAGAATTTGTCGGGTAAAAACGATATACGATAGCCTCTTCTGAGTTGATTGAAGAGAGTACATCAAAGGTATTTGCATCTTCTTTTTTTTGTTTTAATAAAAAGAAAGAACATTTTCTGTGTTTTAAAAGGAAGGATGCTGTTTTAGGGAAATAAGTAACAATATCGTTAAATGCTAAAGAACTAATGCCAAGAGGTTTATCATCAAAATGCTTTAGTTTGGCGTAGGCTAAAACATGAGAATCAAAATCAGGTGCACTTTCTTTTTCAAAAGTTCCTAATAGAACCGAGAAAGCCATCGGGTTGCTTTTTACTAAATCATCGTCTGCTGATGTGTTCTCTTCACACCCCCAAAAGAAGAATAGCATTAGTGCAAGATATTTTTTCATTTTTCCTCCAGAAACTCTGGAGAAAAAGTAAAAAAAGAAAAGGGTTTATGCAAAGAAGTTTTTTCGTATTTTCAATAGATACAGGCTCTTTTTCGCCATGAAAAGGAGGGCTTATTTTTTATGCTCATAAAAGATTAATTTGGATGCTTTTATAATGTATTTAGGGCTATTTTATAGGTTTTTTGGAAGATTACGTGTTTTAAGAACGCTTTTCAAGCACTTTTTTGAGGCGTTGCGTCGCTGGTGGGTGTTCTCTATAAAGTAACGCAAATAATGGACTGTATGGAATTTCTTCTTCTACAAGTAGGCGAAGCTGTTTTTTAGCTTGTGTGGCACTTGTTTTTTTAGTGGCGTATTCATCGGCCTCAAATTCTTGTTGCCAAATGTAATAATGGTACGGGATTTGCAAAACAAATAAGGCTAGATGAAAAAGAATCACAATTTCAATTAACGATACTTTCCATTGATCTACCACATAAAAAAGACCTAAAATGCATATAAAGAAAAAAACACCTTTTAACAAAAGCCTTGAAAGAGAATGACGGTGTTTCTGGTGCGCTTCTTCGTGAAAAGTGATAAAAGGATTATTTTTTTCTTCTTGGTGAATATTCTCTGGAAAAGGAACAAAGTCATTTAAAAATGGAATGACTCGAATCATAGCAAAACGATTTTTACGAGAAAACATACGGGCTTCACGAATTTCTAAAAAAGTTCGAAAGATAAATTCCAAAACTAATAAGACGATTAGTCCAGAAAGCATTTTAGGTGTCCTATGAAAGCAAACAAGGGCGAATTAACATAACTAATGATTTTTAAGTTCGTCATTACAATTTTATTTTTAGAGGCATTCTTAAGCTTCTAAACGTAATTCTTTAAAAAGGGCAGCGACTCTTTTATTGGATTCTTCGATACGCTGTTTTTCAAAATCTAAGAAAGCCTTATCTGGCAAATGGACTTCATCGTAATCATCAAAAATTTCTCTCCCTCGAGTAGCATCTCGGTCAAGCCCTTTGAATACACAATCAAACCATTCTTTTTCTAAAGCCTTATATTTCTTTAACAACTCGCCTACATTTTCAGGTAAAATCCAGTCTCTCGAAACTTCTCGGAACACCTCTCCAGAAATACTCTTTCGAATATCTTTTGGAGCTTCTGATAATAAGCTCAGATCTGCTTCAATCGCCGAAATAAACGTGTCTAAAATAAAACGCTCTAAAACATCATGATATGCTTTTAATGCACTTTGACGCACTGTTTCTCTTAGGTAATTACTACCTAAGCCAACAATATCTTCTTTAAAATAGATGTCTTTAATCGTTTTGATTTGTAGCCTCTGATAAGCATCAAAAACATTTTTGACTAATTCTGATTGAGACAGTGCTCCAAAAGAAGCATCCACAAAACCTTTTCCACGAGTGCTATACTTATATATGTTTCGATCTAAAGCGTATCCATTTTTCGCATAGTTCCAACCAGGGATTAATTCATTCAATAAGCTTTTCGAGGGATCGCCACTGAGAGAACCTTTTTTAATTAAACTAAAAGGGAACATTAAACGCTGGGGTTCGCAAGTTACTCCAGTCGCTACAATTGTAAAAGGAGATTCTTTAAAATTCGCAGGGAACTTGATATTCACACCTAAACCAAAGAACAAGCCTTGACCAGCATACAATTCTTGATCTGGCCTACGTCCCGTATGATTACTCCCGACATTGGCGCCATAACCTATGTTTCCACCACCCATAGGCCAAAGAGTAGAAATCAATAGCGAGTGATGATGCATTTGAGTTAGAGGACCAACATAAGAACAAGTTACTTCCGCTTCATCAATATGACAACAAGAAGAAATGATTGAAGAATTTATAATCGCTTTATTGCCAATCTTCACTCGTTTCATTAAGACTGCGTTTTTGACTAATGCACCAGAATGGACTTTGACCCCTTCTTGTACATTGGAGTTTTCAATAATCACAGAATCATAAATATTACAAGGTTCTTCAAGGCTACTCAGCACAATGGTGTTTCTAATTTTTGCAGCACCTTCGATACGAGCGTGTGGGCCAATCCAACTATTACGCACAATATTGGTATTTGAAATCACCGCGCCTTTATCAACAACGCCATAAGGCAAAGAAACTTCTTGGCGCCAATTCTCAATAATTTCTACAAATTGCCCGCGTAATTCTTCGCTCATCTTTTGGAGTAATTGTGCGTCTATTAACTCATACGTAATGTCTGGGAACACAGATAATGGACGGCCTCCCATCTCATTACCAATAACAATGTCCGTTCCTATTTGGTAACTAATTTTACCACTAGAAACAAGAGAGCCCACATTTTGAATCACAGCACCACAACGCACAAGAACATTGGAAAGCATCGATACACGATGAACGAGTGCATTTTCTATAGTGCAATTATGAACTAAGCTATAATAAATCCCTGTAGGAAAAGAGACGTCCCCTGGCAATAAAACGGTTCCATAAAATGCAGGTAAACGGACTTCTCCAACAAAAATAGATTGGTTGATTCTTTCAGGAGAAAAATTCGGTTCTACAGAAACTAATGACCAGTCGTCACAGCGATTTCCGTTTTTTTCTAGTACTTCTATTTCATCAGCGGTCAATGCACGGTAGCGTACTTGTACCTTTGTAGAGCGTAAAACTTCGACTGATGTGGTAATAAAGCTGCTCTTCAGCGCTTTTTTTAATTTAAGCAAACGTTGCATACCCATAAAATAGACTAAATTCTTTTATTATGATGAAGAAAATTATCTTCAATGGGATTAAAAACCATAAATATGACTTAATTATGTATCCTGCGGAGTTTTTTGAACTGCGTATCCAGGAAGAAATTGTCCGAACAGATGAATATAAAAGTTCTTTTGTTTATGTCGAAATGGACTTTAAAAAAATAAAAGCATCTCTTAGAGATGATGAAGATGAACTCGCTTTTTGGGAAGCCGCCCTTCGTAGTATGGCCATCAAAAAAAGAGGGTCTGATGTTCTTGGTTTTTTACAAGACGATGCTGGAGTTGGGCTTTTACTACTCGATTCTAAAATGGAAGGCTGGATTCGGCTTCAAGGTCGAATTAGCGAATTTTGCCGCCTCACTATTGGAGATATTTCTTCCACTATTCAAAAAGGAACTAGGGCTTTTGTTTACCCTGCCTGTATAAAAGACTATGTCGCTCCCAAACCTAATGGGGAAGAACAACCTAAATGAAAATTTTAATCATTGGTTCGGTCTACCCTCGATTTGATGCAGATTCAGAAGTCCCGTGGTTACGAACCTCTGTAATGAAATTAAAAGAGGCTGGAGTTCAAGTAGAAATTCTTTGTCCTTCTTATCAAGGCTTAAATTCGCACGAGATTGATGGGACTCGCGTTCATCGTTTTCGCTATGCCAAACCTTCTTTAGAAATTCTAACACATGATGAAGGCGCTCCTTCTAAAATGGCAAATAAGCCTTGGATGCAGTTGCTTGCGATCCCCTATATCATTAGCGGTTTTATAAAATGCTTGCAGTTGTGTCGCCAAGAAAAGTTTGATCTTATCCATGTGCACTGGCCATTCCCTCATGGTTTAATTGCGCTTGGTGCCGCCAAGTGGTTTAAAATTCCTATGGTACTCAATTTTCATGGAGCAGAACTTCTATTAATTAAAAAGCATGCTTGGGTTGCTCCTGTACTTCGTTTTATTTTAAGCCAAAGCCAGGCCGTTTTTGCAAACAGTTCTTTCACCGCTCAAAAGATTAATTCCATTCGAAAAACAGAGGTGCATTGTAGCCCTTATGGAACGACTCTATCTTCTCAAGAAAGTACCGAATTACACCCTGTAGAAAATAAATTTCGCATTTTATTTGTAGGCCGCCATATTGAACGCAAGGGCTTAATTTATCTGATACAAGCAGCCTCTAAATTAGACTCGTCTTGTTTTGAAGTACGCATTGCTGGAGCTGGAGACATTACCCCTGAATTAAAAAAAGAAGCGGAAATAATAGCGCCTAAAACGGTCGTGTTTACAGGGAAACTTTCTTCTGAAGAACTAAAGCAAGAATACCAAAAAGCAAACGTGTTTGTATTGCCCGCTATTGTAGATAAAAAAGGTGATACCGAAGGCTTGGGCGTTGTTCTTATTGAAGCCATAGAATATGGCCTTCCTGTTGTTGCCTCTAATGTTGGCGGCATTCCCGATGTGATTATTAATGAGCAAACAGGCCTTCTAGTAGAAGCTAAAAATAGCGACGCTCTTACTAATGCTTTCTTAAAGCTCAAATCAGACCAAGCTTTGTCTCAAAAACTTGTTTCTGGGGCGCGTGCCCATATCAGAAAATATTTTTCCTGGAAACCCATCATCAAAAATCAAATGGAAGTCTACAAATCCGTTCTTAAATAACGCCACTGTGATATCGTTGGATAGCGTTTCAATAGTTCTGCGATGATTGTACTACTTATTTATTCTTTTTGCCACGGCTCATGTAACTTAAAACTAAGTTTTGCCAAACGACATAAAATACGGGCCCAATGGCGGCTATTGGCCCTGCGTACATTTGAGTAATCCAAATAATTAGCGTTGTATTTTTTTGCCCCATGCTTTGTGCCCCTTCAATAGGGTGCTTGTCTTTTGAGGAAAGCCACCCGATTAAGAACAAAAAGACGCATAAGAATAAAGACAATCCGCCTAATATAGGGAACGTGCCACTTTGCCATAGCGACATAAAACCCATTTCTCGAATATCATGACTTGCCTTAGCTAAAATAATAAATACAGAAAGCATCCAAACGACCATTGTATACTTCTGAAATGAAGCAATACGGTTTGCTATCTCGGGATAAAAAGCCCGCAAACCTAAAGCAATGGACAAAGGAATGGTAATGATTGGCTGAATAGAGCCAAAAATCTGTTTTGCCATGCTTAAAAAGCCTTCTTGAGAACCTGTGAAATAGCCGAAAATGAGGGGAATTGAAAAGCAAGCAATGACATTGCCTGATATAAATATTTTCAATGCTAAAATGGAGTTTCCTCCAAGTACCTTTGCCATCGCTGGAGCGGCATTGGCTGGAGGAGCTAAAATGATAATCAAACCTGAAAGGAAAATTTCTATGGGTAAATCCAAAAGGCGATAGACTGCGAAAAGTACTATTGCCAAAAATAAACTCATTAAAGATGATTTCAGAACAATTCTGAACGTTTCTCCATGCTCTTGACGAGGCACTGGAGACGCAAACGTTAGCACCATCATAATACCAATCATATAAGGCAATAAAAAAGCTAAAACATAGGCTTGAGGTATCAAAATACCTAGAATAATTGCCACAGGCATCAAAATAGAACGTAAATGACTCACGTTACAAATGTAGTTTATAATCCTTTTTTAGGCACCCCTCTTTTTTTTAGTAAATTTTCGCTATGTTACGATCTCGTTACGAAGAAATGCCCTTATCTCAAATTAAGGTGAGCAAAAAGAAACGCTGGAATGCCATTCAGGTGGTGATTCTCGGCTATCTCTCTTTAATTTTTTTGGGGACTCTTCTATTATCGCTCCCCTTTGCAAAAGCAGAGCCTATTCGTTTTCTAGATTCATTCTTTACTTCTTGTTCTGCTGTTTGTGTTACAGGGCTTTCTGTTTTAGACATAGGCACGGCTTACACACACCAGGGGCATTGGATTATTCTATTTCTTATGGAAATCGGTGGGCTTGGTATTATGACCGTTTCTACCACATTGATTTTACTTGCAGGGATGAGGCCTGGATTTAATCAACAATCCGTATTGCTTTCGACTTTCACCACAGAGAATGATGTTGATGCCTCTAAAATTCTTAGAGCCATTATTCCTTTTACGCTTTTACTCCAGTTATTTGGCGTCCTCATCTATTTTACGCAATTCAAAGACTTACCCACCTACAATCGTTTTTTCTCTTCTCTGTTCCATGCGGTCAGTGCTTTTTGCAATGTTGGTTTTTCTCTTTTCCCAGATTCCTTAATGCAGTTTCAAACCAATACCGTTGTGAACGTAACCACATGCATTCTTGTCATTGCCGGTGGCTTTGGTTTTTTGGCCATCACCGAAATGCAACACCTATTTAATTTCAAAACAAGAGAATGGCAACGCATTTCTCTTCATACAAAAATTGCCGCCATTTGCACTCTTATTCTCATTATTGGTGGTGGATTGATTCTTTGGTTTACAGAATCTTCAACCACAATCAAAGACTTGTCCTTTGGAGATAAGATGTTATCCACATTCTTTATCTCTATTTCTTCTCGAACTGCTGGTTTAAATACCATTGATATGGCCACCCTTTCCTTAAACTCCATTTTCTTAGTCATCATCATGATGATCATTGGAGCTAACCCTGGAAGTTGTGGTGGCGGTATCAAAACAACCACAGCAGCCGTGATTGGATTACTTGGATTTAACCGTCTTTTAGGTCGCCAAAAAACACAAGTCCTTGGACGAACGATTCCTGAAGAAACCGTAGATCGAGCCATTCGAATTTTTGTGATTGCCATTGTTGTTCTAGTGGGAGCCACGTTAATTCTTTTACATACAGAAGCAGCTACAGCAACCATTGCAGGCGAAGAAAGCTCCGTTTTCATCAAAATTTTATTTGAAGTGGCAAGTGCCTACAGCACCTGTGGACTTTCTTTAGGGATTACCCCAGAACTTTCAGACCCTGGCCGCGTCATTATTTGTATAGTAATGTTTGTTGGCCGTATGGGGCCTTTATTTTTAATTTCTGCAGTCGCTCGACATGGCTCTGAATCAGGAATGTGGTTTGCAGAAGAAGATATAATGGTGGGTTAGATTTTTAAAAAAGGATTACAGCTATGTCATCTAAACAATTTGTTGTCATTGGTCTTGGAAACTCCGGCTATTTTTTAGCTCGCCATTTAACAGCTCTTGGGCATGATGTTCTTGTAATAGACTCAAGTCCAGAAAAAATACAAGACATCACCGCCTCTGTTTCTCAAGCGGTTGTTGCTGATAGCACAAGAAAAAAACAAATGGCCTCTCTCCCTTTAAATAAGGTCGATAGCGTGGTGGTTTGCATTGGAGAAGACTTAGAAGCCTCTCTACTCACAGTCTTAAACCTTAAAGAATTAGGCGTAAAGCATATTATCGCAAAAAGCTCAAGCCCTGCACATACAGTGATTCTTGAAAAGCTAGGCGTTTCGGATATTTTCCACCCTGAACGCGATATGGCTATTTCTCTTGCCGAGCGCATGAATCGCCCCAATATGCTCGACTACCTTCCCTTTATGGAAGGATTCTCAATTGTCGAGCTGGCGTGCCCAGAAAAATTTATTGGTAAAAGCTTAAAAGAGCTCTCGCTCACTTCCAAATATGGCGTACAAGTCATCGCGATTAGAGACCCTTTAGAAACAGAACCAAAGCTTGGAAATTTGGCAGACTATGTATTACAAGAACGAGATGTTCTTTTCATCATCGGACCAAACAAAGTATTAGATAAAATTAAAGATTAATTGATTTTTGATTTTTCGCAAGATGATTTTTTGATATGTTTCAAACGATTATTTTCGCGAGATTACTTAATAACTCTTTGAATTTGATTTTCGTGGAATTCAATTTTTTATTAACATTTCGAAAAAATACGATTTATAAATAGCTGTACGCGAGCACCATTTTATCATAATCATGATTCACTTTTTTGAATTAGCTATTCGTTGGTGTTTTTTATTTACGTTTCGCGAGAATTAATTTTCGCAGGTGTGAATTTTGTGGAGAAATAATTTCGCGAGATTACTTTTTGATTTTTTGAATTAACATTTCGAGAATCTATTTTATGATTTTTTGAATTAGCATTTCGAGAATCTATTTTATGATTCTTTGAATTAGCATTTCGCGAAATTAATTCTTCTCATTTTTTTTGCAATGAGAACAAAGCCCAAAAACATAAAAATACGTCTGATGCACTTTGAATCCCCTAGGCATCTTCTTTGAAATATCTTGAGGCTTAATATCCAGATCATAAACAGCACCGCATCTTTCACACTCAAAATGAGAATGCGGCGAGAGATCAGCATCGTATCTTAAAACACCTCGTCCAAAGTCTAATACCTGCACTAAACCAACTTCTTTAAAAAGCTCAACGGTATTATATACCGTTGTTCTTGAAAGGCTAGGCATCTCAGGCAAAAGCGCATTAAAGATCATCTCTACCGTAGGATGTTCTTTAGATTTCATTAAAAACTTAAAGATACGTACCCTCTGTACAGAAGGCCGTATCCCTTTGTTTTCAAGAATTTCTGAGTGTATCTGCATAAAAAAGGGATTACTCTCCCTCTTCCATTACTTAAAATAACGACCTAATAAACCTTGAAATGCAGAACCATGACGAGCTTCGTCTTTACACATTTCGTGAACGGTATCATGAATCGCATCGTAGCCAAGCTCTTTTGCTTTTTTCGCCAATTCAAGCTTTCCTTCTGTAGCGCCAGCTTCGGCAGCCACGCGAAGTTCCAAGTTTTTCTTTGTATCAGCATGAACCACTTCACCTAAAAGTTCTGCAAACTTAGCCGCATGTTCTGCTTCTTCAAAAGCAATGCGCTTATAAGCTTCTGCAACTTCTGGGAGACCATCTCGATCAGCTTGACGGCTCATCGCCAAATACATACCGACTTCTGTACATTCCGCAGTAAAATTTTCACGAAGAGATTGAACAACCCATTCATCTAATCCTTGCGCCACACCAATTTTATGCTCATCAGCCCAAATTATTTTTTCAGTGAGGCTCATTTCTTGAAGCTTAAACTTAGATTTTGGAGCTTTACATTGAGGGCATTCATCCAAGGCATCTTCACCAACATGCTTGTAACCGCAAACGACACAAATCCATGTCTTTTCTTTTTTAGACTGTTCTTTAAGATTAAACTTTGAAGCCGGTGCCTTACAAACAGGACAAACTTCAGGAGGTTCTTCACCCATATGAACATAACCACAAACGGAACAAACCCATACTTTCATATTAACTCCTATGCGCTAGACGCATTTTGTTTTTAGTTTAATTTTGTAATGATTACAAATATAGAATGACTACAGCTATTTGGCAAATGGAAAATAAAGTTTTTCAGGATAAAAAAGGGGGGATAAGGGAGACTATTTATATTGTCTAATTTTGTTTTTATGCTTTCTTTTTACTTCTTCGCGATTTTTACTTAATTCCATTAAAAGTGAAGTAAAATCTTCCTGTAGAGATGGACTCATTCTATTTGCTAGCGAGCGATAATACTTTAAAAACTGCCGATCTGTAATAACATTATCTGGAATTTTTTTTCCTAACTTAGCGTTATTACCAAAAACAACCAAATTAATGAAGTAATCTTTATATTCTGGAAATTTTTCTTCTAATACTTTTATATGACCATAATTCTGATGTAAAGGATTTTTCATTGGATATTTTAATTTTCCTCTTTTCAATGAAATAGTCCATTGTTTTTGATACTCATCGCCTAGAATTAATCCAATCATTGTTTTTTTCTCAATCACCAGAACACCTTTCTCCGTAATCGCTATAATATCAATTTGTACCACATTACTTGAGCCTTCAATATAGACGTCTTTAAGGACAACGCCTCTAGTAATCATTCGAATAACACTTGCTGAATACACCTCTCCAATCCAGCCGACTAACTTATTTTGAAAAAAACGCCCCATAAATAATAGCGTTGCTAATATAAAAACATAAATCCACAAAGCATTTTTAAAATCAACTCCAGCTAAATGGAGTGTAATAAGAAGAATAAGCCCGCCAAAAACAACAATCACTATATAAATCGCAAATAAAATTTTCCGTAAAACATTCATCACCCTTTTTATAATTATTTGTTGCGGGTTTAACAAATGATATCCAGCGTTAGAAATAGCAGCAATAATCAAGGCTATGTCGTCAAAAGGGAAAGGAATGTTTGGAAAAAGAGTATAGACTACACTTAGCACTAATAGAATAATTGAAATATTTTTTTTTGCCGTAGAAGATTCATTATAATCATTAAAGCGAGTCATATTTTTTTAATATAACTTATATTTTCGATGAGGTATGCAATGTCGTTATTAGATTCATTATTTGGAAAGCGTTTAGGGCCTGTTTTTGTGAAGGACGCGAGTGATACTAGTGATTATATCGGAAAACTGAAGTTTCTATCTTCAAAAGCTTCTGGATCTCTTAAGGATAAAATTGAGGAGCAAATCCGTAACGCAGAAGCTGGCCTCTATGGCGAAAAGCAGATTATTTACGAATTAAAAAATAGTGGTCTAGATATGATGATCGCGCATGATTTATATTTGAAAAAGGGAGAATTATCTGCGCAAATTGATTTTTTAGTGATGACTCGAAAGCATCTTTTTGTAATTGAATGCAAGAATCTTTATGGAGATATAGAAATTGACGACAAAGGTAATTTTATTCGTCATATTCGGTATGGTAAAACTTATAAAAAAGAAGGCCTTTATTCCCCCATCACTCAAAATGAGCGTCATCTTAATGTTTTAAAAGAAGTGCGTCGACTGGTGAAAAACAATTTATTAGGAAAACTTTTTTATGACACCGCTTTTCCAAAATGTTACCGTTCGATAGTTGTTCTTGCCAACGAAAAAACTGTCTTGAACGATAAAAATGCACCTAAACAAATTCGTGAACAGATTATTCGTGCAGATCAACTTATCTCTTACATAAAAAAAGTTGACTCTTCTGATGATAATTATGAGTCTTCCGATAAAGAAATGGAAGAAGTAATGTTTTTCTATGTGAATTGCAGTATTCCAAATCAATCTGATTATGCTAAAAAATATGAAGCTATGTTAGAAGAATGTAGTCTCTCGCATTCTACATCCAAAATGGATGAGCCTATGGGTGATGAAAAGTATATACCGCCAGAGATTCGTGAATCATATAAAAAAGACAATACCGAAAAAAAAACTATAGTAGAGAAGAACGAAATCAAAGTCAATGAAAATAAAGCCCAAGCCGATGAAAATGAAAAGATATGCCCGCGCTGTGGTAGCCCCATGGTTTTTAGAACAGCAAAAAGAGGAGCTCATTCAGGGAATCAATTCTGGGGGTGTTCCAATTTCCCCAAATGCCGTTTTATGATAAAATAAGCCGATCGTTTTCGAGTTTATTTAATTTTTATAGTCTATATTTAACGAACCATGAATCCATAGAAATTGAGGAGAACTATTCATGTTTTTATCATCAAAGCGTCTTTTAATCAACGGCATTTTTTTCATGATCCTTTGTTCTATGATTATTGGCTGTAGCAGCAGCCCTAGAAGTCATTATATGCCTAGACCCATTGATGAAAGTTGTGTAGTTATTCTTGACGCATCCACGGAGATTTCAAAAGATCCAACTTATGGATTTACAGTGGACAATGCTGTTCGAGTCGGTGGAGGCCCAGAAAACGAATACATTTATTTATCCCAATTATTAGGTCCCAACGGAAAAAGCATCACAGGGGTTGATAGACAAGGCAGCACGAGTACAACATATACAGATGGCCGTATTCTGATGATTGATATTTATACTGTATTTATTGAAAATAAGCCTTACGAGAAGAAAGTTTACATTGATATGTATAATTGCGAAAGCCCAAAAATTCTTAAGGGATTTTCTAGTAGGCCTTTAAACGCAAAATAAAATTTTTGCCGTTTTTCCCGAAAAATGCACTTATTAGAATTTCGATCAAAAAAGATATACCGTAAAAACAGAAGTACCTTTTGCTCAAGTTTTTGAAAACAATACTAGTGGAAATACTCTTTTTTATTCCGGGCGATTTGATTTTGTACTGTACGAAAAAGACGCTCATACCGAAGTAGCGATTCTCGCGATTGAATTAGATGGTGATGAACATAGAACTAATGAAAACAGAATTAAATGCGATCAAGCCAAAGAGCGCATTTGCAAAACGCATGAATTTACGCTGATTCGCGTGCCAAACTCTTACGCTAGGCGTTATAGCCATATAAAAGAAATACTAGTGAATTATTTCAAAAAATATTTATTTTTAATAATTAGATTAACCCAATCTATTAGTTTAATATTACTTGATGTTATCTTTATCTCTATTTTAAGAATATATTTGATTTATGAGTACTTCTAGGACCATATTCAGAGCAATACATGAGGGCCGATGGCTCTCTATTGAATATGTGAACGCCGAAAAGAAAACGACTTATTATTGGATAAGTATTCTCAATATCATTATTATCAATAAGAATGGAGAAGATAAAGCCAAATTAGAGGTCATGGGCCTTCATTTAAAAACTCATGTGTGCACTCGGCTAGAGATATTTTTCGATGGGATTAAGCAGGCTCAAATTATTGAGGGTTCTTATGCGGCAAGAAATAATTCCTTGCTTCATGAACTTAATGAGAATCCAACAAAGTATTCTTGTCTTTTTTCCAACATTCACAATATCAAGATTTTAACGTATTTGCAAGAATGTCAAAAATTGTCTAGTGATAATTATGAGAAGAGTTTTGGCCTTTTAGAGCATCTAGATGAATCGAAGTTTTTGAATGGTTGTTATCAGCTAACACAAGAAGAATGTGATTTTTTAATTGATTATTTCAAAAAGAAGGCTTCAAAAAAATCAAATAGCGACTTTACCCCTATAGAACTTTTTGGGCTGAATACGTTAAGCATCAAAACCCTCAAAGGGCTTTATGTTTTAGCATTCAAAGAACTGCTTTTTGATATTCAAAATAAGCAATTAATTTTATCGAAAAACTCGCGAGTTTTGACTCGTTTTATTCTTAAGAATCAAACGCTAGATAATGTTGTCAAAGTTTCAAATTACTTGTACGAAGAAGACCTATATTTATTAAAAGATTTTGATGAGAATGAAAAGACCATCAAAGAGCTTATTTTAAAACATGGGAATTTAAAAAGCCATGAACTCCTTGATGACATGCCGCATATTATTGCGCTTGAGTCCAAGTCTCCTGATTTGACCATTGAATATGATGCTATTACGAAATCTGTCTCTGATGGTTCTGTGAGTACTCCTTTACGAGCCTTTTTTGGCGATTTACTACGCCCTTCTCGAAACACAAAAAACTACCCCATCGTCTTGATGGATGATCAAGTTAATCTAGATCAACTACTTGCCATTCATAAATCACTGAAATATCCTATTACTTATATTCAAGGGCCTCCAGGAACTGGAAAAACAAAGACTATTGCCAATACGATGATTAGCGCTCTTTTTAATAAAAAGACTGTCTTGCTTTCCTCTCAAAATAATCATCCGATTAATGGGGCTTTTAAGATTTTATCAAGTATCACCATTGATGATAAGATAATTCCTTTTCCCATTTTACGGCTTGGAAATAATGATGAAGTGAAAAAGTCTATTCAATATATTAAGAATATTTTTGAATACACAAAAAGCTGGACAATCAAAAATAAGGCCTTAGACGATTTCACCGAAATTAAAATTGAAAATACAGCTAAGCTCGCGGAGTACCTTGAGAATTACGAAGACAAGCTTGATTTACTAGAACGGAAAGAAACTATTGAAGATTTTTTAAATCAGAATCAAAATTTCAATGTCAATATGAATGTGCAGAGTAAACAATTACGGGAAATCGAAAAGCAAATTTCTGCATTTGAAGAAATCTCTGATGAAAAGGTCAAATTTTTATTGCCTAATGATTTCCAAAAATTTCTATTTTATTTACGTTATTTGTCAGCACAATATATTCAGCGCTTAAAAGAGCCCAAATACAAAGAGCTTTTGAAAATTCTAGAATTAGAAGACCAAGACGATGCCGTTAAAAAACTGAATCATTATTTAAGAGAGGATGGCAATTTACATCATTTATTGAGAGTATTCCCCATCATCGCCACCACCAATCAGTCCGCTAAAAAGCTAGCCTCTCCAAGCATTCATTTTGATTTGACTATTGTTGATGAAGCAAGCCAATGTGATGTAGCCATGGCACTATTACCCATTCTGCGTGGACAAAATCTGATGCTCGTAGGCGATCCTCAACAATTAAATCCGGTAATCACTTTAGATGATCTCGACAATAATGTGTTAATTCGGAAATATAATATCGCTCCAGAATATGATTATAAAAACAACTCTATTTATAAAACATTCCTAGCTGCTGATTCTATTAGTGATGAAGTCTTACTAAGCCATCATTATCGTTCCGCCAAAGAGATTATCAGTTTTAATAACAAAAAATACTACAACAATAAATTGCTCGTCAAAACAGAAAAAAGAGACTTACCTCCCTTAATTTTTCAAGAAACACCCAATGAAAATCCTGTGGATAGAAACACTTCTTATAATGAAGCATTGTCAATTGTAGATTATGTAAAAAAATATCCAGATAAATCGATTGGTGTAATTACCCCTTTTGTAGCACAAAAAGCAAGAATTAATATGGCATTGATTGAGAGAGGATTAGAGCCACTCTGTGGAACCGTACACGAGTTTCAAGGAGATGAAAAGGATATCATCTTGTTCTCTTTTGCCATCACACAAAAAACTAGTTCTCGTACTTATGAATGGTTTTCTAAAAATAAAGAATTGATCAATGTGGCTGTTTCGAGAGCGAAAGAGGAACTAGTTCTCTTTTCTAATACAGAAACTCTCAATAGGCTCCATACTCAAGCAGATGATCTTTATGAATTAGTACAATACGTCAAAACCAATGGCGATTATAAGGTAACGCCCAAGCATTCTCATTCAAGAGCTTTAGGGCTTAAACCTTATAGCACAAAAACAGAATCCGATTTTTTTATAAATATCAATCATGTGCTTTCCGTGGTGGATGAACAAAAGAAGTATACAATCAAAACTGAAGTTCCTATTGCTCAGGTTTTTGAAGAAAATGCGAGTCGAAATCCGCTTTTTTATTCTGGACGATTTGATTTTGTATTATATGAAAAAGAGGGCCATACAGAAATTCCAATTCTCGCGATTGAATTAGATGGTGAAGAACATAGAACTAATGAAAACAGAATTAAATGCGATCAAGCCAAAGAGCTCATTTGCAAAACGCATGAATTTACGCTGATTCGCGTGCCAAACTCTTACGCTAGGCGTTATAACCATATAAAAGAAATACTAGTGAATTATTTCAAAAAATAAATTACTTTTATTTTACTAAACCAAAAAAGGGAGTCTTATGAAAAAAATCCTAGACCTATGTTTTAATCCTGGTGAATACTCCAACAATATTTCGCTTTCATTACTTTTTCTTCGCTTGATTGTTGGGGGTTTCATGCTCACGCATGGCATCGGAAAGTGGATGATGCTAATTGGCGATGGTCCCATTCGATTTGCGGATCCTATCGGCATTGGAGTTACTGCTTCGCTCGCACTAACCGTCTTTGCAGAAGTTTTTTGCTCACTATTTTTAATCTTTGGAGTAGCCGTTCGCCTAGCAGCATTACCTCTTCTAATTACCATGCTTGTGGCCGCATTTATTGTACATGGTCAAGATGGCTTTGGTAAGCAAGAATTGCCATTGCTTTATGCCGCCATTTTAATGGTTATTGCATTTGCTCGCGCTGGAAAATATTCTATAGATCAATGGATCCATCAAAAATGGAAATAATTATTATACATCCATTCCTTGATAGACTAGTTTGATTTCTTGAATGTGATTGAGGTCTAAAACGATCGTGTCTTCGGTGTCTTTTAATTGCACCTTCGCTGCATATGGTGATTTAGAAAAATGTAGTGTTTGGGCATAAAAGAACATTTCTTTAATAGTGGCATGTTTTTCTTCTGGATTTTTCACTTGTGCTGCAAGCATTGTATTTGTTGACTTTGCATAGCGCATGACTTTAATTAGATCCATCAATTCTAACTTACGATATAGTGTGCCGTATTTTGTGGCTTCTATTGAAGAGATAAAAGACTCTTTATCTAACGATTCTTTTAATTCATAATCGGGGTCTAAATTGGCAGGCCAAGGCAATACAAATTCTTTTTCCCAATTTGCATTTTTGAATGGTTCTATGGTCGTTTGCACTTGATTCGTATTTGGAAGCAAGCCATAATGAGAAAGTAGTTTGAGAGCATCCGATTCTTTACTTGGGTCTAATATAAAACCATAACCAGGAATAGCCTCTTTTATAAGCTCCATAAAATGAGAGAAGTGCATTAGTTCTTCAAGGATTTTTTTGTTTTCAATTTTTAATAAACGAGCCGTGGATATTTTTGCGCCAAAGAAACAAGAACCCCAATCCAGCAGAGAGTCGTGTACGTTTTTAGGTGGTTTAATCCAGTGAATAAATTCTTCCACATCTTCTTCTGTAAGACCCGATTTTAGCCCTTCTAAATAGGCTTCTTTTTCAAAAACTGATTTTAAATGAGCCTCATCATTTTGAGATGTGGCGAGAACAGCTACAAGAAACAATAATCTAGGAGAGTTTTTAGCTCCTACGATTAATTCAAAGTTGGCTAAAGAAGAGACTTCTCCTGAAACGAGTGGCGTGACTTCATTTCCTAAATACCCTCTACCTATTTTTGAAAGAGACACCGCATGTATTTTATCTTTAACGCATTTGAAATCAACAAACCCAAGAAACCAGAGTTCTCTAAGTGGCTTTGGTAAATAATCCCAAGTCAATGTTTTTGTGCGTTCTAAAATACGATAAGATGGGTCTATAACCCAAAATAAATAGGCGGCATCTACTATGTTTATTGGATTAATCAAGTTTTCTAGTAAACGTTTGAAATGATCTTCGTTTCCGCGAAAACGATTTTTGATCCACCAAGCAATAATTTCTTGACGTAAACGGAATCCATTCTTCTTCAAAAACTGGTGCGCTTTTGGAGTCGGCTTTAATAAAGAGTCTTCACGACCAAGCCAATCATTTTGAGATAAGAAATGGAGAATAAAAAGAGTTTCATCATGAGTGGCTTTACTGGAAAGGGCTTTGGAATAGGTAATGGCGTTTTCACAAAGTGCTAGTGACCTGCGATGAAGCCCTTCTGTTAAATTGACTTTTAAGAGACCCTTTGCAGCCATCCCTAAAATTTTACAGATATGCCAATCAAATAAATAATCGTATTCTAAGGAACCAATGGTTTCAGTAGAAGAAAACACTTCTATTCCACTGCTATTAAATGAATCGACAAAGTCCGAAAACCCTTTATATAAAAGGACGTGACTTGTAGATTTTCCTTGCCAGATGACATATTCACGGCAAGCATTTAATAAAAAGTTTTGTAATTCTCTAGCCTTATTTACTGGAACAGTTAAGCGAAGTTCATTATAAGTTAGACCTCGAGACTCACTGCGATAAATCAAATAAAGGCAATTGACTTGCCAAGATTCTAAAACAGAAAGGAAATGATCAAATCGTTTTTTTTCACTAAAATATTGAATAGATTCTTTTACTATAAGGGTATTATTTAAGAGACCCTTTTTACCAAAGGCTTTCGCATGAACCTCTCTCAATAGAGACTTTGGCATATTATCAAAAAATGTCGAAATAGAAAACATAAAAATGGCCTTTAATAGAGGGCAAATTTAAAATAACTTAAAGGTTTTGGTAAGCCTTGAATTACAAGGCGTTTTTGAATTCTTCTGGATTCTGAAGAATTTTATGCTGATTACCCCAAATACGCAAAAATGTCTTGCCATAAGGTTCTGACACCAAGCGATTATCTAGCAATAAAATGGAGCCCGTATCTTCTTCGGAACGTATTAAGCGACCAATTCCTTGACTTAGATTGATGTAAGTTTCTGGAATAAACAAAGCCTTAAAGGCGTTTTCACCTTTTTCTTTTAATATTTCAGCCTTACCCGAAATCAATGGATCGGAAGGATTAGGGAACGGTAATTTTGGAATAATCAAAACTTCAAGAGCCTCTCCAGGAAGATCTACGCCTTCCCACATGGTCTGGCAGCCTAAAAGACAAGCTTTTCGTTCTTTTCTAAACATGTCAACTAAGCTATCCATGCTTCCATCAGCGTGCTGACACAAAAGCAATTTATTCTTTTTTGCAAAAAGAGGAACTAACACTTTCTGTACACTCAGCATGCTTGCAATACTTGTAAAAAGAACCAATACATTTTTTTCAATGTCTGGTAAAATCGCACACAGAAGCTTTTCTAGTTCAGCCTGATATTCTGGAGCATTTGGTTTTGGTAAGAAACTCGCAATCCCAATTCTTCTTTTAGAATGGAACGCGGCACCTGCATCATATACCCTAAAGAAAGGCCTTTTTTTCTGTGGTAAGGAATCTGTCATTCCCATACGCTCAGCATAGTATTCCAAAGACCCTTGAACAGATAAAGTGGCCGATGTAAAGGTCGCCGACTTGATCCATTTATAAAAATGATCTGCCCAGAATCCACCGATATTTAATGGAACTGCTTTCATGACAAGGGTATGTGGATTAAATGGATCTTCTAAATAAAAGACCCAATTTTCACGATTTCCACTTGCAATAAAGTCTAAATCGTTTTGCACTTTTTCAATGTCAGAACCCCACCCTTCTAAATCGCGTATTAGGCCTGCGGCATAATTTCCTTGACGTAGAGGCATTGCTAATTCAGCAATCGTTTGTTTGATTGCAGTCAATGATTCTAAAACGGCTTTAGGGTCTGCATCTAACTCAGCAAAAAGACTTTGCTTATACTTAAAGGTGTTTTCTGATCCTTTTTGTTTACCGACCTTCTTCCCTATTTTCATAAAGAAGCGATGCAACAATCGTTCTGATTCGCTAATATCGGTGCGGAGTCTTAAGCACAATTTTAAGAGGTCTCCGTTTTCGTCTTTTGTTTTTAAAAGAGCTTTTTCAATGTCTGCAATTAAGCCTTTATCTTCTGCTTTTAAGTGGACTAAAGATTTGAAAATATTTCTCAAATCAAAAAAGCGAACCGTTCTTGCAAAGGATTGATGACTAAGAGATGGTAAGCGATGGGCTTCATCAAAAACGATGTGCTCATAAGTAGGTAAAATGGCAAAATCTAAAGCCAAATCAGCTAAGAAAAGCGAATGATTGATAAATAATAAATTGGAACGCATTGCCTTTCGCTTAGCTTCTAAAGCAGGGCAACGATTATAAAAAGGACAAGCTTCGTTTGCACAAGAGCCCGCGTCACTCGCGAGTTTACTCCAAAGAGATCTATTTCTTAAATGATTAAAGCCGCTATTTTCATTGATGTCCCCTGTTTTTGAACGCTGTACCCAAGGGATTAAAGCCATAAAGGAATCTTTTTCTTCTGGCGCCACCAAAGTATCAAAGCTGTTTAGATGGTCTCTGAATTTGCGATAGCAGATGTAATTCTTTCTGCCTTTTAAAACCATCGCTTTTAATTTACCATCAAATAATGGTTCAATCTTAGGAAGCTCATGTTGCCATAATTGTTCTTGAAGCGCTCTAGTCGCTGTACTAATAACGACTCGTTCTCCAGAAACGGCTTTCAGAGAAGCCGCTAGTAAGTACGCAATCGTTTTCCCTGTACCTGTAGCCGCTTCTAAGACACTCAAGCCACTCTTAAACATATTGCGTTCAACTACACTAGCATAATCAATTTGATTTTCTCTAGAGACAAAATTTGGTAAGGTCTTAGATAATAAACCATCGGGTTGTAGATACTCTGCTACGCGAGGATACTTTTTATCAGAAGTTGTTGGAGGAGTTTCTTTTTCTTCTAAGAGTAATCCTGGCACAAAATCTAATGAACCAGAGACGCTTTCGTTAAAGACTGACTCCCAAATGGATCCTTTCGATACTAGAGAAAGCGCTTGCTTTTCAAAATCAGGAAACGTTTCTAATTCTTGCAAAGCCTTAATAAACAAATGCCCGCAAGCTTCTGCATCAGGAAGTGCGCGATGTGCTGCCGTACGCTCAATTTTCAAATGATTTACGAGAGTTTCTAAACGATGATTCGGAACGTTCTGAAAAGCGATTCTTGATAAAGTCAAGGAATCATAAACAGACTGTTCATCAATGGATATACCCACTTTTGCAAAAGCACTTTTTAAAAACTTATAATCAAATTGAGCATTATGAGCCACAATAGGATAATCCCCAATAAACGCACGTACTTGTCCTGCAATATCTGCAAAATCAGAGGCAGAAAGAAGATCTTCTTTAGTGATTCCTGTTAACGCTTCAATAAAGGAGCGTAAATCTTGCTTTGGCTTGACAAGATAATCACTTGTTTTTACTGGAACACCATTTTCAAAAAGGACTAAAGCAATTTCGATGATTTCATCTTTATCAAATTCTAAGCCTGTGGTTTCTAAATCAATGGCTACAAATGAAGGTATTTTTAATGTCATAATAATCCTATTTATGGTAATGCCGGCAAATATTGAATTAAAGAGTCTAGTTTATTTTTGCCGTTCATAAGAATCAAGGTATCTACAGGGGAACGCCAACCTGCACCAAATTTTACTGGTTCCAATTTGCCTGCATCAGGTTTTAAAGAAGGGTATTCATTAAAGTAGTAATCCAAAATATATTTTCCTTCAAGAAGGTTATTTATTGAAAAGAAACCTCTCGAAACACATCCTACGTTCATTACTTTTCCCGTTTCTAAAGAGCGTAATCGCACTATAGGAGAAACTGTTTTTTTACTTGGAATATAGCCTTCTAAAGAAGCCATTTTCAATTTTGGAACCGTTTCAAATTTGACTACCATATTGTATTTTGGAGTCACAACGGTGTCTCTAAAGCCAGTACTATCGGCTGGTTTAACTAATGTATCTAAGCTTATTTTTAATAGTTCTATTTTTCCATCGGTTGGCCATGGATTTTGTGCACTAATTTCAAACCGAGCAGTGTCTTTTCTTTTTATAATGACATCCCCTGTATCGCTATTAATCACAAGTTTTAAAAGACCAGCTAGAGAATCGCCAGAAACAGGTTTATTAAAAGCCACTTCAATTTTTTCATCTGGGAAAACAAGCTTCGCTCCATTCTTAGGTACCGTTTCTGCAATGGTTGGCGCTAAGGTATCCATCAATCTTGCTTCCCATTTAATTTCAAGATCATTTCGCATGGAATCTAACGAACGAGCTAAAGAATCTTGAGCATTGAGACACTTGAATTCATATAAAGAATCAGCCGATGGCTCTTTTTCAAAATAAAGATGAACATGATTTTGATTTGGTGCTTTAAATGCACCCGCGGCAAACAAAGTGTCCATTTTATTTTTAGTTAAAAAGCAATTCCGTTTTTTGGAGAGAAAGTGTTCTAAATCTAATGATCTAGAGAAATTGGCTTGCAAGAGATTTTTGCCTACTTGACTCACTTGCGAAAGTTCTAAAAGAGTCGTGTCTTGATCAGCTAATGCAATCCAAATCGAATCTTTAAATGCTTCTGTGAGTGTAATATCTTTTTCATATAAACCAGCCCATTCTACAGAAGGTTCTATACGACGATTTCCATTAACATCCACAAAAGCCACCACTCGATAACGCCCCGCATGTAAGCCGCCAATAGAAAACCATCCATTGCTATCTGCTTGTGTTATAAATAATGGAGGCTCTTTTGATAATCTTGGGATTGTATCTAAACCCGTTAAAGACGAATCTCTGTATTTTTTAAGATACTTTTTAGATTCCCGCTCTTCGCCTATTAAAAAGAGACCAATGCTTGGATATTGTTTACTCTTGAGCATTTCAGGAGATACCATGACTCGTCCTAAAACAGAAAGAGAATCGATGTGAGATCCCGTGGAAAAAGTGAGCTCAAAAGGCTTAGCGACGGAGTTTCCACGAAGGTCTTTTATTCCACTTGCTATTGTGAGCGTATATGTTGTATTTGAATCTAAAACGGAACGAGACGTGATTAAAAGTTCTTGCCCATCCACTTCATAAATCATTTTCTTTTCAATGGGTGGAGAAATCATGACCGCACTTTTTGGAATTGTGGCACTAATCCATTCATCAAAAAGAATTCTTACATTTAATTTTGGGTCTTGATTTACTGATTTAGGAGCTGGAGCAATGGCTGCAATTCTTGGGGGCAATTTATCTTCAGGGCCACCTGTTGGGGCCACTTGCGTCGCGCAAGAGAAGAGTACTATTAAACACCCAAGAAATAGAAGTTTCTGCCAAAACATCACGCGCCAATCATATGAATAATTTTACCAAGACGAGTCCAACGGATCTTAAACGGAATTCGCCACCAAGAAAATGGGTTACCGAATGAGAACTTCTGATCGCTATTTTCAAATGAGAAATAAATGACAAACGCTTTTGCTTTCACATTTTCTGTGCTAACAAAACCCCAATAGCGACTATCGGCCGAATTATCCCGATTATCTCCCATCATAAAATAAACAGGTTTTTTCACAACGTATTTATGGACGACAGTATCATTTTTTGTAACCACTCGACGTAATTCATATTGTTTTTGGACCTTAGACAAAGTGTCTAAAGAATCCACTGGACTCATGGAATCCAACTCTGCCTTTTTATTTAACGCTTGTACATTATGGGCTAAGTCCTTCAACTGATTCCCTTCGAAATATTCATAATCCACCACACGCATGAATCCCTTTACAGGAATACTTTCATTTACTCTTGGTAAAAAACCCGTACGCGCATATTCTGCAAAGAACGCAAAAGGAATTGGACCTTTGACGGTATCTCCATATTCTATTCGCTGAGAAACCACACGACGATTTGCAAAAAGAGTATTTAGTAGCAAATTACGATCGTTTTCCACAGGCACCATAAAATCTTCAAATACATAATCAGGAACAGGTTTTCCATCTTCAAGTAAACTTAAATGCAATTCAAATCGATCTTCTGTATTTTCTTGTACCATTAAAGAACGCACTCGCCATAACTCTTCAATTGAGAGAGAATCTAAATCAATGGTATCACCAGGGCTTGGTATTTTTGTTAAAGGAACTTCATCTCTTGGAGAAAAAGAACGATAAGGAGAAGTGTATTTCCCTTTACCAGGTAACTTCGTTTGCAGTTCTCCATTATGAATTAATTTTCCTGCACGAACTTCTATGGAATCCCCGCTCACAGCAACACAACGTTTGATAAAATCTTTTGGACCCAAAGGGTAATGTACGAGATGTGGGTTTCCAGCAAGCGGAGAATGATCCCAGTAAAAATTACCAAACATCAATGCATTGGTAATATGAGAATATCGCTTACGATCGTAGTCTGGATACAGAGGTTCTCCAGGGTAACGGAAAATCACAACATCCCCAGATTTTGGAGTGGTAAGCCCAGGAAACTTTTTTTCTGAAAACGGCACTGGAGAACCGTAAGTAAACTTAAGGCCTAGTAAGAAATCTCCTGTTAAAAGAGAATCTTCCATGGAACCACTTGGAATTTGAAACGCTTGTATCACATATTGGATAACGACTAAAGCAAGTATAATTGGAATTAATATTTCGCGAGCAAAACCTCGTAATATTTTTTTTGCTTTTAAGAGAAGAGATTTCTTTGTATTGTCCATAAGATCCAAAAATAGAAAAATTTAACCTGAGACTAAAGATGACGAACGCGCTTCACAAAGTTTCGACTCACAGAAATAGACGTCTTCGCTTTATCTTTTAGAATAATACTTAAACGGCCTGCGTCGAGTCGTTGGATTTCAGCGATATAATCAATAGCGACTAAATGAGCTCTATGCACTCGTACGAATTGTTGAGGGTTTAATTTAGCTTCCAAATCAACTAATGGCGTATCTATTAAATAATGATTCGACATTGTATAAGCCATCGTATACTTTTCTTCACTCTGGAAACGAATGATTTCATCGACATTTACAAGAATGGTTCTATCCCCTATACGGACTTGAATACGAGAAAGATAATTCTGTTCTGAGCCCACCAATTGTTTTAATTTTTCCCACGGGAAAGATTCTAATAACGAATTTTCATTTGAAATTAAAAGCTTCGCTTGTTTACGTAATTTTTCAATCGTTAGATTCAAGCGCTCGTCTTCAATCGGTTTTAAAAGATAATCAACAGTGTTTTCTTCATACGCTCTAAGAGCATAATTATCATAAGCGGTAGTAAAAACTATTAAAGGGATTTCTTCTTCGCTTAAAGCACTTAGTACATCGAAAGCATTGATGTCTGGCATTTGTATATCTAAAAAAACTAAATCTGGCGAAAGAGATTTAATCTTTTGAACAGCCTCTTGTCCAGAGCTCGCCTCGCCAATGATTTCTATATCTTGAGGGTACTCCTGAAGCAGGTTTCTCATTCGAACACGAGCTAGAGGCTCATCGTCTACCACTAATGTTTTCCAAATCATGTTTATTTACTTCTTCACTGTTTTGGCTTGTTTAATATTTTAAGAATCTGATATGGAATGCCCGAATCCATATAATAAGGTTTCCCAGAAAGATCTAAATACACCAACGAAAGCTTATTCTGTTTTTTAAATGTCCATTTTTTAGGAGAATCATTAAAAGTCAAAACGATCACTTCACCCGAATCCACATAAGATGCTTTGGAAGAAACTTTTAAAACAGAATCTTGAATAAATGTTTCTTCAATGGAAGCTTGCCCCAAAGAATCAAGTTCCACCTTTACCTGTTTTTTCTTACAATCGTCACAAGGTAATTCTCCAACATAAAGCCCTGTGATTGTTTCTGGGATTTCAATTGTTTTAAGTGGTGGAGGCACTTCTTCTTTTTCTTTTCCACAACTCGAAAGTAAAGGAATGCAACATAATAAAAGAAAAAGAATTCCTTTTGAATTCATACCACAAAAAGAAAAACGGTTGTTATTCAACGCAGAAAATGGTACACTTGTCAAAAGCACTTTTGTTAATTTCATAATAAATGGTCTCTCCAGTATTCCCATGACTCGTTTTAACATCCCATTAATCTAGAAAAAATCAGACATTGAAACTTTGATTATAAAGGACGCGTATTGCGTTCCCAAAAACAGCCGTCCTTAAAACCTTGAATTTCGGGATATTTTTCTGCCGTTTGCAATCGCTTTAATGCTAAAAGAGCGTAATCCTTTTCTCTCTCTATTCCAGCAAAACGTCGGGATAACTTTTTTGCTGTAACAGCAGTCGTTCCAGAGCCTAAGAAAGGATCAAAAACAAAGTCTCCTTCTTTTGAACTAGCTAAGATTAGTTTCGCAATGAGCTTCTCTGGTTTTTGCGTCGGGTGTTCTGTATTCTCTGGCATAGACCAAAACGGAACAGAAATATCAGTCCACAAATTCGAGGGTGCAGTCAAACGGAATTTTTCATCTCCCTCATCTGCCCAGTCTTTAGGATCTCCATTCACATGGCGATAAGGAGCAATCACTTTTCTTTTTAATCGAACAGCGTCTGCATTAAAATAATAATCGTTAGATACAGTACAAAACCAAATATCTTCTGCTGCATTTTTCCAATTATGTTGTGCCCCTCGTCCTTTTTCTCGTTCCCAAGTAATTCGATTTCGCACATAAAAATAATCTCGAAGAACCTTTTCTACGATACTAGAGCATTGCCACTCAGTGCATACATAAAGAGAGGCGTTCGGTTTGAGCAGCGGAATCAAAGGTTCTATCCAAGACCTGAGCCACAATTCATATTCTTCGGCATTTGTCTTAGAAAACTTTTCGCCTGCATAAATTTTCGTCATGTTATAGGGAGGGTCTGTGACAACAAGATCTATAAACTCTTTTGGTAATTGAGGCAATACCTTGATGGAGTCACCGCATAATACTTGATTCTCTATTTTTCTTTCTGTATAAGAAGAGGATTCTTTTAATATTTTTTTTCCAAAATAAGATTTTTCTTCAACGCTTAATTGAATCGTTTTATTCCGCGACGATCTAGGCTTCACTCCATCTCTCCATTCGATAATACCACTCGAAATCCACGAGTGTCGGCAGATTCATCTGGTAGCGCACTATTTGTATAATCTGAGGCTAATTGAGACAAAGGACTACTCCAAGAACCCCCTCTAAAAATTCGTTTAGAACCAGTCGTTATACCGTAAGGGCCATCCCAATCATAGACCCATTCATGAACATTTCCTGCCATATCAAATAAGCCATAAGGGTTTGCTCTTTTAAGGCCAACCTCTATAGCACCGCTTGTACTTCCATAATGAGCGTAATCAGAAGCGGTCCCTGTCCCCCAAAAATATTCTGTCGAAGTTGTTCCTCGTAAAGCGATTTCCCATTCTACATTTGTAGGCAAGCGCACGCTTTGATTATTCTCATTAAAGCTTAAATTCAATAGCGTATTTTTGGGACCAATTCCAGTGTAGTCATAAGCGGTATCTAGTTCTAATTTTTTGGAAAGAGCATTGCAAAACAAAACAGCATCATACCAAGAAACAGAAGCTACAGGCAAATTTTC
This sequence comes from Fibrobacteria bacterium AD312, assembly GCA_001462345.1. Classification (GTDB taxonomy): domain Bacteria; phylum Fibrobacterota; class Fibrobacteria; order Fibrobacterales; family Fibrobacteraceae; genus Fibro-01. The sequence goes on along the minus strand of LIUM01000013.1, from coordinate 45,974 downwards.
TTTTAACTCTTTTTGAGGCGGTAATGTATCCATGATTTCAGCATACATCAATTGTGTAATTTCTGTTTCTAAAATCGAAAAGGAATTCACAGGAATCCATTTAGATTCTACCAATAATTCTTGTTCTGGAATAGCGACCCATTTGGAATCCCAATAGGACTTATCCATAACACCTTCAGATATAATTACAGAAGAAGATGATGATGATTTTATAACTATGGAAGATATATAAATAGAGCCTGGTGAGGAATACGATCCTTCCGATGGGCTTGTTGTATTTGAACAAGCCCAAAAGAAAATACAAGAGAGAAGCAAGAACCAGGTTTTCATAATCTATTCTCTAGCGAATGACACCAACACGATAAATCTTGTGTGTTTCTTTTCCAGAAACAAATTTCACCTTTAATCTTACGGAATAAATATCCGAACCTAAACTAGATACATCTATATAATCTACTTGATTTTTCCCTTCTTGAGGCGTTTCTATTTTCTTCTTATAAACACAAAGCCCCGAAATATCATAAAATTCAAGCCATGCAGACGAGGCATTCATCCCTAAAGTAAATCTAGACTTGGCTACGCCACCTTTTATTGGATTAGGGTATAGATAAAAATCACTGATCGTTTCTTTCTTAAGTGTTTCTTCTGGTTTTTTTAACAAACTGGCATCAAACCAATTTGTTCGTTCATTTCCGTTCCCTGGAACACTCCACGCCGTCGCTTTCTCTTCTGCTCCTGCCTTTGCACGGAACAATCTAAAGCCAGAAACGGATTCTCGATGAAAAGCATAAAGTTCTGGGCCACTTAAAGAATCGATTAAGTCGCCTGCAAAAATAGACATCGGGTATAAGGTATCACCATATTCAAAAGAACCTGCCGACAAAGGAAATCCACTTGTGATTCGCTTTCCTTGATTATTAAATGCCATCAATAATCCACTAGTCGTTCCAATGAGAATATCTGGAGAAGCGTCTCCTGAAACATCTAAAACTAATGGATCTGAAGAAAATCCGTATTCAGGAATCCCGTTAGAAATTGTTGTTGGAAATCCCTTGAGAGGAACGCCTTTATAATCTACGGCATATACTTTATTAAACCCAGTAAATACAACGTCTGGATACCCATCATTATTCAAATCGGTAATAGCAGAAGAAGACTGTTCATGATACTGATTTCCATGATCATCAAAGCCCCTTTTATATTGACGAGGTAAACCAATGGGAGCAAAAGAGGAATCCGCCACAACCATAGCACCAAAGCCTAAACTGCCAAGAATCCATATATCAGAATTGCCGTCTCTATTAAAATCAGAGCAAGAGATTCTAAAAAATTGATCTTGAGTACTTAATAATTCGGCCGTTTTCTTTTGACTTAAAGAACCAAGCCAAAGTTCTTTTTCATTGACCGACCATAGAGCAACAGAAGCATCGGCGCCCACTAGAACAATTTTATCGCCTCCATCTTGACGACAAAGAGCCATATCATGAACTCTAAATGAAACTGGTAAAGCAATGGAATCAGTCCAAGCAAAATCATTATTAGCCCTGGCCTTATAAAGTTTTTGACTCGAGGCAACCCATATTCCGTCTTCCACTAACAAAGGACCTGCTTTCAGTTTTTTGGACAAATACTTTTGCGTGTATTGCACCTCATCTAAAAGACCCACAAGCTCTGTTTGTAAAAGGCCAGAATGGTGTGCCGAAAAAACAAAATGATCTTTAGAAGCAACGCCAATCAATGAGTCTTTTGGAGTTCCTAATCGATACAAAGGCACTTGCTGCGCCGTTTTCTTATAATCCAAAAGAGTTTTCGAAGATATAGTGGTATCCGAAGGCATAATTTCATCGCCATAAGCGGAAAGAATTTGTAGCGTTCCATCGGCACTCCCAAAAGCTAAAGCACGCTCCCCTGTTTTAAGAACAGCAGAAGGATATTCTACAAACACAGCGCCACGTGGAATCGAAGGCAACCCAATATTTTTAGGGAATGTCGAATTTGGAATTTTTTCGTCTTCAAAAACAAGTTCTACTTTCATGACAAGGGAGGCAAAATTCATTACACTGTCTCCCATAAATGGATTTTCTGATTTTTCTTTTCTATAACTAGAACTTGGTTTTACTTTGATTTTAAATCCAGAAATGCCACCAGTCGTTGAAGCGGTATTAGCGTAACCAGTAGAAGCAATCGTCGTCACGGTATCTCGAATGGTGTCTTTATTAAAACGCACATGAGGCAAGACATCTGTACCTGCGCCATAATCATAAGTATCTTGTCCTAATGCATTCTTAAATGTTTTACCGATACTCAACACGCCGTCCGCTTCAATTACAGAAAGACCAAATTGATGGTCACGAAGCGTATCTCCGCCCCAGAAGTTAACTACACCATAAGGCAAGGCCTCTTTAAGGTACCATTCATTGACTTTCCATACCACAATTCCACTTGCGGGGAGAGCGGCGTCAAAAGAATTCACACCAACCACAACGCCCTCTGCTTTTTTCTTATTGACAGAGCAAACACCCTTAACACAAACGCTATCTTCAAAAACCAAATTAAGACTATCTATTGGAATTTTTTTCTTAATTAAAGGAGAGTCTTCTGTATCGGCATCAGACAACAATACTTCAACAAAACCTTCTTCATCCCAAGAGCGCTGCCGATTTTCAATCAAAAGATATTCCGAAGCACTTAAAGGAATTTTTAAAATTTCTGTTCCAAGACCAGTGCCCGCAGCGGCTAAATCAAAGGTAAGAGAACTTCCTTCTTTTGGGAACACCTCTTGCACTTTTGCCCAACCCATATAGACTCTTACCCAAGCACTTGGAAGCACTGGAAAAAAGCCATTGCCCGCATTATAGCCAGCAAAGTCCATCACATCATAATAGCCTAACCTAGAAATACCTTTCACAACATCATAAGTATTCGGCATTCCTAAAAAACGACCTATCTGATTAATGATGATTCCATTCACGCCCCAATTTAATCCATCTTGAGAAGCTGTTTCACTCACCACCATCACTTCTTTTAAGGTGTCTATTTTCGCATTAGATAATACGATTCCCTTTTTGTGTTTTTCTTCAGCAAGCGAATCGGGTAGGTACTCCCAAAAATCAGGAGAAACAAATACATCCATAAAATCACCTGGTGTATCCGCTCCATTTGTTCCCATAGAACCACCGTCGACTAAACGACTTGAACCGGCGTGAATAATCATATACGCCCGTTTCGTATTTTGATTTTCAGAAAGCGGAATATTAAAAGGCGAAGAAGAAGACTCGTGTGCTTTTTGAACGGCATCCCAAATAAAACTCATATAATCACGGCTACGAGCCTCATCATATTCAGCCGTTTTTTCGTCTTTTCTTTTATTGGTACGGTTATAATCAATAATATACTTGTCTAATTTGTAAGCAGAGCCACTTTCAGGAAAAAGGCGATATTTTAAAATCAACTGATCTCCACTCACTTTTCGAAAATATTGATCTGCAAACTGAAAATGTTTTTTCCAATAAGTGGAACTCGCGCGACGACCTTGTGGATCTAAGCTAAAATTGGCTTTTGCTGCTTCTGGATCAGAATCGAAAAGGCCAGTGCCTGTTGTCAAAGAGTTATCTGTTTTTTCTTCCTTAAATTCTATACGCAAAGCAAAAATTTCAAGTGTGTCTGCAGAAAACGCAAACGCATTCAAGAATACTAATAATGACAATATCTTTTTTTTCATAATCTGTTCTAGTTTGATACACATTCTCTTAATGTACTAAAGAGGCTCTCAGTTAATTATTCCATTTCTTGTAATTTTGGGGTATAATCAGCCGCCAAACCCCAGTACTCCAAGTGGTTTCACGCTGTACTTTTTTTAAGGATAGCTCTAAATATTTTTCATCATCCCGATAAAAAATCACTTTTGAAGGGAGGTTTACCCCTTCAAAATCTTTTTTTTCCTCAAAATTGATTGTTTCTTTCACTCCACCAAACCCTATTTGCATCAAGGACAAAACTTCTTTTGATTCCTTTTTTCGCACAAATTGAAACGGGCGCCCAGAAGCATCTTCAGCAAGAACTTTTTCTAAATCTAAAGAGTCTTTTACATTCAATTCTTTATAAGGAACGGGCAATAAATCACCGAAAAAAATATTTCCTAATTGATGAATATTCACAAGAGGTAACGTCCGAATCGAAGGATCCCCAATCATATACCCTTGGCCATCTAAATAGATTTTTTCTGTAGGTAAGGTCATGCGCCAATTTTCTTTGTCCCATAACAAAGAAGCAACTCCCACACCAAAAAGGCCACTTAATTCTAAACGATATCGAATTTCTTTTACGGCAAACAACACGCCAGACAACTCTTGCATTTCGCCTTTTTCATTTTTTAGAGATAACGTGAATTTTGCTTTTAAACTATCCGCTTGTGGTTCTTTTGCTTTTTCGTCAATTGAAAGATCTACTTTTGATGACGCACAAGCCGAAAGAAATAGGACTACGAATATAGAAAGCAGAAACGAGAGTCTTTTGTTCATTCATTAGACCTACTGATTCGGCTTTGTATTTTTTTGGGTTTCTACATGATTAGGATCTATTTGTAGAATTTTATTATAAGCATCCAAAGCCTTTTGCTCTAATCCTAGTTTTTTGGCAATGGCAGCAAAGTGTTCCCAAAAAACCAAATCGTCAAAATCTTTCGATTCAATCGAGAGAATCAATTCCATAATGCGAAAAGCCTCTTTGAAATTGCCTTGGCGATAAAGAGCCCAAGCCTTCGAATCTAAATAGGCAGGGTCTTTTGGCAAATACTTTAAGGCAGAATCAATTAAAGACGCTCCTAACTCCACCTCTTTTACACTTCGGTTTAAATCCACTAACGTATAACCGAGATAGTTTAATGCTTGATGATTTTTAGGGTCTTTTTTTAGGAGTGAGTTAAATGCTTCTATCGATTTTTCATACATTCCCACTCGTTCATAATTTGCCGCTAAATCAAAAAGAGCCGTAACGTTATTTGAATCGGCAATGATGAGGCTTTCCAAAAAAAGCCCCGCTTGCGTGCGAGAATTTCTTGCCTTTTGAATTGTAAGAGAATCCTTTTTCCCCTTCTCCAATAAATAAGCCTCATAAAGCAATGCATTGGCATACATCGTCTGTACTAATTGGTGCTTTTTATTAGCATTAATCTTCATCTTAGCCACAGCCGTTGATGTCTTCGCTTTTTTTAGCAATTCTGGGGTAGGCTGCCAAGAGCTCCAATAACCTAGTAAAGAATCATAGATAACATAAGCATCATCAAAGCGACCATATAGATAATACAAATACGCTTTATTCGCAATATAATTTTCAGGATCAAGTGCGGCTGCTTTTTCAATTTCTGCAATTGCCGTAAGCGTATCTCCATCGGCTCTTGCTAAGGAACTCAAATCAGCATGCGCAGGAGCAGCAAAAGTTTTATTTTCTGTGAGCATTTTCAAATGCACTTTTGCACTATCAACCATTTTTAAATCTAGTTCAATCAAAGCAATAAAATTAAGCATCATCGCAGACGGAATTTTTTCTTTAAAATAAGCAATTTTCAAATAGTCTAGTGCTTCATTTAATTGGCCCTGCAAAACAAGAGCTCGAGAGCGAATTAAAATGCCTGTGGTATCTTTTTTAGAAACCGTTAAAAAACGATCTGCGAGTTCAAGAGCCTCATCATAACGCTTGTTTTTTATTAGAAGATCTGCTTTTGTTCTAAGGTAATCTGTTTCACCATGAGCATTATAAGCTTCTTCCATTAAATCAATTAAAGCAGAATCTTTTCCAGCTGCTGTGAGCAAATCAATCTGTTTATTTAATATGGATTTACCATAGTTGATTTGAGGCAACAAAATATCATAAATTCGAATCAGTTCATCATATTTTTTGATAGTTTCCAAAAGAATACTATACTCATATAAGACAAGATAATCACGTTCATCTTGTTCAATAGTTTTCTTAAAATAAACCTTTGCGGAATCGACCATTCTATTTTGCATGTACATCGAAGCTAAAAGACTCAATTGAGATTTTTTTTCTGGCCCTGGTAACTTTTTAGCGTTTTCAGCAATCGCTAAAGCCATTTTGTAATCCCCTGTTTCAGCCACTTTCATCGCTACTTGAAAAGCTAGATATCGATTTTTTGGATCGGCTTTACTCGCATGAGCCAAAAATTCTAGAGCCATCGAATGCTCGCCTTTTTGCTCTAACATCAACGCCCTTAAAAAGGCTTCATGGGAAATATCTAGATTCGCTTGTTTTTTTTCTTCAGCAGAATTTATTTTCTGGTTAATAATTTCTTGCACAGTCTGTTTTTGAACAGGCTTACTACTACTACAAGCGATTATGCCTGATAGCAATAAAAAGAGACCAATGATTTTCCAAGTTTTATTGCGCATAAGCGCCCTTAATCAACGATTACGAAATCAATTTTTGTTCCTGCTGGTAGAAAATCACCTGACTTTGGAGAGTGTTCTAAAACAGTCCCAGAAACACCATCAGAGTTTTTCTGCCTCTTCACATCACCGACGACAAAACCCAATGCTTCTAATTTCTGAAAAACTTCTTCTAAAGGCAAGCCTTCAAATTGAGGAAGAGGCTTTTTTCCAGTAGTTTCGCCAGCCGAAATAATCACATTCACTGTATCTCCGACGCGAGCCATTTTCCCTGCAGAAGGATTCGTTCGAATCACGACTCCACGAGGAATACTTAAATGTGCTCCCTTGATGATTCGCCCTTGAACTAAACCAGCTCGTGTTAAAGAAATTTCTGCTTGGCGTTGGCTTTTACCACGTAATTCAGGAATTTCTACTTCGCGAATGCCTTTACTTTTTGTTAAAAGGATTGTTCTTCCCTCTTTTGCCTTGCGACCAGGGACTGGCACTTGCACCAGAACATGCCCCATAGGAACATCACTACTATAACGAGCTTCTTCTAACCATTCAAAGTTAAAGTCGGCCTTAGTAATAAGTTCTTCTGCTTTTGCTTTTTCTAAACCAAGAACATCAGGAACTGGGGATTCTGAAGTAAATGAACCAGCAATGATTGGCATAATTAATAGATCCGCCAACAAAACCAAAATAAAAACGACAGCTAAAAAAAGAGCAAACGCCTGCACAAAAGGTTTTTTGATAAAAGCTAAAAAACGATCTTGAAATGGCATTTTACTCCTTCAATTCCTTTTCTTCTAGAAAATTTTCATCATAGATAATTAAATCTTTACCAGCCACCGAAATAAACCCTTTCTTAACGAGGTTTGAAAAAATTCGGCTCACTGTTTCTCTTGTGGTTCCAGCCATTTCAGCAAGTTGTTGTTGCGTTGGACGATTGCGAATGACAGTCACCATATTCCCAACCTGCCCATCGTGAACTCGGACACCCTTTTCTTGAATCAAATTCATAATGGTGCCAGCCACACGGCCATATACAGACATCGTAGAAAGTGAACCAATATGACGGTTCGCCTTACGAAGACGAACACACATTTCAATCAACAGAGAAATGGATAATTCTGGAGTAGAACGTAACAACTCTAAGAAATGTTCTCGACGAATGACTAATAAGGAAGCTGCTGTTACAGCCTTCACCGAAGCAGAACGAGGTTCGCCATCGATCAAAGACATTTCGCCAAAAAAATCACCTCGTCCTAATAAAGACAAAATGGTCTCTTTACCGTCTGAATCAGTCATATATACTTTCACTTCTCCAGAAGCGATTAAATATAAAGCCTGAACCGATTCATCTTTTTCAAGAATAATCGTTTCTTCTCGACAAAAGCTTTTAGGCTCCACTAGTGAAATCAACTGCTCTAACTGACTTTCTGTCAAATTTGAAAACAGCTCTATTCCTTTGAGCAATTCAGCTATATCAGCATTATTCATTAGCCTCTCCTTAGTTCATGTCTATTACAATCGTTTGATCACGACGAGCTCCAACAGAAACCATTCCGATTTTTACGTCCACTAATTCAGATAGACGCATTAAATAATTTTTAGCTGCTTGAGGTAATTCATCCCATGAACGACATTTAGTCGTATCAGATAGCCATCCTGGCATAGATTCGTATACAGGAAGACAACGTCCAACCTTTGAAAGTTGATTAGGAATCAAATTCAAAATTTCTCCATCACATTCATAGTGAGTGCAAATTTGAATTTCCTTAAAAGAATCTAGAACATCTAATTTGGTAATTGCTAAATGAGTTAAGCCATTTACGACAGCGGCTTTACGTACAACCGTAGCATCAAACCAACCGCAGCGACGATTACGGCCAGTCGTAGCACCATACTCATTACCAATTTTGCGTAAATTGTCTCCGACTTCATCTAAAAGCTCAGTAGGGAACGGTCCATTACCTACACGGGTAGTATAAGCTTTGACCACGCCAAAAACTTGATCAATCGCTTTTGGACCAACACCCGAACCACAGCTTGCATAACCAGCAATGGTGTTGCTCGAAGTCACAAACGGATAAGTCCCTTGATCCACATCCAGAATCGTGCCTTGAGCACCTTCAAAAATCAAGCGTTTATTGTCCTTAAGGCTTTTATATAAAAACTCACTCACATCCTTCACATAAGGAGCTATCTGCTGGCCCAAAGCCAAATAATCTTTAATCACTGTTTCTGGGTCAATTGGATCGGCTCCAAACATCAATTTAAATTCTTCATTATGAATTCGAGCCATGTTCTCAATACGAGGACGAAGCTCTTTTTCATCTAGCAAATCACCGACACGAACACCAATACGATTCACCTTATCGCTATAACAAGGCCCAATACCGCGACCTGTTGTTCCAATCGCCGCTTTACCAGCCTTTAATTCTTTAAGCTTATCCACTGCTGAATGCCAAGGTAAAACCACATGGGCGTTGTTTGCAATTATCAAACGGCCTTTTGTATCCAAACCTTTTTGGCGCAAATCTTCAATTTCAAGCAATGTCTGAATCGGATCAAGAACCACGCCATTACCAATGACACACATCTTATCTTGGTGCATAATTCCAGATGGAATTAAATGGAAAACAAACTTTTGGTCTTCTACTTCAACAGTATGCCCAGCGTTAGCACCACCTTGAAAACGGACAATCACATCCGCATCTAAGGTTAAAAAATCAACTACTTTCGCTTTACCTTCGTCGCCCCATTGGGAGCCAATAACAACTCGATTCGACATAAAACCTTCATCCAAAAAAAACAAAAACCAGCAAGGTCCTTCCTTGTAGCCCTTTTTCGTCTAAAAAGTAGAAAAAAAGAGATGAAATGCGGTATTAAAAAAATAGATGAGCTTGTTTTACGGCTAAAAGTAAGAAAATAACGTTTTTTGAAGGGTGTTGAAACAGTTTTTTAAAAAGTCCACTGTAAAGAAAGGCCTAGGCCTCCCATATAATAGTCTGGATGCAATCCAGAATCGACGCCACTAAAGTCTTGATAATCCCAACTGATGATTTTGTAGTCTGCATAAAGAGCCACAAGTATGTGTTCATTTATATGATAACCCAAACGATATCCATAACCAGGTGCAAAGCGTTTTTGGTCAATCTTTTTTTTGAATCCATGTTCATACATTCGTTTTCTTAAATTTTGTTGTGCAAAATGCCAAGATATACTGGGATAAGCTTCTAACATCACTTTCTTATAAGTAATCGACCATGTACATGGTTTTAAGTCTACTCCCCAAAATGATAGAACACCATCACCGTTATCAAAAGAATAGCCAAATCTTTTTATTCCTATAGACAACTTGTAATCCACTAAATTTTCAGGTTCATCAAAAAAACCTGATTCAATCGAAAATCCAATAATTCCAGACGGTTTATAAATCCAATTTTTTGATTGTAGTCTACTGTCATTTACATTCAAGGCTACGTAGAGAGCATTAGCATTTGCAAAAAAAAGAAACACGATTAGTATTAAAAGTCGCATAAATCGATCCTCTCCTTGGTATACTCACCAGCAGTATAAGCTGATTCTTTCGCATTAAATATGTTATTCCCACGGTAAGCTAGATGACCAAAATCTTTTATATGGACAGAATAAAACAAAGTGCCGTCACTGTCATACTCATCTATCAATTCATATGTTTTGGAGTAAGTCGTATCGAAATCTATAGAAACCTCCACAGAAGAGTCTATCGCCATCTTGGGAATAAGCAAACTTTTTTGTGAGATTACTGCTATCTTTTCTTCAAAACAAATTTTATAACATTTAATCTTTTCGGTCTGAGAGCCCCAATTTATAATTCTCGCCCCTTCATAGCATCCCTGTATTTCTTCATAACTCGTAAATCGTGCCGCTTTTGAAGTACCATGATCTACATAAGGGCACGCACAAAGAACTACACAAGATATGAAAAAAAATAAACGTGTTAATAATTTTTTCATATTAGCTACCTTACTCCAATTTTAATTTTTGCAAAAGAATTCCATTCTGTTTCAGCACCAAATAGTTATTTGCTGACAATGTCATATTTTTGATGGACACTACACCATTTCAGAAGGACTAGCGATTGGATTCCAATATGAACGCGAATAAATATTAGCCTTTGAATTCGCTACATATTCCTGAAAATATTTAGCAACTCCTGTTTTTCCCCATGTCTCACTTCTTTCATAGTCCAAACAGTAATTATTAAACAATCCCTCACTTTTTGGAGCCATCCCATCTAATAAAATGAATAAAGTTCCACGTGCATTTTCCATTGGAGCAGCAAATAGACTTGCACAAAAAAACAGCCCCAGAAAAACAATTCTACAAACAATGTTTTCAAACTTAAGCATTACATTTGCTCCTGCTTCAAAACGCAAAAATTGCTTATAGAATTATTTTTTAATTATGTAGGTGACTAGCTTGTAATTTTTTCTTTACAACTTAGCTGAATTATATAATACAACAACCCTACTCCTCAAAATAACCACGGAATGTATATACGAGATTCAAAGAGAGTTCATCTTTTTCAGCCATATCATCTCTTGGTATATGCTGAAATCCTATTACCAAAGATAGCCAATGTTTTTTTCCTTGAATTATGTTATACCCAACATCACCTCCAAAAGACCATCCTAGTTGTAAAGATTCATCAATCTGTAATGGGGCATCGTACCAAAAAAATCCATAACCCCAGACAAAGTCAAAGAAGAAATATTTATTTACATAAAAACGATGTGTTGAAAGAAATGATAAATACTGGTTCAGTATTTCAGAAGGATTTTTTGCAAAATTTAACCCAAATCCCCAAGAATGACGTTCATTGAATCCAAAAAATAAGCTACTTCTTACTTGTGCTCCCACTTTATAATCCGTGGAACTATTTGCCCCTTCATCAGACAGAGAAAATGCACTGATTCCTCCTAAAGAAGCTTCTAATCCAATATAATCACTTAATGAAACAAGAATATGCAATGTCAATTTATATGCAATTATAAAAACTCCTGCCACAAGATATTCAGCGAAGGATTCTTCTTCATCGTCATAGAATCTTCTCTCGTCTTTATCTTCTTCAAAAATACCTTTAAGAACAATGTCTTTTGTGTATGGATTGCTTTGATTTTTTTTATAAACTTCTACACGATTGTCCTCTTCGTAATCTTCTATTTGGGTATTCAACATCTCTTCCAATAAATCCGAAACAAAGACATCCATGTATTGAAGTGATTTCAATTGTTCTCGTTTTGATCTTAATACCTTTCCACCCTGAGTCATTTCAAAATTCAATAGATATTCGCCGTTATCTAATTGTATCATCTCCGTGCGCAGAGATAAATCAGCCTTTTTAGCTATTTTCAAGCCCAAACTATCCAATACATAGAAAATTCGCTTTTCGACCAATGCAATCGTTTCATCTTCTACATCTACCACTTTCGATGAAAGAATCTGTATTTCTCTTGCATAAAGAACGGTACTAAGCAGAAATAGACAAATAATTATTTTTTTCACTTTCTTCCTAAAACAAGACTGAACCTTAATATAAGCAAAAGGATCAACAATACCCCAGCAAACAAATAAAAAGAAAATCTACCAGAAAACATAAAGGCAAATATAAACTCTTTGCTAAAATTGCGAGTATAATTTACTTATTCTTTGTTGTTTCATTTTTTTTACAACTAGAATTACGAAAACACAACAGACTATAGTTTCCATAAAAAACTCCGAACTAGTCGGAGTTTATAATGTACAAAGCGTTTTTGACTATAAAAAATAATTGACGACGTCATTACTAGTCATATTTTTTGAAGGAACTTTTACTGCATTCCCTTCAGATTGTATTGCTTGCCGTTGTGCTTCATCAAGAGACGATGACCATCAAAAATTAATTTTGGACCACTACTTGGTTGAGCGGCAAAACCACGAACTTGAGGCAACGAATTTTTTGAATTAAATACAGCAAAATCTGGTTTGAAACCGGCATTGATGGCTTCAATAGCGCCAGCCAAATAAACAAATGGAGCATTCCAGTTAATAGCCACTTCGTTTGTAGCATAACTGCAATGACTGTCTGTGTAGCTCGTGGCAGGTTTTCCCGTACGATAATCGCTACATTGCCAAGTTTCAGAACCAACATCTTCACCACCAGTGTGTGGGCCACCCACAACCATGCCTGGAACAGGTTCATAAATGCCATCATCAGTAGAAGGACGATGGTGAGGATTTTTTGCCGTTTTGGTTCCATAACCCGTCACAAAAGACATATTCAGCGGATTCTTACCCAACAGATAATCTAAAACCTTCACAGCAGCGGTATAGTATTTTTCATCACCCGTGATATAATAAGCATGAAGGAGCCAAATACCTTGGTTTGCAGCAACCGCATTGGATCCCCAAACAAAATCATGACCTCCCATCACAACGCCAAAACCGCTATTGGAACGGCTTTCCAAAATATACGCCACCTTCAACAAAGAGTCCACACCCTCTGTACCAAAATGCGTTTGATTAATAGCCTTCTCGTATGTTGCTAAGCCACCCACATCAGCCCAATTAGGAATATTGGCACTAGCACCTGATATTTTGTAAGAAGCATCACCTGTAGTCACATATAACTCCGCCGCAGCGAAACTCTTTTCGTCATCAAAATGGCTATCCCCATATTCACCTGTTTTGACATCCAAAGGATTTGTAAAACGCACATTTGGATTTTGTATGCCCCAAGAATAAGCCTTCTTAGCTGCCTCAAGACATTGAGCAGCAAAAGAGGGATTAGCTGTTTTGTACACACGAGCCGCAACAGCCATCACTGCCGCAAAATCAAAAGTAGCCGCAGTTCCCTTTCCTATGACATAACGCGTTTCCGTATCTTCATTAGGCATAATATCGCCAGGAAATAAAAGAGTTGTCAATTTATGATAAACACCTCCATCAGATGCCTGCATGGTAAGCATCCAATCCAAATTATACTTGATTTCTGCTAAAAGATCTGGAAGAGAGCCCTCTGCAGGAATGTTCCATTTGAGTGAATTGAAATATTGTGGATAATGCTCGTAAAGAGCTAAAAGTGTATAAGTGGTAATGCCTGAATTCACAATGTATTTACCATAGTCACCAGCATCATACCAACCCTTAGGACTATTCAGGGTGCCACTGCCTCCTGTAGCAGAACTATGAAAGCTCACATTGTTGTCCATGTGGCCTGCAGCACGTTTATACTGGCCAGCATATAGCTCCGTCAGTTCCATTGATGCTCGTTGATAGTAATACCACTTGAGGGCTGCCTTCAAAACATTTTCATGGGCCTTATCTGCAATCTTTAAATCCTGACGCAACATATTACCGTTTTGCTTCACTTGGTAAATACCTGGAATCTTGAGGTTCGAAAAATCCACCAAACGAGCATTTACATCAGCAGCAGAATAATTCGATTCATTACTCGGCGTCACCGAAAGAACGGTTGTTCCAGAGGAATTCACAAATTCCACTGGATCGCCCGTGGCACCAGTCAATGTCAAGCTCTTGACATCATTTGTTTGATAGCCTACTTGATTAATATAAGCCGTTGCCTGAGCAAGCGCCATACCAGAAAAAGTTAAGACGGCCAAAGTCGTCATTAAAACCCATTTTTTTCTCAAACCAAACATTAAATCCTCGCTTCTTCACTCCCTCAAATCAGGCAGATATAGTGAAAACTAAGTTAATAAGACAAAAAAACAATAAGAATGTAAACTCAAGCGGTTACAAATGAAAACAAGCACAAAGCGATGCAAAAAACTTATGATTTTGGGCCGTATTGAATACTTCTGAGTCTTTGGTTTTGATTGCTACCTTTAAACTGTTTTTTTTGTTACAACATAAAAACATTTAATAACGTTAAAAAAAGGATTTTTGCATTTAAATCTCTTTACAAGGAAGATCATTTGTTCAAAACATAAAACAGGTGATGGTCTTTTTTCAACTAATTCGTAATAATCGTTACAATTGTTATTCCTTAAAGAACCCTTCTTTTCCTAAAATCTGGAAAAGAGTTCCAAAGAGAGGACTTCTCAAATTAATACAATACTTTCTCGAACCTTCCGTCACAGGCATCAAATACTTGGCTTCGATGAAAGACCTGATTTTCCTTGATGTTTCATATTTGTTATTGAAAAGAGGTGCTACATCAGAAGCTTGTATTTCCGGTTTCTGGATTGCCACCTTAAGAACATTATAAGCTTCTTCCGTTATCTGCTTATTGTATAGGCCTAGATCTATCATGGGAAGCAACACTTTGTTCCTTACGTATTCGGCATTAGTCAGGTTGTCTACTTTTTTTAATTCCTGCAATAATCCGTCAAGCATATAATCACACCACTTGCACACGGAATCGTTCTCAAGTGAATCCGCCACAGAAAGCATTTCATAATATTTTTGACGGTCAGAGCAGAAAATAGCCGTTGGATTAATGATACGTGAACTGTTAAACGCAAAGGTCTTAAGAAGCATCGCGTAAGTAAGCAACCTTGCAGTTCTACCATTGCCATTTACAAAAGGATGTATCCACACAAAACGGTGATGAGCTACCGCAATTTTCACAAGATCGTATTTGCTACTAGTTTCCCGATTTATAAACTCAAAAAGGAAATTCATATTCCCTTGCACCGATTCAGGGCCCGGCGGTTCATGTTTTGAATTTTGAATTTGGACATGAACATTTCTATAACCGTCAGTTTTATCACCTTCGTGAGTCAAATCCTGGACAACCAAACTATGCAATTTTAAGACGAACGCTTCGTCTATAGGAAAGTCATGGTTATCTTTATATGCTTCTTCGATGAAAGAAATTCCAGCTTCGATATTCTCGATTTCCAAAATATCTTCCTCTTCCGACTTATTGTCTGATTCTCGCATAGTCACTTTAACAGCATATTCCGCGATAGTGGTATGATTTCCTTCTATTCTGGACGAAAGGAAACTTTCCATAACCATAAAAGCGTTCTTCAGTTGAAAGAACCAAACTGGAGGAGTATCGCCCCGCAAAGTTTTTCCACGGAGTTCCTCAAGAGCCAAGATATAATCCGTCGTTTGACTTTCAAATCGGATATAAGGTAGGTCTATTTTTTCAGGCAAATCGTCCATACTCATAATATATAAAGAATTGCAGCGAAACAAAACAACAATTGCAAAGTCTTTAAAAAGAATTGCAAAATACGCGTAATTTTTACCAAAATCAACATTTTTACAAAACAACAATTGCAAGGTGTCAAACTAACAATTGCAAAACATCCAAATTATTATTGCTTTTTCAAAGACAAAATCACATAAAAAAGTGGGTCATAGGAGTATTTTAAGCATTGCAAAGCATGGAGCCCCTTTTTAAAGCCAGGAATTGCAGCTAAGAAAAGCAACAATTGCAAAACTCACCATAAACAATTGCAAAAGCGATTCAAAAGAAGTGCAAAATACACTTAAAATTCATTAAAATCAACGTTTTTTGAGAAGCAACAATTGCATAGTTCATAACAAACAATTGCAGAACTCACCACAGACAATTGCAACAGTGTTTCAAAAGAAGTGCACACACGATGAAAAGCCTTTAAAATGCTGGTTTTGAAAATTAAAGCTTTTTTATGTAGAGCTCGGGATGTTGATATGGGGAGAAGAGATATTGAAGTTTGCGAGTTCTCGATCGATTGCATGAATCCCCAGACGTCGAGACAGTTCAGAAACATTTAGTGCTTTCAGGTCGGAAAGACTCCTGAAATCAATAGCCCATTGGCGGAAACAGTCTAAAAACAAAAAAGGTATATTTAGTATAAACAAATAATGAATACAATTGATTGCGAGGCTTCTATTAAAATACTAAACGCAAAAATAATTTTAGCTGTATTAATATCTGCACGTGTTTTTGCTTTTGCAGAAGATAAAACGTATAGCCCTGATTTTGGAATATCGCCTTTTGTCATTTATGGGGATCATCTTGCTTTAGGTGTGGAATTCAATCGCTGGTATATGGGTGTTGATCCGGGGTGGAGTGAAGAAAATAGCGGAAATACTCCTATCAACAGAACATTTTATTTGGGGTACGGAGCAAGACTCTATTATGATTATGACGACAATCATGGTATTTATATGTCGCCAATGTTATCGGTTAGCTATGTAGGCCTTGGTTTGTCTGTTAGTCCAGACTTGGGATTTAATTCTGATCATTTTGATTATGGCTTCAGCATTCGTGCTTGGTTTTTGTTATTTGGTGCGGAATTCAGTTGGACAAAGGAAAAAGATCAACGTTTAGGTTTTTATTTCTATTTTCCCGTATCCTGCCCAATGTGCTATTTTTTTTAGAGTTATGATTTCTTGGAAAAAATCCGGAATGAGAATATAGGAGGAGACTCATTTGAAAAAAACTTTGCAGACGATCTTTTCGCTTGGGCTTGCTCTTGTCTTCTCTGCATGTTCCTCAGATTCCGATGACAATCGTGTATTGAACATGGAAAGCATTCAAAATTGTAGGTCTTTATTGAGTGTTGTCGTTCCCGGTATTTCAAGAGAACTAGATACAATTCTCATCCCCTGCACCGAAATTACAGACCTCCATATCAGCAAAAAGACATTCAAACTAGAATACAAAACAAGTGCGAGACAACTGTTTGGAAGACCTCAAGATGTGCTACCACAAGGAGCATTTAAATACCAAACATGCGAAAATGTTCTGGATACTATATATGTAAATCATGGCAAAAATGCCATAACAGATTTCATCCCTCGCGCAGAGGTTCCAAAATTTCCAAAGAAAGATCTCATTCAATTTTTTGCGAAGGTTCCTGCTCCCGCACCTGATAAAGCAGATTCCATCCCTCGCCCAAAAGGTTCAATAAAAGATCGTGCCCAACAATATGCAAAGGCACACGTATTTGATACAACAAGCGCTAGGTATGCTTCAATGCAACAACAGTATGCAATTAAACTTTTATTTGACGAGTTGAAGAAGAGTGAATCCAAAAATTGCGGAACCGTACTGAGCGACACCTTAGTCTTAAATTACGATCTAGATGTTTTAGAAGGCCCAAAAGAAATTAAACTGCAACGAAGCGGGTCTTGCCACAGTGATGAATTTCGCAGAATTGATTGCGGACTTTCATGCACAATGATAAGTTGTTTACCGGCTCCCATTATAAACATCTCCTTGACCACGCTCTACCAAAAAAGGTATCGATTGGTAGCATTAGATGATTTGCCTGTCGGAAAAACGTTCAAATGGAAGATCAGGTACACAGACCAATATAGTCGCACTGGCATCATTGACCTAAAAACCGTCGTGGAATAGATTTTTTAGGGTGTATTAAAAATTCTTTTTTCGCGCACTTTCTAAACACATCGCGAACGAGCTAACTCAATATTTTGTCTTTAGAAAAAAGGACCTCTACTTTTTTTGTATACCAATATTCCCTACTTAAAACATCCATCAGATTCAACGTCAAGAAAAAAAATGCATTAATAATTTTATCATCCAATGATTAGTCATTTCTATAAACCCCTTGCAACAGAAATTATGAAAAAGTATAGACGATGCTAGGGCTTGTTTCTTTTCAAAGTTTTTTAGATTCCATTAAAAAAGCACTCATGAAATTATATCTATTCACAAGCGTTACTCTTTCCCTTCGAATTAGAAAAACATGGCCAATGCAAGCTCACCATCACATCAATTTTTCTTGGGGTTCGTAAAAAAACAAGGCTTACACGAATCTAACACGGTATTTTTGGCGAGATTCACCCGCTCTTCTATTAGAAATCTATTTCTTGAGAAACATTTAAAAAGGAAGTTCTATGACTATCTCTCTTTTGAAAAAAAGTGCTATGTTGTTGCTTTCTGTCGGAGCGGTATTGGGTGCTGTTGCTGCGGAAGGAGATGCTTGGCTTTGGCCAGCTTATTCACCAACATTAAATTACAATTTTAAGGATCAAGGCAAAACTTATGCGATGCCTACGAAGAACCATGATGATTGCGGTTCTGAAGTGGTTGGTAAGATTGATGATCGTTGGTGGACTTTTCAATGGGGATCTACAAAGAACTCTCTTGTGACGGATGCTTCGATTCGTCCTATGCTTGAACGTTTTAATGAAGACTTCACTTATATTCGCGATACGATGGGTTGGCCGCCAGATAGTCGTGTGCGTGATGGCTACAGAAGCGCCATTTATTTATATGGTTCTATCGCTTGTTCTGGTTCTACCAATCCTGAAGATAAAGGGGGATGGCAAAGTTGGATAGGAGGATATCCAGCCGTTGTCGCGTCTTATTATCCAGTTTATAGTTTTGACCCTAGTTGCCCTTATAACGATAAGGTTTCTCAGCAAGGGGCCATGATTCACGAAGGGATTCACTCTCTTCTCGCTACGATGGGTGGGGCTAGCCATGTTCATTGGTTCCAAGAAGGTGGAAACACTTGGTTGCAGCAAGAAATGGAAGCGCGCCGTGGTGGAACTTACACAGGAATGGGCTTTCTGAATGCAGGCCCGTTAATTGCTCCTTTTGTTCCTATTGAGTCTTATTCTGGTTGGCTTTTAGATGGTTCTTTTGGCGGCCCTGGTGCTCAAGGAGTGGATCAACGGAATGGTTCTCAACAGCTTTGTAATTGGAGAAATATGTTGGGTGGAATTCAATATGGTAACTTATTCCCTACTTTTCTTGCGGAATGGGTGAATCCTGGAGCAATTCCTTGGATTTGGACTTATACGAAAGACCCTTCAAAATACATTCTTCAAACCATGGGCGATTCTTTAGGCGATGCTCAAATTCGTCGCTTAATTATGGAATATCGTGCAAGGCTTGCAATGCTTGATATGAAAAAATGGTCTAATGAAATGAAGAATTTATTAAACCAAAACTTTGGGACTTCTATCGCTTGCGAATGGGAACCTTGTTACGCGACTCCAGCTTCTTGGAAAATGACGCCTTATGCTGTCACTACAGAAAGCAATGGGGTGCTCACTCCAGAAAATAGAACGACACCAGGTTGGTCTGGTGCAAACGTAATTCCATTGACGGTTTCTGGAAGCACTGTAAAAGTAGAGCTTCAGCCGATTGGAGATAATTTGAGTCTTCAAATTTGCTACCGCGCGACAGACGGTACACCTGTTTATAGCGAACCAGTCATGGGAAGTGCCGTGGCGACTTTAAAAATAACGAAAACGCCTCAAAGTAATGTTGTTTTTGCTGTGGTCACGAATACAGATTATAAATACCTAGGTGACGATACTCGTAAAAAGCATCATGATTATCGCCTTAAATTAACAGAGGGCGTTTCTGGCGCCGCAGATCCATACACTAAATGGTACAATAATTTTTCTCTCACTTATGATTGGGACGCCACTTCTAATGTGGGCAGTAGCTCTTCTGGAACAGGAAACTCTTCTTCGAGCGTCATTACTTCCTCAAGTAGCGTAAGCCTCACCACGACCGAGATTTCTCAAAATGTGGTACTTCCAATTTCTTCAAATTACGCTTCTGTGAGTGTCAATTTAGAGACTTCTAAAATTGAGCAGGCTCTTGGAATTACGGCTTCTCAAATCGCTACCCAATTAGATAATGGCGTGACTTTCTATGGAGTGAATGCCGACGGCTCTCTTTACACTGGTTCTACAGCAAATGCACCAGGACATTGGTTTGATGCGAGTGGAAACGTGGTCTCTTATTCAGACAATGCAATTGTGTTCTCGGAATTTGATCCTCAAAGTATGAAGGTAAATATTGGGCATTACCCAGACAAAGTGACTGCAGGCGCCAAATATACGATTAGTCAAGCGCTTATCTATGGAAGTAAAAAAGTAGTTATTCATTTCCAAGTCTCCATTGAATCAAAAACCGCTATAGAGAAATCCATTGCGTCTACTAATTTCAATGCGCAGAAATTGAATATTTCTTATGATCGCGGAGTGATTGTCGCAAACTACCAAGTGCCTGTGGCTGGTAAAGTGAAAGTAAGCCTCTATACAGCTTATGGAGCACTAATCACTCATCTTGTAAATAAAACGATGGACGTGGGGTCTTATACAAAACGAATCGACTTAAAAGCGATGAACATTCCTCAAGGGACTTACTTAATCAAGTTTTCTTATCCAGGAAGTTCCGAAACGAAAGTATCGATTACAGCCCCCCGCTAAAAAGTCTCCAAACCACACAACCCAAAAAAACACGGTTCTCACGAATCGTGTTTTTAATTTTAAAAGCTTATGTCATTTTTTACGCGTCCCGTCATTTTAATTTGCAACTTTGGCGAAACGCTCATTTTGAATATTTTTTAACGTATCATGTTTATTTCAATCATTATTTTTTTTGAGCGCATCTCGTTTTTTTACGATTTTATTAAAAACGCCACAACCATTTCGAACCACCCTTGGCATATTTTTTAAACAAGTTTTTTATAACGTACCATGTCATTTTTTACGCGTCCCGTCATTTTTTTACGCATCCCATCTCGCGCACATGAAACGTAGTCAACCGTGTTTTTAATTTAATACTGTCTTGAGCCAAAAAGAGCGGTGCCCACGCGAATCATGGTAGCGCCTTCTTCAATAGCGACTTCCAAGTCGCCTGTCATCCCCATCGACAATTCTGTGAAATGACTAAAACGAGAATCTCGATTCACAAACTCATCTCGAAGCGCACGTAAAAAAGAAAATCCAGCTCTAGAATCTTCTGCGAGATCTGTATTTTTTCCAATCGACATTAAACCACGATAACGCAAATGAGAATGTGCAGGTAAGCTTTCTAAGAAAGCCTTTGCATCGGCCATCTGTAAGCCGCTTTTAGTGTCTTCTTCAGAGGTATTCACCTGAATGAGCACGTCTAAAACTTTATTCAGTTCTGCAGAATATCTGTTTAATTTTTCAAGAGATTCTAAAGAATCCATGGAATGAATCACGTCAGCGACAAGCGCTGCTTTTTTTAGTTTATTGCTCTGTACGGGCCCAATAATATGGCAACGGACGTCATCTTTTTTTTGTGAAAACTTTTCTATGGCTTCTTGCACTCTATTTTCACCAAACTCTCTTGCGCCAATCGCATATGCGGTGTCTACGGCTTCTTGAGGGTGAAATTTACTGACCCAAATTAAAGTCACGTCATTTACAGAACGGCCACAAGAAGAGCACGCTAGAGAAATTCTTTCATTCAAAAGTCTTAAGTTGTTTTTCATTTCTTGAAGATCAAGTACTGAATTCACAAAAATGCTTTCCTTTATGATTTTTTCTTCTTTTTCTCTAACGGGAATAATACTTCTATAATCTCATCAATGTGTTTTTTTAGGTGAATGGTCAAACCTTTTCTTGCTGGAAGAGGTAATTCAGTCACATCTTTTTCATTGTCTTTAGGTAAGAAAAGCGTTGTAACGCCAGCATCTAATGCCGCTAAAGCCTTCTCATTTAAGCCACCAATCGCATGCAAAGAACCTGTCAAACTCACTTCGCCTGTAAATGCAGTTTTTGGATCCACCACTCGATTGGTAAAAGCAGAAAGCAAGGCTAAAGTTAAAGCGATTCCAGCAGAAGGACCATCTTTTGGAACAGCTCCTTCTGGCACGTGAATATGAATATCGGTTTTTCGAACGATACTTGGATCTACATCAAATTTTTGTAAACGAGCACGCACTAAACTCAACGCAATTTGAGCGGATTCTTTCATAACTTCGCCAAGCTTACCAGTCATCTGTAAATGACCTTTTCCGCTTAAAAGCATGCATTCTATCGTTAGAATTTCTCCGCCGACAGAAGTCCAAGCAAGCCCAGTAATTAAGCCAGGACGCCCTGGAAGAGGCAAACGGCTATCAAGAAAACGAGGAACACCTAAATATTGCGAAACTTGCTTTTCAGTTAAGGCAGGCACGTTCTTTTTATTCAAAACCAATTCTTTAGCACGGTGACGCACGACACTTGAAAGCAAACGTTCTAATTCACGCACACCCGCTTCTCGAGTATAATCACGAATGATTTTATGAATCATTTCGTTAGAAATTTGAATGTCTTTACCTAAAGCTACTCCACTGCGCTCACATACTTCTGGAATCAAATACTCAGAAGCAATCTTCATTTTTTCATGCACATAATAGCCCGGTAAACGAACAATTTCTAATCGATCATGAAGCGCTTCTGGGATATCATTTTCTGTATTTGCAGTCGCGATAAATAAAACGCGAGACAAATCAAAACCTGTTTCCATAAAATGGTCTGTAAAATCTTGATTCAATTCTGGGTCTAATACTTCCAGCATGGCACTTGCAGGATCTCCACGGAAATCGCTAGCCATCTTATCTATTTCATCGAGTAAAATCACTGGGTTCATGCATTTTGCACGGCG
Organism: Fibrobacteria bacterium AD312; assembly: GCA_001462345.1. Taxonomy (GTDB): domain Bacteria; phylum Fibrobacterota; class Fibrobacteria; order Fibrobacterales; family Fibrobacteraceae; genus Fibro-01. The sequence goes on along the minus strand of LIUM01000013.1, from coordinate 23,207 downwards.
TAAAGCCTGAATGAATCGCCCTGGCATCGCGCCAATATAAGTACGACGATGGCCTCTAATTTCAGCCTCATCACGCACGCCACCAAGAGTAATGCGCACAAAACTGCGTTCCATCGCTTGGGCAATAGAAGAGACTAAAGTTGTTTTTCCAACACCTGGAGGGCCCACTAAACAAAGAATGGGAGCTCTTTTTTCTGAACCAGTGAGTTTGAGAACCGCTAAATATTCAAGAATGCGTTCTTTTACTTTTTCTAACCCATAATGTTTCTTGTCTAATTCTTTTTTGACCTTCTTAAGATTCAATTCCGTCTGACAATATTCATTATAAGGTAAAGCTAAAAACCAGTCGATGTAATTACGAATCACCGCATATTCTGGGCTTGTAGGTTGCATCATTTTCATGCGTTCAAGCTCTTCATCGAGCTTTTCTTGTATTGCCGCAGAAAAGTTTTTTGCTTTAATTTTTTTGGCTAAAATAACATGCTCAGCGCCACCAAATTCACTATCACCTAATTCTTCTTGTAATAAGCGAATCTGTTCATTAATAATCCACTCTTTTTGCGATTGCTGCATTTTCTGCTGAACATCTCGACGAACCTTTTTCGTCACTTGCATCGATTCTTTAAGAGTGTACAATACAGATTGAATTTTCTCCGCTACTTCTTTTAAGGATGTGGCCTCTAAAAAAGCCTGCTTTTCAGTCAGCGACAAACGAATAAAAGGAAGTATTCCATAGTAAATATGAATAGGCTGATCGAGTTGTCTTAACGTGTCTAAAAAATCTTCTTGGATTTCTTGATCTAATGCATAATGAGAAAACTCATCAATGACACTTTGAGCTAATTTCAGATCTTTTGCAGAATTGCTATTGATCATTTTTCGAGGAGCCACTAACGCTTCAAAAAAAGTTTCTTTAGTGACTTCTGTAATGTCGACAGTAAACAAGCCTTCTAACAACACCTTAAAATAGCCATTTGGAACTGGAATTACATTTTGAATACGAGCAACAACACCTACAGAATAAAGCCCTGTACTAGAGACCTCTTCTTCAACAACATCGCGCTGTAAAGCAAGAACAACAACATCATCATTTTTATGAGCCGCATCAATTGCTTGTATAGATACTTCTCGCCCTACAAGAATGCGCATTGCAGTAGAGGGAAACAGAAGAGTATCTCTTAAAGGTAAAAGAGGTATTTTTTTTGTAAAATCAACTACAAAAGGGGTATTATTGGACGTCAAGTTATTCTCCATCCTGTTTTTTGAATTTACAAGAAACGATTAGGCTACTTTCTTTTTACTAACAGAAGAACTGCTTTTCTTTACGCTCTTTTTTTCAGAGGCAGAGTTAATTCCATGACGGATCATTTCTGCAGAAACCATTAGGCTTTTTGTCTTAGTGCCAGGAAGCTCAAACATCGCTTGTTGAAGAGCCTTTTCTAAAACCGATCGCAATCCACGAGCACCTGTTTTACGAGCCATAGCCTCTTTTACAATCTCTTGTAAAGCGTCTTCTGTAAATTCAAGTTCAATGCCATCTAATTCAAATAATTTCTTAAATTGTTTTACCAAAGCATTTTTAGGTCGAGTTAAAATATTTAACAAAGCCTGCTCATCTAGTTCTTCTAAAGCTACTGCTACTGGTAAACGTCCTACTAACTCTGGAATTAAACCAAAATGAATCAAATCATCAGGTTCTAACTGCTTAAATAATTCACCAAGAGTATTTTCTTTATCTGTCTTGATATGAGCACCGAAACCCATACCACCTTGATTGACTCTCTGAGCGATAATTTTATCAAGAGTTTCAAAAGCCCCACCGCAAATAAACAAAATATTACGTGTTTTAATATGGACTAAACTCTGCTCAGGATGCTTGCGCCCCCCTTTAGGAGGAACAGCAGCTACAGTGCCTTCAAGAATCTTTAATAAACCTTGTTGAACGCCTTCTCCAGAAACATCTCTAGTAATAGAAGGATTGGCGGTTTTACGAGCTATTTTATCTATTTCATCAATAAAAACAATTCCACGCTCCGCACGTTCCACATCATAATCAGCCGCTTGTAACAAACGGACTAAAATATTTTCTACGTCTTCGCCAACATAACCCGCTTCTGTTAAAACTGTTGCATCTGCAATGGTAAACGGGACATCTAGAAAACGAGCTAGTGTTTGAGCTAATAAGGTTTTTCCTGAACCTGTAGGGCCAACTAAAAGCAAGTTAGACTTTTCTACCTCAACATCATTTTTGCTATCACGATCATAACGCAAACGCTTGTAGTGATTATAAACAGCAACAGACAAAGCCGTTTTTGCTTGATCCTGCCCTATCACAAATTCATCAAGATGAGCTTTAATCTCTGATGGCGTTGGTAATGGTTTTAAATTTTGTTCTGTAGAAGTTTTTTTCTCACGAGCAAACTCTTCCTCAAGAATATTATGGCACATGGTCACACATTCATTACAAATATGTACACCAGCTCCAGTAATAAGCTTTGTTACTTGTTCTGCAGGTTTTCCGCAAAAACTACAAGCAACTTGAGGATGATTTTTACCATTTTTATACATTACTTAACAAGACCTTCTGACCGAGGGTGAAAAATTTCATCGATTAAGCCAAAGGAAAGAGCCTCTTCTGGACTCATATAAAAATCACGATCCGTTTTTTCTTTCACTTCTTTTATATCACGCCCTGTATGTGCGGCAATGATTTCTGAAAGCGTTTCACGCGTACGTACAATTTCTTTAGCATGAATTTGAATATCTGAAGACTGACCTGTAGCAGCGCCAGAAGGCTGATGCAGCATGATTCGGGAATGAGGCAAAGCATAACGCTTCCCTTTTGTTCCAGCGGCTAAAAGCACTGCAGCCATCGAAATACTGTTTCCAATACAAATCGTAGCGATATTAGGGCGAATATGCTGCATGGTATCGTAAATAGCAAGGCCAGCAGAAACATAACCACCTGGGCTATTGATATAAAGGGTAATATCTTTTTCTGGATTTTCATATTCCAAAAAAATCAATTGAGCCATAATGTTATTGGCAACTTCGTCGTTAATAGGAGTACCTAAAAAGACAATCCGTTCTTTTAACAATCTGGAATAAATATCGTAAGCACGTTCTCCACGACCAGTATTTTCTATTACGGTTGGAATGACCACAGGCAGACCTCTTTATTTAGATGATTCTTCTGCAGCTGGGCGAATTCCTACTAAGAAATCGGCTGCTGCTTCAAAACGGAGTTCTTCACGCAAACTGACAATTCGACCAGATTGACGGAAATGAGCTTTTAACGATTCAAAATCTATTTGATAAGCAAGAGCTAATTCATTTAAGCGAGCATCGACCATCGCTTGGGTTGCCTTAAGATTTTCCTTATTAGCAACGAATTCCAAAATACGATGTTTCTTAATTTCACGTATCGCTTCTGGAGCAAGTGTATTCATTTGCTCTTCTGTTGGTTCCACTTCTTCTTCTGATTGAGAATGACGTTTTAACGTGTATTTAATTAATTCTACAACGCGTGCATGTGGAACTTCAAAAGGATTAGCTTCAATTAATTTGTTCACAGCTTCATTCACTGCGGTTGTTTTAACAGCATTTCTCTTATTGTTTGCTAAACTCTGTTCTATGTTCTGACGCATTTCATCTTCGTTTGCAACACCAATTTGCTTAAAGAATTCTTCATCCATAGTAGGAGGAACCACTTCACGAACATCAGTGATTTCCACCTTAAATTGAGCTGTCTTACCACGGTAGGCTTCATCTTTATGATCTGCTGGATACACAAAATTGATTTCTTTTGTTTCGCCCTTTTTAGAACCGATTAAGCCTTTGTCAAAACCAGGAGAAGCGGACTCACCAAGAAGTGAACGGAACTCACGTTGTTCAGGGATTTCCTTTGATTCGCCATCAATAATCACTTCAAGATAATTACCAACAACAACATCGCCATTGTTTGCAGCACGATCAACGGATTGATCCTTAGACCACATCTGTTTTAGACGATCCATTTCAGCAATCACATCATTTTCAGAAATAACAACGTCAGGCACCTTAATGCCTAAATCGGCATAGCCTTGAACGTCAATCACAGGATCCACTTCAGCAACAACGGTAAAGGAGATATCATTTTCTTTATCATCCTTAAAGTCTTCCACTTTTAAACGGCCTACTGGATTGATATTTGCTTTTTTCAATTCCTCAGTAAGAATTTGATTGATCACTTCATCTACAGTTTCTTGACGAATCATTTCACCATAACGTGAAAGAATCATCGCTTTAGGAACTTGTCCCTGACGAAACCCTTTGATCGTCACTTCTTGACGATACTTCTTTAATTTCTTTTCAAAAGGAAGCTTAAGGTCTGCTTGAGGAATGGATACTTCAATAGTGCGCAATACAGCGCTAGTTTCTTTAATGGCAACAGTCATGTATACTCCGATATACGTGTCTAAAAACAATGCGAGAGGAGGGAGTCGAACCCTCACGCCGAAGGCGCCAGATCCTAAGTCTGGTGCGTCTGCCAATTCCGCCACTCTCGCGTATTCGAAGCCAAAGATACAAAAAAATCAAATTGTTTGTTATTAAAAATTCAATTAAATCATATCAATTATGCCATAAAATCGAGAAGGTATGCTTTTTTTAATAAATCCCAATCGATTTAGAACTCGAATGGGTAAAAATGCAAGCCTTCCAACCAAAGCAAATTTAGTACAATTTCGCATTAAAGCAAATACCATATGGGGAAATAAATAATCAGATACTTCTAATCGATATTTTTTTCCTATGGATTTCAAGATGTTTTCCAGCTCGCTATACGAAAAATGCCATAAATGATCAGTAACAGCTATATGTGAGTAACTTAAACCTAAATTAAATAACGTGGTGAAATCATTGGTACAAGGCAAAGTAAATAGTACACGTTTTCGAGCAGCTCGAATAGCCTTTTCTAAAAATGCTTTTGGATCTTCCACATGCTCTAAGACCTCAATCAATATAACTGTATCAGCAAGGTCACTCCCTAAATCTTCATTTGGAGAGACTTTTTTTACTCTCACGCCATTCTCTTTAGCTGTCTTTAAAGCCTCTTCATCTACATCAACCACAAGAGGATCAAATCCATTTGCTTTCATTTCTATAGCATAAGAACCACAACCTCCACCAATATCCAAAATACTAGTGCCTATAGCTTCTTTCAATAGAAAATCAACAATAGGTTGATGCGCCTCTCCAATCTGTGCGGGAGGGCCTAGCTTAAAAAAAGAACTTTGTCCTTGAAGTTTTCCCATGAGTACAATATAAAAATAACTTTCCATAGCAAAAAAAATTACTTTTGTTTTTGTGCCGCAATTTCTTCGTAATATAAAAATCGGTGTTTTTATCTCCTTTGTAAACCTCTTAATTCAGGGGATCTCTTTTTTCGTTCAGAATTTTGTAGCACAAAACCTGAGCACAGCAAACTTTGGATATTTTGGAATTCTTCAAACAGACTATTCCATATTCTCTGCTATCGCCGATTTCGGTATGACCACTTTGATTCTCGCTTTTTTTGGAGATCGAGCCACCAAAGGCTCTCTTTTCCGTAATGTTTTACAATTACGCTTATTCTCCTCCATAATGACAGCACTCCTCATGGTAACATTTGCATTTACCATTCGTAGACACCATCCCGCTTTCAAAGGTGAACTCATCCTTTCTTTAGGGCTCCTTTTTCAACATGCCTTTTTTGACTGGTATTTTATTTGTGGAAAATTTTGGAAACGTCTATTCATTTCAAAATTATTACACACCATCTCTTATGCGGTTGTCATGGGAGTTGCATTACTTTACCTTAAACTCGATAAAATAGAGCATATTGCACTTGCCATGCTAATTGCTGCTTTACCTGCCTTCTTTTTTGGTGTCACTCAAGCTTTTCATGCACGCCTTTTTAGAATTACAAAAAGAACGTTCTGCTTCTTTTATCTTATGCTTAAAGCGGGTATTCCCTATGCGATTGCAAGCCTCGCTAGTTTTGCATATCTCCCCGTCGGGCTTTACGTAGCTGATGTGTTTGCTTCTCCAGAGTTTTTAAGTGCCTATAATTTTGCAAATAAAATCATTGTGTTAGCGTCTGGTTTTATGGTTCATTTTATTTCATCGAGCCTGATCAATCTCCATCAAAACAAAGATCATTTTTTACATATTAAAGACCAGTTGCTATTTACATTATTCATTTTTACAGCGTCTTCCCCACTTTGGCTATTCCCAAAAGAAGTTCTTCAAATTCTCTTTTTTGCCGCTCCCTGGAATGATTCTATTCTCGCTATCAGTGCCGATTGTTTACGAATTCTCTCCTTTTCTCTTACATTTCAAGCCTTAAGAATGAGCTTAATATCCTCTCTTCTAAAGGATAAAAAAACAAAACTTTATGGTCTTTTTGTTTGTATTGGTGGGGTTTCAAATATTATTTTCTGCTCCTTCGCAGGAGCTTTCTTAGCAAGCACCACAATTCCGATCTTCGCGCTCACTGGCGATTTCGTGATTACTATTATTCTCTGGGCATACTTCTTTAGAAACAATCTGATTCGCTGGTAAGAGCATTTTTTTTCTATAACTCACCATACAGACAAAAAAGAAAAAGATAAACCATATTACATACATTGCTTGTTTATAGCCTGTTGTAAAATTCCATAAAATAATCCAAAAAGTAAACGTTGTATGAAACAATAATGCCAAAGGTGTTTTTGCCATCGGCATTTTTTTATACAAAAAAGTAAAAATAAAACCCCAAAAGAATGGTACTAAAAAAATACCTGGATACCCAAAGTCTTTATAAGCATCCCATAAATATGGAACTGTGTTTAGACCACTCACTTTTTCGATGCTTTCATTAAACGGAGAATCCCAACCGAAACTAGCTTGCAACCCTGTTCCAATACTCATCAATTGCGTGATACCATAAAAAGCATCTATACCATAAGTCCAAGAATGTTCTGGTACATCACTAGTTCGATTAAAAGCATAATCTAAGTTCCAATAATTATTTGCTATGTATTTATAAGGCAACAAAGCCACTTCTTTAAATACCCTATTGTCAGTGACATCCATTTCACCATATTGTCCCTTCACAGACGCTACACTAACAAAAAAGAGCAAAACAAAAGCGACTATAACAGCAGCCGTTTTCCAATTAATTCTTTTAAATAAATAATTAGCTAAAACAAATAAAAAACCAACACACATCAAATTTACGCCTCGACTTGGAAACGTTAGAAAACTTAATATTATAGTCGACAAACAAATGATTCTAGAAGCATTGCGAATCCATCGAATCGGATTATAAGACTTAAATGAAGCCACTCCAAATAAGGCAACTACCATAGGACTCGAAGTGAAGAAAAAAGCGTAATTTAAAACACTACTGGTCTTACCATCTAACCATAAAGAAGGATTATCAGTAAGTAGTACTAAATTTCCCGCAATCGAAACAACGCCCAAAACCCCATACAAAAAAAAGGCTAAAGCAGTAAAGCTTAAGAAAAAATGATACTTCCAATTGTATTCAACAGCAATCGATAGCTTTTGAGGCAATACAAGTGAAGGATTAGAAGAACAAAAAGCTAAACGAACAAGAAAACAACCTGTTAAAAAACTAAAGGCCCCTCCTCCCCAAACAAGCCAAGTTGTCAAATGATAATCAGTCATTGCAGGCATTAACTTAAGATAGGCAATGCCAAACATAATCGACTGAACTAATACATACAATAAAGGTGGAGAAAACAAGTTTTTCTTAAATATAGAAGCAAAAACCAGAGCCACAAAGCCAATCAAAAAAAACAAACAAGACTCTGGATATGCAAGACAATCAAAGCTCATAAAGCCTTACTTTTGCCAAAAACAAATATACTTGCAAAACTTTTCCCATTCTACAGCAAGAATTGTTTTTCTTTGCCTTTCATTTTCTACAAACGATATAAAGTTGCATATTATTAATGCAATAAAAGTAAATACAAATACGGTAAACATTAATATTAAACCACGACGTGGAGAAATCTTTTTATCATTTTCCCAAGGCGATTGAAGTACATGTAGGTTTTTAAGTGTTTTGGCTTCTTCTATACGTAACTGTTCACTTTGTTGACGTAATACTTTATATAATGCCACTTGTACCTTAATTTCTTCTTCCATTCTTAGATATTTAGCCACAAGATCTGGCGTTTTTTTCAATGAAAGTAAACCCACGTTTTCTTGCTTTCCCGAAAGAACTTTATTTAAAGATTGATCTATTGTACGAGACCGTTTAGTCAACTCATCATATTTTTTGGAGTCTTCACCACGTCTTAGTTTTTCATAGGAGCGTTCAATATTGACTTCTTCTTTTAATATTTGAATTTGTCCCAAGTAGGTTAAAGTCCCTTCAATTTGTGCTGTCGGTTCATAAAAATTATTGTCTTTTTGGAAAGCAATAAACTCTTGTTGTAAAGAATCAATATCATGCAAACATAGCGCAATACGAGTTTCAAAATACTCTCTAGACAATCGAGCTTGAGTCGTTTTAAAATAATTGAAAGCCGAATCTGCTTTTTGCAAAATAAACTCAACCATTCTAGTTGCTTTTTTATAATCTTTATCTTTAATCGTAATTTCAAACATGTTTTCATTATTAGAACTTAATGAAAAATTCTTTCTAAATGTTTTTAGCAAATCAGCATGAAATTTTCCGTCAAACTCATAATGATTGACAAGATCAAATTGATCAATTACTTGATTGTGAATTTCCCAAGAATTTAAAATAGTCCAAACAGCATTTGCATCTTCGTCATTAGATGAAAGCCCAAGTAATGACCCCATGGATCCCATTCCTGCACCAAGAAGGCTACTTATATTTCCCATGGATGATTGAGAAGATGGAGGTGTTACTATCGCACTAGAAGAATATGTTGGTTTAATAACCCACATCACAAGAATAAAAACAATAATGGTAGGAACAATTACAATAAAGGCAGCTAACTTAAAATGCTTTAAAGTATTGTTGATTATTCTTAGAAGCAATTCTGTTAAAGAAGGATTATCCATAAAAACCACAATATTTATTTAAAATTGACATAAATGACAACAGCCGTAGAAATCACTGATAACAAAGAAGCAAGAAACATCGTTACATCCTTAAATGTTTCATAGCGACTTTTTGGAATTTCTATATAATCCCCTGGCAATATCTGATCTGTTGAAACATTCACCTTTATTTTTTCCTGATCTCCACGAACAACACTTACTTGAGACCAAGTCCCTGTTTGAGTTAATATTCCAGAAGCAGCAATATAATCGATTGCATGCCATGAAGATTCATAAGGAATTTTTCCCATAGCCATAACTGCTCCACCAACATAAACAAAAAGTGTTTTCACTGAAAACTCGATTTCCGTTTGGGGGGGCACTTTCCACTGATTTAATTCTTTTGCAGATATAATTTTTGTGGTATTATCTGGATAGCGAATGGTAACCGACTGATACCCCATGTTATGCATACGATCTCCACCTGCTTTTTCAAAATACTGTGCTATAGTAGAGGAACTATCATAAGGGACACCTAAACGACCACCGCCAGGGAATAATAGAGCAATCATATCTAAGCTGTTCATAAAAGGGACGTAAATTCGATCACCTTGTTCGAGAAAAATATCTTGCTCAAAATTTCCTTTGTCAAAAATTTCAACACAATTGATATGAATGGTATCCCCTTTACGAATTATCCATACATCATCCTTTCGTCCTGTTCCTAAAATATTATCTGCCTTTTGCAATGCCATACTTAAACGAGTTTGAGGGGCAACAACCATTTGCCCTACTGTTTTAACAGCTCCCATGACGCTAACCACAAATTTTTTCATTTGCGACAACTGCACATAAACATATTCTGGATTATATTTTTTGGAAGCCACTTTTACAATTTCTTCTTTTACTTCTGCAAGCGTCTTTCCTGCGACCTGAACAACTCCACACTCTTCAATCGCAATAGATCCATCAGATAAAACTTGAAGAGAAAAAGATTCTTCTTCAAGCATAATATCTAAAAAATCACCAGGGCCCAATTTATAAGAAGAATCAATCATTCCTTCCACAGCCATTGGTTCCATTGTCATTGAATTACGTGCGGATTTCGTTGAAGGTAAAGAAATTCCAAATGAAGAAACACTCTTTTCAACTCCAGCAAAAGCAAAAAGAGAAAAGAAAAGTAAAAATATACCTATACTATAAAAACGCATATAAGAACCTTACAAGATGCAAGCAAATAGGAAATTAAGATACAAAAAAACCAACTTTAAAAGTTGGCTTTTTTGTTTAAGAATCTAAAAAGACTCATTCAGCAGTCTTAGCTGCACCTTCAACCATATCAATTGGCTTTACTTCTGTTTTTTTCTGAGAAGGTTTCACTGTTTTTTCAACAACTTCATCTTCTACAAGTCCGATTAAAGCCATTTCAGCTGCATCACCAGGACGGTTAGGACCGAGCTTTAATACTCGAGTATAACCACCATTTCTTGAAGCATAACGTGGACCAAGTACATCAAATAGACCTTGAACTACTTTTGGATCGCGTACAAAGCGAGCCGCTTCACGACGAGCAGAGAGGTCGCCTTTTTTTGCATAGGTAATTAAACGGTCAACAATGCTTTTCGCTAACTTAGCCTTAAGCAAAGTTGTACGAATATAACGATTACCTTGTTCGGTCTCCAAGCCTTTTTCTAAAATAGAAGTGGCGAGGCTACGAAGAATGGCACGCTTATGTTGTGCGTTCACACCCAATTTCTTGTTCTTTACACCGTGTCTCATTTCTATTAATCCTTCAGATAATCATCGACGTTCATCCCAAAACTGAGACCCATCGACGTTAACACCTCGTTAAGTTCCACCAAGGACTTCCTACCGAAGTTCTTGTATTTAAGCATATCATTTTCTTTGTTTCGTACGAGTTCAGCAATCGTATGAATGTTAGCCATTCTTAAGCAGTTGCTTGAACGAACAGATAGTTCGAGTTCATCCACGCGCATACGAAGAAGAGTTGAAATACGTTGACGTTCCTCATCTTGTTCCATTTCTTCAGGAGATTCGAGATCACCTTCGAAGTTAATGAATGTTTCTAAATGATCGACTAGCAACTTTGCTGCATAAGCAAGAGCATCTTCAGGATCAATAGAACCATCAGTAGTGACTTCTAGTTCAAGACGATTAAAATCTGTACGCTGTCCAACACGAGTATCGCTGATATGCATCGCTACTTTCAATACAGGATTGAAATTAGCATCCATTGCAATTTCGCCAATGGGAGCATTTGGATCTTTCAATTCATCTGCAGTCACATAACCGCGGCCAGATGAAATCTTCAATTCCATGCTTAAAGAAGCATTCCCATTCAACGTCGCAATATGTACATCAGGCGTTAAAATCACTACATTCGGATTTTCTTCAATATCAGCAGCTGTAATTTTGCCGTCACCGGACATATCCAGCCGTAATGTTTCATCGTGATCAGAAAGCAGTTTTACACGAATGCCTTTGAGATTCAAGATGATGTCAGTAACATCTTCCTTTACTCCAGGAATCGTAGTAAACTCTTTATCGACACCGTCGATTTTTACAGAGACAATTGCCGCGCCTTGCAATGAAGACAACAACGTACGACGAAGAGCATTACCTAAAGTAATACCCCAACCGCGTTCAAGAGCTTCTACGACAAATTTGGCGTAGCGCCCATCTTCGCCAGTTTCCACTTTCTGGAAACTGCGCGGCATCTGAAGGGACTTCCACATCATTAGCGATACCTCATTAAATTAAATTCTTCTCTTCTTTTTAGGACGACATCCGTTATGCGGAACACCCGTCACGTCACGAATAGACAGAACTTCGAGGCCTGCATTTTTGAGGGCTCGAACAGCAGATTCACGACCGCCACCAGCACCTTTTACTCGGACATCTACTTTACGCATGCCAAGATCAAATGCTTTGCGACCAGCTGCTTCTGAAGCAAGCTGAGCTGCAAATGGTGTGCTTTTACGAGAACCCTTAAATCCGGCGTTTCCTGGAGAACCCCAAGCAACAACGTTTCCACGAGCATCTGTAATAGATACAATCGTATTGTTAAAAGAAGCATTCACACAAGCGATACCTTGTACATCAACACGCTTCTTTCCTTTCTTAATTTTTGTTTCTTCAGAAGCAACTGTTTCAGTTGCAGCTGTAGTTTCTTTGATTTCTTCGTCAGCCACGAACTATCTCCTTACTTCTTCTTGTTAGCCACGGTTTTCTTCGGACCTTTACGTGTACGAGCATTGGTACGTGAACGTTGACCGCGAACAGGTAAACCCTTGCGATGACGTAGGCCACGATAGCATCCAATATCTTGTAAACGTTTAATGTTAAGAGTCGTTTCTGCGCGGAGTTGACCTTCAACAGAATATTCTTCTTCAAGAAGATGGCGGATTTTACCTTGCTCTTCTTCAGTCAAATCATCACATTTTTTGTCTTTGTCTATACCAAGTTGAGTACAAACTTTTCGAGCGGTAAATAAACCGACACCAAAAATGGCGGTCAAACCGTACTCGACAGTTTTAGTTCTCGGTAAATCGACACCAGCGATACGTGCCATGAGATCTCCTATCCCTGTTTCTGCTTGTGGCGGGGGTTTTTCGAACAGATAATACGCAAAATACCTTTACGACGGATAATTTTGCAGTTTTCACATCTTGGTTTGATGGAGGCTTTGATTTTCATAGGTTACCTTTTTTTTTTACCTATTACTTGTAACGGTAAGTGATTCGTCCCCTAGATAAATCATAAGGGGATATTTCAACTAGAACTTTATCATCAGGCAAAATTCTAATAAAATGCCTGCGCATTTTTCCTGAAACATGAGCTAATATTTCATGACCATTTTCGAGGCCAACTCGAAAGAATGCGTTTGGAAGTGCTTCGAGCACAACGCCTTCTACTTGTATGCCTTCTTCTTTAGCCACTAGGACGCCATCCTGCCGCGAATGCGGCCACGTTTTAAGAAACCTTCATAATTCTTGGTATGCAGTTGGGCTTCGAGTTGTCGAAGAGTATCCAACGCCACACCGACCACGATCAAGACCGAGGTGCCACCAATATAGAAAGACATATTCAAAGCGTCTTTCAAATGAAGCGGACCAACGCTAATCAAGGCCAAGAACATAGAACCTGGCAATGAAATACGTGTCAAAATGTGATCTATATACTCTGCGGTCTTTTTTCCTGGACGAATACCTGGGATAAATCCTCCAGACTTTTTAAGATTATCAGCAATATCATTTGGGTTATATTGAATTGCTGTATAAAAGTACGTGAAGAAAATAATCAGAGAACCAAATATTACACTATATGTAATATGTCCTGGCATAAAAGCAGATGCAAAGGACTGAGCCCAACTAAAGTTTGGGAACCATGATGCAATCATAGCTGGCACAAACATAATGGATGAAGCAAAAATCACAGGGATCACACCAGCTGTATTCACCTTGAAAGGCAAATAGCTAGACTGACCACCCATCACTTTGCGTCCAACCACACGGCGGGGACTCTGGAGTGGAATGCGACGGTTCGCTTGTTCAACAAAAACGATGAATGCGATAATAGCAACCACTAGCGCCAAAATGAAAATTTCAATAGCTAGAGGTTGTATACCTTCTTTCAACATTTCTAGTTCACCAAGGATAGCTCTTGGAAGACTACCCACGATACCGGCGAAGATAATAAGAGAAATACCATTACCAATACCACGCGAAGTAATTTGTTCGCCAAGGTACATTACAAAAATGGTACCTGTAGTAAAGGTTAGAGTAGCTAAAAATCGAAAGCCTATGTTTCCAGCACCAGAAGAAAAATCTTCTAGCAAAACAGAAACGCCAGCCCCAGTTGCAGTCGTTACCTTAAGAGCAGAAAGCCAGACAGATACGCCCCATCCCTGAAGCGCCGCTAAGGCCACTGTAAAATAACGGGTATACTGATTTAATTTGGCACGTCCTTCCTGACCTTCTTTTTGTAGCACTTGAATTGCAGGAATAACCGAACCCATTAATTGAATAATAATGCTTGCAGTAATGTAAGGCATTATACCCAAAGCAAACACCGTCGCTTTAGCAAAAGCACCACCAGTAAAGGAATCATACAAGCCGAAAAAACTATTGTTATTTCGGAAGTATTCTGCTAGAACAGTAGAGTCCACACCAGGGATAGTGATATGAGAGCCAACGCGATAAATAATTAAAATACCTAAAGTAAAAAGAAGCTTTTTTCTTAGGTCTTCAATCTTAAAAGCGTTAACAAACGCACTAATAGCTTTCTTGAGAGCTTCCATTAGATAATCTCGACTTTGCCACCAGCTGCTTCAACAGCTGCTTTTGCTTTTTCGCTGATAGCATTAACCTTTAATGTAATAGCTTTATCAATTGCACCATAAGCGAGAATTTTCACTGGTTTAGAAACATGTTTAATCATGCCTAAATCAGCTAATACTTTGGCATCAAATTCTGCAACATTCGAAGCAGCCAATTTTTTCAAATTGATTACTTGAACATCTTTAACAAAATGAGATTTGAAACCACGCTTTGGAGTGCGACGATGAATCGGCATTTGGCCGCCTTCAAAAGCAACGCGTCCAGCCTTAGCACTTTTACGAGCACCAGCACCTTTCTGACCACGACCACCAGTGGTTCCCCAACCGGAGCCTGGACCACGGCCAATGCGTTTGCGTTTGGTCGTTTTGGCTTTACCTGGATTAAGTGTATTTAATTCCATCTTAGATCTCCTCGACCTTAATCAGATGACGCACACGATTAATCATCCCTTGAATAGCAGGAGTCAAAACGTGTTCTTTTGTTTTACGAATACCACGTAAACCAAGAGCGGCTAAATTAGCACGATGCTCTGGCAATACACGGACAGTACCTTTCATTTGCGTAATTCGGACTTTCTTCATAGCATTAGGCCTCAGGCGTTAATACCACGCAATATAGCGCAGTCCTGTTTATTCTTTTGTGAAGTAAGACCTTCGATACAAGCGTGAACCACGGTACTTGGATTAGAAGAACCATGAATCTTTGTTAGGATATTGCGAACACCTGCAAGTTCAAAAACAGCACGTGCAGCTGCACCAGCAATAACACCTGTACCTGGAGCAGCTGGCATTAATAAAATGCGAGTTGCACCAAATTTTACTTCGATATCGTGTGGAATGGTTCCGTCAAGAAGTTGGACTTCAATTAAATTGCGTTGAGCGGCTTCTGTGCCCTTACGAATAGCTTCAGAAACTTCTTTAGCTTTTCCAAGACCAACACCGATCTTACCATTTTTGTTTCCAACAACAACCAAGGCACTGAAGGAAAAGCGGCGACCGCCTTTCACAACCTTGGCGCAACGGTTGATGTGAACCACCCGATCTTCAAATTCAGAAACTTGAGTATCTCGTTCCAAAGTGTACCTCTTAGAATTGAAGTCCGTTTTCACGAGCACCCTCTGCGAGCGCCTGAACACGGCCATGATAAATGTAACCACCGCGGTCAAAGACCACAGATTCAATACCCTTGGACTTTGCAAGTTCTGCAACGAGGGCGCCGAGCTGTTTGCTCTGTTCTGTTTTTGTCATTTCGCCATACTTCGATTGAAATTCTTTCGAAGTTGTAGAAACTTGAACGAGAGACTTATTATTCTTATCGTCAATAATCTGAGCCACCATGTTGGCAAGAGAACGACGTACAGCCAAACGAGGGCATTCAGGAGTCCCTATCACGGTTTTGCGAATACGAGTGTGACGCGCATTCCGAGATATAATTCTTTTTTTTGCAATAGCAGTCATAATGTTACCTTATTTACCTGTCTTCTTGCCTTGCTTACGGCGAACAATTTCACCAGTATACTTAATACCCTTACCTTTATAAGGTTCAGGACGGCGATACTTACGGATTTCAGCAGCAGCTTGACCTACTTTTTGCTTATCAATACCTTTAATTGAAATTTTTAAAGGATCAAGAGCGGTTAAAGTAACTCCTTCTGGAGCCTTAAAAATTACTGGGTGAGAAAATCCTAGAACAAGATTAAGGTCTTTACCTTTTTGTTCCACACGATAACCAACACCAACAATTTCCAAAGTCTTTTGAAAACCTTTTGTCACACCTTCAACCATATTGGCGACGAGTGCACGTGTAGTACCATGAATTGCTCGAGAAAACTTAAGATCATCAGGACGAGCAAAAGAAATTGTGTTTCCTTCGATGCTCATCTTAATTAGTTCATGAATATCAGTTGAAAGTTTCCCTAAAGGGCCTTCCACTTGAACATTCTGACCATTGACCGCAACTTTCACACCAGCTGGAATTGAAATAATAGCTTTTCCAATACGTGACATCTTTACCTCACCAGACCTTTGCGAGAACTTCACCACCCACATTTTGCTTGCGGGCTTCGTGATCAGTCATCACACCTTGAGAAGTGGAGATGATAGCAAAACCAAGACCATTACGAACACGTGGAAGCTTAGCCGAGTCAACATAGTGACGAAGACCAGGACGGCTAACACGTTGTAAGCCTTGAATTGCGGGAGCGCCATCTGTATAGCGAAGCAAAATCTTTAAGATTCCTTGCTTGCCATCTTCTACGACGACGAATTTTTTAATAAAACCTTTTTCCTGCAACACGCGAGCGATTTCGCGTTTTAAATTGCTGGCAGGAATGTCCACTACGGGAAGTTTTGCTGAAGTAGCATTACGAACTCGTGTGAGCATATCGGCGATAGGATCTGTCATTGCCATTTCTACTCTCCTTACCAGGACGATTTAGTGATACCGGGGATTTCGCCGGCAAGTGCCATTTCGCGGAAGCAAATACGGCAAAGGCCAAAGCGGCGCATATAAGCGTGCGGCCTACCGCAACGCTTGCAACGATTATAACCACGAACAACATATTTCGGGGTACGTTTGCATTTTTCAATCATTCTTCTGCTAGCCATGGTATTACCTTACTTCCTGTAGGGGAGTCCAAGAGCTTCGAGAAGAGCACGACCTTCGTCATCTGTTTTAGCAGAAGTAACAAAAGTAATGTCCATTCCTTGAGTCCTGGTCACTTTTTCAATGTCGATTTCAACAAAAATAGTTTGTTCTTTAATACCTAAAGTATAGTTGCCACGACCATCAAAACCACGACGTGCAAGACCACGAAAGTCTCTAACACGAGGTAAGGATATATTGATGAATCGATATAAGAAATCCCACATGTTATCACCATGGAGAGTTACCTTACAACCAATACCTAAACCTTCACGAAGCTTAAAGTTAGAAATAGCTTTCTTTGCTGTTGTGACAACGGCTTTTTGACCTGAAATAGCTGAAAGCGTTTCAACAGCTTCATCAAGAATTTTACGGTTTTGAGCCGCATCTCCAACACCCATATTGATAACAATCTTTTCTAGGCGTGGAATCTGCATTACATTCTTGTAGCCAAAGCGTTCCATTAATTCTGGAACTACTTTTTCGTTATAAAATAATTGCATATTAGTCATGTTATTAAACCTCACAGAGCCTTGCCGGTTTTAACACTGACTCGAACACTCTGTTTCCCCTTTTCACGAACTCGACGAGTACGTACGGGAACATTTCCTTCGAGAAGCATCACGTTAGAAATATCGATAGGCATTTCCTTATCAATAATGCCACCGGTTTGGTTTGTCTGGCTCGGCTTTTCATGACGTTTACGAACGTTCACACCGCTAACAACAACGCGACCAGCTTTTGGATCGACGCTGATAACTGTTCCGGACTTACCCTTAGATGTACCTGCGATGACTTTTACGTTATCGTTCTTTTTAATATTTGACATTAAAGAACCTCAGGGGCAAGAGAAATTATTTTCATGTATTTCCTGTCACGAAGCTCACGAGCTACGGGCCCAAAAATACGAGTTCCACGTGGTTCACCATCTTTATTGACGAGAACAACGGCATTATCGGAAAAACGGATTAATGAACCGTCTTTACGACCTATTTCTTTGCGTGTACGAACAACGACAGCGTCTGCTACGGAACCTTTCTTCACCTTGCTCTGGGGAATAGCGTCTTTTACAGACACTTTGATTACATCGCCGATACTTGCGTAACGACGATTTGTCCCACCCAAAACTCGGATGCAGGCGACTTCCTTGGCACCACTGTTATCGGCCACGACTAGTCTTGTTTCTTCTTGAATCATATTCGCCTTACTCCAAAGGGATTATTTCTTCTTTTCCAAAATCCGCACTAAACGCCAGCGCTTAGTTGCAGATAGAGGGCGAGTTTCCATGATTTCAACTAAGTCACCTTCACCAGCTTCATTATTTTCGTCATGAGCCTTAAGTTTCTTAGATGTTGTCATGATTTTATTATACATAGGATGACGTTTGCGGTTTTCAACCACAACCGTAATCGTCTTATCCATTGCGTTGGAAGAGACGATACCTTGTCTAACCTTACGTGAATTTCTATCCATTTCCTGCTCCTGCCCGGCTTACGCCTTGGCCCTTTCACTGAGGATTGTCTTAATTCGGGCAATATCCTTACGGGCAGCGCGAATCATAGATGGTTTTTCCAAATTACCAGTCTTAGCTGTAAGACGATAATTGAAAAGATCGAGATTCAATTTGGCGAGCGTTTCCTGAAGCTGGTCAGTTCCCATTTCTTTTAGTTCACGAGCTTTCATTAGATCTCCGAAGCCTCAACGATTTTAACTTTTAGCGGAAGTTTTTGTGCTGCCACCTGGAGAGCTTCCAGAGCGAGAGCCTTTTCTACTCCACCCATTTCAAAAATTATGCGCCCTGGCAAAATAACGGCAGCCCAAAACTCAACACTTCCTTTACCTTTACCCATACGAGCTTCAGCAGGATGCCTTGTA
Source organism: Fibrobacteria bacterium AD312 (assembly GCA_001462345.1). Lineage (GTDB taxonomy): Bacteria > Fibrobacterota > Fibrobacteria > Fibrobacterales > Fibrobacteraceae > Fibro-01. Next base: position 4,287 of record LIUM01000013.1, on the reverse strand, counting down.
ATAGGTTTATCCGGAAAAACGCGAATCCAAACGCGTCCACCACGCTTGATTTTACGTGTCATAGCAATACGAGCAGCTTCAATTTGGCGGGCAGTGAGCCAGCATTTTTCAAGAGCTTGTAAGCCAAAATCGCCAAAAGCCATATAATCACCGCGAGTCGCGCGACCCTTCATGCGGCCTTTCATCATTTTGCGAAATTTTGTTCTTTTCGGACTTAGCATAAATTACTTCTCTTTCTTGGCTTCAGACATGACATCTTTGCCGATCTTTTCACCATGCATGATCCAGACTTTTACGCCAATGGCACCATACACAGTTTTTGCGGTTGAAGTGGCATAGTCAATATCAGCACGAAGTGTGTGTAAAGGTACACGACCTTCAGCATACTTTTCAACACGAGCGATTTCAGCACCACCTAAACGACCACCCACTTGAACTTTAATTCCTTCAACACCCATGCGCATAGCGCTCTGAATCGCACGTTTCATAGCACGACGGAAGGAAATACGTTTTTCAAGTTGACGAGCAATGTTTTCGGCCACTAATTTAGCATCTGTTTCTGGACGTTTAATTTCGTGAACACTGATATAGATCTCTTTTCCGGTCAAAAATTGTAATTCCCCTTTGAGGCGATCCAATTCTTCACCCTTTTTACCGATAACAATACCAGGGCGAGCCGTATAAAGATTTACATTGACTTTTTTTACTGTACGTTCGATACCAATCTTAGCAATTGAAGCGTGTTCAAAGCGTTTCATTAAGTAACGACGAAGAACGATATCTTCATATAGAAGATCAGCGAATTTGTCTTCAGCATACCACTTGGATTGCCAGCCCTTGATTACACCAAGGCGAAGACCGTATGGATGAGTTTTTTGACCCATGGTTTACTCCTTATCTGTATCGTTAGCGACGATAACGGTCAAGTGGGATGTTGGTTTTTCAATACGGAACGCACGGCCTTGTGAACGAGGACGAATACGTTTCATAATTGTAGCGCCATCAGCTGAGATACTTTTGATTTTCAAATCTTCGGCATTCACAGGTGCTGGTGATTTTTGCTTGAAATTTGCAACTGCAGATTTCAATGCATTTTCAACAATTACTGCACCTTTCTTTTGAGAATGAAGAATCGAAAGCATGGCAAAGGCTTCATCAACAGACTTGCCACGCATTAAATCAACAACTTGACGAAGTTTGCGTACACCGTAGCGTACGTTCTTTACTTTTGCTGTAGCTTGCATTATTTCTTTCCTCCGGCCTTTTCGTCTTTACGATGACCGCGGAACAAACGGGTAGGAGCAAATTCACCTAGTTTGTGGCCAACCATGTTTTCGGTGACATAAACTGGTAAGAACTGCTTTCCGTTGTATACGGAGAAAGTAAGTCCAACCATATCAGGAATGATCGTAGAACGGCGGGACCAGGTTTTAATAGCCTGTTTACGCTCAGAACTAGCCATCGCTTGAGCTTTAATAAGTACGTGGGAATCAACAAACGCACCTTTTTTAAGGGATCTCGACATGAACTAGGCCCTCTTTTTCTGACGACGACGTACGATAAGCTTATCTGTACGTTTATTGTTACGTGTTTTGGCTCCCTTTGAGTTTTTACCCCAAGGAGAACATGGATGACGACCACCAGATGTACGTCCTTCACCACCACCAAGCGGATGGTCCACTGGATTCATAACGACACCGCGTACCGATGGACGCTTGCCAAGCCAGCGAGAACGACCAGCCGAACCAGAAGATTCGTTCATGTGATCAATATTTGAAACCTGACCAACAACAGCGAGGCATTCACCTAAAATTAAGCGAACTTCACCACTTGGGAGGCGAACTTGACAATGCTTACCATCTTTAGCTACAAGTTCTGCAGAAGCACCAGCTGAGCGAGCAATTTGAGCTCCTTTACCTGGCTTCATTTCAATATTATGAATCATGGTGTTTACTGGAATATCGCGAATAGGCAAAGCATTACCTACACGGAACTCAGCTGTGTCACCAGATTGGAGAACGTCACCCACTTTAATGTCATTAGGAGCAATAATGTAGCAACGTTTACCATTTTCGTATTTTACTAAAGCAATACGAGCGGTACGATTTGGATCATATTCAATGGTTTCAACAACACAAGGGATACCCTTGATATTGCGTTTAAAATCAATAATACGATAAAGTTTTTTGTGTCCACCGCCACGACGACGAGATGTTATTTCGCCAACATTGCTGCGACCAGAGCTACGTTTGATACCAGTAGTAAGAGGTTTGTACGGCTCAGAAGCTGTAATTTCTTTCTTATCACTGATTTGCTTGTAACGCAAAGTCGGGGTAAGTGGTCTATAAGATTTCAGACCCATGATCAGACTCCTTCAAATTCGGCAATTTTTTGCCCGGCTTTCAATGTAATGTAAGCCTTTTTCCAATTTGACTTTTTGCCTGCGATCATGCGAACGCGTTTCATCTTCCCTCGATTGATCAAGGTATTGACTGAATCCACTTTCACTTCGAAACGCTTTTCGATGGCAGCCTTAATTTCAGGCTTGCTAGCATCCTTGGCAACCTTGAATACATATTGACGCACACCAGTACGAGGATCAACCATGTTTTTGCTGGTTTCTTCCGTAATATGTGGAGCCACTAAGATTTGATGTATTTCTTTCACCTGGAACCTCCGGTGAGCTCACCCAGAGCGGCCTGGGAGATAACCACATTGTTTGCACGAATCAAATCATAAGTATTTACATCGCTAAGGCGAGCACAACGAACCCAAGGTACGTTTGCTGAAGAAAGAGTCAAGTTTGAGTCCTTGGCGCTTACAATTAACAATGCATTGCGTTGTTCAATACCTGATTTTGACATCACTGCAAGAAAATCTTTCGTTTTAGGAGCATCAAAAGCAAGTGCTTCAAAAACAAGAACTTTGCCTTCGAGAGCCTTTGTTGTCAATGCAGAACGGAAAGCAATTTGCTTAACTTTCTTGTTTACTTTTTCGAAATATTCATGAGACTTCGGACCGTGAGCCTTATTACCACGAACCCAAACAGCAGATGTATTCTGACCAGCACGAGCACGGCCAGTACCCTTTTGTTTCCATGGTTTTGTGGTACCACCACTAACCATAGAACGAGTCTTTGTTTGAGCAGTACCTTGACGACGGTTATTTAGTATTGCCTTGATGTGCAAATACATGCAGACCTTGTTGACTTCAGAGTCAAACATGGCAGGAAGTTCAATTTCATTTTTAAATGCGCCGTTAGCGGCGTAGAGCTTTGCCGTTGCCATTAGTCTTTCCTCACCACGATTACACCGTTTTTAGGACCAGGTACAGCACCGCGAACGAAAATTAAATTACGTTCACCGTCTACTTTTACAACCTGTAAATGTTTTACGGTTACTTTTTTATTGCCATATTGTCCAGGCATTTTTTTACCAGGAAATACGCGACCAGGATAACTATGAGCGGATGTACTACCTGGTTCACGCATATTGTGTGTACCATGAGAACGAGGACCGCTATGGAATCCATGGCGCTTAATTGCACCAGCAAAACCACGACCTTTGGAAAGACCAGAAACATTAACTTGCTTTACGTCAGCAAAATCAGCAGCTCCAATTTCTTTACCTACAGGCCAAGATTCGAGATCAGAAACATCAAATTCAGCGAGATGTTCACAAACGTCAACACCAGCTTTTTTGAAATGTCCGATTTCAGCCTTATTAGCGCGTTGTTCTTTTTTAGAACCAAATCCAATTTGGATGGCTTTATAGCCTTCCTTATTTTCTGTTCTGTGGCAAACGACCACGCACGGACCAGCCTCAAGGACTGTAACAGGTACGCACTCGCCCTGTTCCGTAAACAATTGGGTCATTCCCAGCTTTTTAGCAAGAATTCCGTTCATTGTATTAAACCTTAATTTCTACTTCGACACCAGCGGGCAAGTCGAGTTTCATGAGAGAATCAACTGTTTGCGGAGTTGCGTCCAAAATATCTATTAAGCGCTTGTGAGTCCGAGATTCGAACTGTTCACGGGAAGTCTTATCGATATGAGGAGAGCGAAGAACCGTGTATTTTTGAGTCTTTGTAGGAAGAGGAATGGGACCAGCAATGCGAGCCCCAGTATTTTTAGCTGTATTCACAATGTCTTGAGCCGAACGATCAATCATGCGATGATCGAAAGACTTCAAGCGAATACGAATGCGTTCAGCAGCCATTTATTATCCTTATTTAAGAATTTCGGTTACGGAACCAGCACCAACAGTGCGGCCGCCTTCGCGAATAGCG
>LIUM01000012.1 GCA_001462345.1 Fibrobacteria bacterium AD312 | reverse complement strand
CTGTGGCATAAAAAAGGGAAATAGAAGCTAGAGCTAGGTCGTCAAAAAATTCGTTGTTCCCATTATAAGCTGGGGAAGACCATCCAGCGGGTTTTGTGTTATTCACAAAAGGTTTTCCGCCATCGTAGGTGCTTTTTCCTGTAGCAAGGCTTTTTGCAAAGTCATACATCTTTTTAGCTACCATTAAGCAACTGTCTGCAAAGGGTTTGTCAAACTGTGCATAGTCTTTTGCAAGAATCGCAAGACCAGCGGCTGTTTCACCACCAATATTTGCACCAATTTCACCGAGACGAACCGTTCTAGAAGCAGGACCACCTCGGTCAGTCGCCGTGGCGGTATTTCCAGTAGGTAAATTATCTTGGTGTTCAGGACGACCCCACCAACCATGATCAGAACCAAAATTACCGATAGATAGAGCCATATCATCAATGACTCCTCCAGCACGATTATAGGCTCTAAGTACAAAATCTGCACCGTGTTTCGCTTCACGTAGCATATCTGGAATACCATCTATGGCTGTATTACCATGGTTATACTCGTATTTATCGTCATCTGCCATTGGATTGGTGGCGGCTAACACTGCTGCCACCATAAAGGCATACATTTGAGTTTGAGATTCTTTGAGGTGGTCACCACAATCGTAGTAACCTCCTTGTAAAGTTCCCGCTAAAGTAGAGTTAAAAGGACCGCGCACATCGGCAGCTCCTGTGACGACGGGACCGCCACCATCTTTTGTATGGCTTGCTGGGTGAAACCAAGATTCTGAATTACCACTTCTATTGATTCCATAAAATTTTAGAGTGGCGGAACGCACCATGGAATAAACATCATTGCTAATGATAAACGTAGCAGAAATATCACTACCCACTTTAACACGTAGGCGTTGATTGGTGGGGAGGTCTAATGGAAGATTTCCAATTTGAATTGTTCCAGAGGGGCCTACAGTAGAAACTTGATAGCGTAATTGATCATTTGTAGCAGCGTTAGTGCCAGCAATAATCGTCCAGTCAGAAGCGGTTGTAGTACCACTAGATTGGAATGTTCCAGTGTATTTTGGAGTAAAAGAATTACCAAGAGAATCAACTACTTCAAATGAGGTTGCTGAACCCACGTAATAGAATTTGCGTTCAGGGTCATTTTCGAGATAACCTGCTTGGTTAATTCGGATAGGAGAAATTTTTAGATTAATGGCATCTAAATAGGCTTGATTTAATGTGTCTGGAATCAGTGTTGTTGGAACAAAACTTGCTGGAGTCCTATTTTTAGGCACCATGCCTTTTTTAGTTGTGACTGTTGTATCATAATTATCGAAAACAGTACTATCCCATGTGAGTGGATATACAGGTCGAATTAAATCGTAAGGAGTTGAGAGATTCTGTTGCGCAAAAGAGAATACAGCGAAACACAATACTAAAAAATATCCAATAGGCACAAAGCCTCCTTCTTTTTACTCATCAAAACAAATTGTATCCCAAAATCCACAAGTTACAAAAATAAATTTATTCCACTAGAATGAACATTCCTAATTCAAAAATTACATGAAAAAAACACGTTTTTTATATGTAAATAGAGGGTTTATGGGGAGATTTTTCTCGTTATTCAAAATGGCGTGATGAAAAACAAAAGAAAACAAACGTGAGGATAGAATGATAAGGAAAAAACCTTGGATTAAGGGGTTGCAAAACAGTACTATTTTGAAAATGTTTCTTTATTCAGGCGAAAAATGAGACCATCTTTTATTGGAATTGGAATGCTCACAGGTTATGCTTTTAAAGATTATGTTTCTTTTTGTTGAAACACAAAAGCATGTTTTGTATCAGAGAAAAAATGATTTCAGAATCTCTCTTTATTTTGCTCGAGCCTTGCTTTCGTTTTAAATAAAAAAAGACGAGATTTTAATCTCGTCTTTTCAAAATCAAAGTAGGGTAAAAATTATTCTTTACCAGTAAAAATAATCACTAAAACAGAGGCAATAAATGCAGCGGAAACGATTAAGAATTCCCATGGGTTTTCCATAATTGCTTTTTGAGCAGTTGGAGTCATTGGTTCTTCTAATGCTTTTTCAGCAGCTGCAACACTATCTGCTTTTGCTTTTGCTTCTTTTTCAGCGGCAATTTTGTCTGCTTCTGCTTTTGCTAGGGCAGCAGAATCAACAGCAGGTTTTTCTGTAGTTTCTAAGACTTCTTTTGTCGTATCTACAGCGGCAGGAGCAGCGACTTCTGTTGTAGCAGGAGCAACGGCAGTAGAGTCGGTGGTTGCAGCAGGAGCAACGGCAGCAGAATCGGTGGTTGCAGCAGGAGCAACGGCTGCAGAGTCTGTGGTTGCAGTAGCAGCAACAGCTTCCGTTTTAGCAGGAGCAGCAGCTTCTTTTTTTGCAGGAGCAGCGGCTTCGGTTGTAGCAGGAGCAACGGCTTCAGTTTTAGCAGGGGTAACAGCTTCTTTTTTAACAGGAGCTGGGGTGGCTGCTGTTTTTGTTGTATTCGCATCTGCGGCAAAGGCTAATGTCGATACAAGTAAAGCCAAAAAGGTGATTTTTTTAAAATTCATATAGTCCTCGTCTTATAGTGAATCGATTAGGTAAACAATGATTCCAATGATTCAAAAGATAATTCTTATCTTGCTTGCCCGTATCACTTTTTTTCAAATAAATTTCAAAAAAAGGCGAAATATTTAATTTTTATGAAAATAAAATGTAAAAAAAGACTAATTTTTCAACGTTACTTTTGATAAGAGGCAAAAAATGGCTTTTCAGTACGAAAAAAATATTCAATACGGTCAAGATAAGACTCAGTACGTAAATATTGGCAAAGAAGGTGTTTCTTTAGCTGATTTTGATGGTGAAAAGGTTCTAAAAGTGGAGCGTTCTGCTTTAGTGAAGTTGACTGAAGCTGCTTTCTCTGAAGTCAGTTTCCGTCTTCGTCCTGCTCATACAAAGCAAGTGGCATCTATTTTAAAAGACCCTGAAGCCAGTGATAATGATAAATTTGTGGCGCTTACTTTGCTTCAAAATGCTTGTGTTTCGAATAAAGGCGTTTTACCTTTTTGCCAAGATACAGGAACGGCCATTGCTTTTGTTAAAAAAGGGCAGCGTATTTGGACAAATTGTGATGATGCGGAAGCCATTTCAGAAGGTGTTTATAATGCTTATACCAAATTAAACCTTCGTTATAGTCAAGTCGCTCCACTATCTATGTATGAAGAAAAAAATACGGCTTGTAATTTACCTGCTCAAGTAGATCTTCTTGCTGAACCAGGGGATCATTTTGACTTCTTATTTGTGGCTAAGGGTGGTGGATCTGCTAATAAGACATATTACTGGCCAATGACAAAAGCTCTTCTTAATCCAAAAGCACTTGAAAAATTTATTACAGAGAAGATAAAGTCTCTAGGAACAGCAGCTTGCCCTCCTTATCATCTTGCACTTGTGATTGGTGGGTTTAGTGCCGAATCCAACTTAAAATTAGTGAAGCTTGCTAGTTGTGGATATTTAGATAATCTCCCTACAAGCGGTTCTGAAAATGGACGCATTTTCCGTGATATTGAAATGGAACAAAAGGTTCTTCATATTTGTCAGAAATCAGGAATTGGCGCTCAATTTGGGGGTAAATACTTTGTACACGATGTTCGTGTGATTCGTTGCCCTCGTCATGCGGCTAGTTGCCCTGTTTCTATTGGTGTTTCTTGCTCTGCGGACCGCAACATCCGAGCAAAAATTGATGCTGATGGCCTTTGGATTGAAAAAATGGAACATAATCCAGAACAATACCTTCCAAAAGCGGGCGAAGAGACCCCTCTTGCTCCAGCGGTGGAAGTGAATTTAGACCGTCCGATGAGCGAAGTCTTGAAACAACTTTCGCAGTACCCTGTAAAAACGCGTCTTTCTCTTTCTGGCACGATGATTGTGGCTCGAGACATCGCTCATGCTAAGTTAGCGGAGATGCTGGAACGAGGCGAAGATTTGCCTGATTACTTCAAAAATCATCCTGTTTATTATGCTGGTCCTGCAAAGACTCCACAAGGCATGCCTACTGGAAGCTTTGGCCCAACTACAGCTGGTCGTATGGATTCTTATGTGGCTTCTTTCCAAGAAAAGGGCGGCAGTATGATCATGGTGGCTAAGGGAAATCGTTCCAAAGATGTTACCGATGCTTGCAAAAAATTTGGAGGCTTCTACTTAGGCTCCATAGGCGGTCCTGCGGCGATTCTTGCGGAACAAAACATCTTGTCTAATGAAGTGGTGGCGTTCCCTGAACTTGGAATGGAAGCGATTCGTAAAATCACGATCAAGGATTTCCCTGCATTTATTATTGTAGATGATAAAGGAAATGATTTCTTTGATGGATTGTTATAGTCTGCCTTAAAAGAGGCATGCCTTCCATAACTTGATTTTGATATAAAATCTTTTCAAAAAAACAGACTGTTCTAAGTAACAGCCTGTTTTTTTATGCTATTAAGAAAAATGATATGAACCACAAAGGATTCTTGTTTATAAAGGGCGAGATGCGAGGTGATGACAATCTATTTTTATAACAATAAACAGCGAGACACTTCATGATGATTCAAAAAAGAGGGATAAAAAAGAATTGGCTTTTTATTTATCATCAAGTGAAATGAAAAAATATTGTGGCGAAATACCGAGACAGATTGAGGTATTCATGTTGGATAGAACGGTGTTTTTTTTATATTTAGAAAATGAATCCTATTATAGTTGTTGATTACGGTGCTGGAAATTTAACATCTGTTTTTAATGCACTTTCTTTTTTGAATATTCAAGCAAAAGTAAGCCGAAATCCAGAGGAAATTGCCTCTGCGGAGAAAATTATTTTTCCTGGTGTGGGTGCTGCTGGGTCAGCCATGCAAGTTTTAACAAATATTGGTATTGGAGAAGCGGTCTCTACGGTAGTAAAAAAAGGTCGCCCTGTTTTAGGTATTTGCATTGGGTGTCAAATCATTCTCGATTCCAGTGATGAAGATGGTGGCGTTCCTACGTTAGGCCTTTTACATGGAAAAGCGGTACGCTTTAAGGATGAGCCTGGATTAAAAATCCCGCATATGGGTTGGAACCAAGTCATTTACACTAAAGAACATCCTATCATGAAGGGTATTCCAGACGGTTCTGATTTTTATTATGTGCATTCTTATCACCCTTTAGTGGCAAATGAAAATGCTTTTGCAGAAACCACTTATGGCTCGCAAACTTTTCAATGTATCGTCGGAAAAGACAACTTGATTGCAACTCAATTCCACTTAGAAAAAAGCGGTTCTATTGGGCTTCAAGTATTAAAAAATTTTTCTAGCTGGAACGTTTAAATTAGATTGAATTAGGAGGGATTTTATGTTAAAAAAAATATCATTTATTATCATTTTAATCACAAGTGTTGCAAATGCCACATGGGATCATTTCCCTATTTTGGATGAAGGTTCTGGTCAAATTTCAACCTTGATGCTTTACCAAAGTGCTAGTGACGTTACTGCTCTTGACTTTGCTCTTCAAAGTAGGTATTCATTGTTTGAATGGCTTGAACTTTCTTTGGGGTTAGACTATCGAGTTTCACAAGAAATCAATGAAGACTTAGACCTTGATAATGACTATGGATTAATGGAATTCTATATAGGATCTCGATTTCAATTTGCAGAACATTGGAATTTCTTTTTAGAATATGCTTCTGTTGGCTATCAATATTATGAATCACTAGTTCATTTGGGATTTCAATACTCTAGAGGTGTATTTGGGTCGGAATATGGTATTATTTCTTATCGAAACATTGATTCTTATGCTAATGGCAGAAGTCTGTATGACTTTAACATGGAGCTTGAATTAAAATTTTTTAGAGAATCGCTATTTAGTCCATTTATTGGTTTTGGTTTACTTGATTGTATTATAGACGAATGGATTCCTTATAATTATGATGATGAAGATAGAGGGAATAATAATGGAGGAACATTTGTATTAGGTGCAACTTTAAATCTTACCGATGAAATAGCCATTGATTCTCAGTTCATGATCTATTTCGGAGATCGCTATATAAACGGTGGTTATAAGGCTTTTGTATTTTCTTTGACTTATAGTTTTGATTAAAAATACAAATGAAATGGCGTCATTCAAAGTGATGGACTAGGGTTTGCACCTCGGTAAAACAATTTCTAGAAATACTCTTTATTCTACTTCACAATACGGAATATCATCGGGATGAACTTCTATTTCTTCTTCTTCAAAAAGAGTATTTAATAATTCATCATTTTTGCTGTAGTAATAGCCACCATTTCCTATTGAAATAACAACTTTGCAAAAGCCTTTTTCTGGTATAATCATTGAAGGGAAATAATTAGTTTTAAATTTAATGGTCGTTAGTGTGCTAGCACATCCATAAAAATAGGATTCTATGGATGCTTTTCCAGGTTCTAATTTTTTTGAAAATAAATTATCTTGGCGACTAGTCCACGTTGGTTTTACATAAACATTTGTTCCATTAATTCTGATTGATTGAGCATACCCGCCACTGCAAAAACCTATGGGTTGTCGGAAAGCACCAATAATTCCTGTACCATTTTTAAACGTTTCTTTGTCGTTTACTTTAATTGTGTTAGCGCAAGAAGATAGAAGTATGGTTGCTGTTAAAAGTATGAATAATCGAGTTAGCATATATCAATATCCTAATTAAAAAATGTTATTGGCGTGAATCTTTTTAGTTTGAAGCTTATGCCGTATAGATTAAGCTCCTGCGTCTTCTAGTCTTTTGACGTGACAGTAGGCTAGTTCCTTTGTTTTTTCATCGCGTAAATGGAGGCTTGAACCTTCGCAATAACGCCAGTATTTGCATGATTTGCATTCATCAATTTTTGCCCAACGACGATCACGCATGACTTGGTAGCGATTTTGCCAAACGTCCCAAAGATCGTCTTTGTAGATGTTTCCTTGGATGTAATCTCCGCGGAGACTTGGGCAAGCGGAAATGCTCCCATCACAAAGTACAGAGCTGATATTTACACCAGCACGGCAAAAGAAAGGATAATTGCGTACATTTTTTTCATAGCTTCCAAGAAAACCTTCACAACCATAGTTGACGCTAATCTTTTTGAGTTGTTTGGTTTCGCGAATAAAGTCAAAGACTTGTTTGAATTCGCTATTGGTAAGCTGAAATAGGGGATTCTCTTTAGCTCGACCTTTGGGGAACACCGTTGCAATGCGCCAGCGTTTAATACCATTTTTGATAAGCATATCCCGGATTTCAGGCAGTTCAGCTAAGTTCTCCTTGTTTACGCAGGTCATGGCATCGTAAGTGAAATTTTTAACTTGAGAAGCCATTCTTATTGTTTTCCAAGCATGCTCAAAGCTGTGTTTATCACCACGAAAATGGTTATGACTATTTTCTAAACCATCTAAACTAATAGTCAGGCTCTTAAGTCCTGCGTTTAATAGTCCTGTAAAACGGGATGGAGTCATGGCAAGGCCATTGGTGACCATTCCCCAAGCGTATCCTCTTTTTTGGATTTCTTTACCACATTCTTCAAGGTCTTTTCGCATGAGGGGCTCGCCACCAGTAATGACCACAATGAAATTTTTAGGGTCGATATGAGGTGCAAGAGAATCAAGCACTTTCATAAAATCTTCACGAGGCATGTCTGGGATAGCTTCTTTTACGCAGTCACTTCCACAATGCAAACAATTGAGATTGCAGCGCAGGGTGCATTCCCAAAAAAAGTATGTCAGAGGGTGCATTTTTATTTCGTTGTGGCGATAAAGTCTATAAAATTCAAGTGCAAGGCGTTTTTTTAAGCTAATGTTCATTTAATGAATGTTCCTAAGGAGTGGTGATCTTTTTCTATTTTATTAACCAGCCCAGAATATGGCCGCGATACTGAGGACGATATTTTTTCAATGCTTTCGTAGCTTAATATTCTTTATTTCTTTTTGTCACTAGAAGCACTTTCATCAGAGCTTGAATTGTAAAAAACACCATATAAGGGTGCATTGCTCCAAATTTCGTGATCTTTTAAGAATTCCTCTTGAGTGTACGTTTCATCATTATCGCATTTGTAGCTTATCTCTTGAGAGGATGGCACTCCATATAAGGGGCAAGGGCCTTCAGTGCAGTCGTAGATAGGGGTCGTTTTTTCTTCGCAGGTGAGGCCATCATCGCATGTGATTTTATCGTTGGCATTATATTTATAGCAGATGGTTTTATTTTGTTCGCTACTGGAGCTTAAAGCGGCGTTACTACTTGAACTTGAAGGAGTCTCACTACTGCTATAGAAAACGCCGTATAACGCTTCGATATCGGAACAGGAACTGGAACTAAAAGAAGGATCGCTACTACTATAAAAAACGCCATATAAACTACTACTATATCGAATATCTTCGCTACTGGAACTTTCTATTGATGAAGAACTTGGCGTTTCAGTAGATGAGAAACTTGTGGTTTCAGTAGATGAACTACTTTCTTGAACACACTCTTGACCTTCGCATTCTACAGGTGGATTTGTTGTAGAATCGCTATCACAACTAGACCAAAATGCGGTAGTTAAAGCTAGGATGATTTTTCTCCAGTGTTTTCGTACGAATATTGACATAGCCATGCTCCTATGATAATCTGCATTAAAATATATATTTGTTGAACTTTGTATGTTTTGAATGTTATATTTTTATTACAACTTAAAAGGAGTTTATATGAAATTACAAAGGGTATTTCATTTTGCGTTGATTTTGATCACTCTAATCCTGATGGCGTGTGGAGAAAGTAATCCTTCAAAAGGTGAAGAAAACGACTTAAATAATAGTAGTTCCTCAAAAATCGAAGACATTCTAAGTAGTTCAAATAATTCAAGTAGCTCAAGTAGTTTAAGTGCTTTAAGTAGCTCAAGTAGCGAAGAAGAAGTGGTTCCTTGTAGTTTTTTAGCTAGTGATTCTGTATGGAGTTATTCTGTGAATACATCCAATGGAACAGATGGAGGCTCTATTGATGTTTCCTATGAAATAAGCGGTAAAAACTTAATTCGTATTGAAAAGGCGAGAATCTCTGGATCCACATCCTCTTTTGTATGTAGACTGATGGGGTCAGAAGAAAATGTGACGGACTTTTTTGATGACAGTACTTACATTAAAACAAGTATATGTAATGGGTCTAAAATGATAAGTACTTCTACTATTATCAAAGAAAACTTTTTTGATACAACCACTGTGGAAGATTTTTACGCTTCGGTTCTTAATTCTTGTAAAATAGCTAATGAGATGATTACCGCTCCAGAAGTTTCGACTGAAAAAATGGTGACTAGTTGTGATTTTAAAGTAGAAGATAACGTGTGGGAATATAGCTATGGTGATTCTAGCTCTTATACAATCAAGCGCTATGTTTTTGATGGAGAAGATGTAACTAGTTTTAACTACATGATAGACGCTATGGATTATGCTGAATGTTTAGCGATCACGCCTTCTTCTCAATCTTTAAGATACTGCGATGAAGTGGGACTGCTTGAAATAGCAAGTAGTGGTTTTCCAGTAGAAGAAAATGAGAAGAACACATTCTTTGAATCCATACAAGAGGATTGCCTAGAATATGTTCCTGCTTCAGATGAAGAAGATACCGTGATTGAATAATTTTTAAGATAATCTTCTAAATTGGCGTCGCTTGATTTCATATCATAGGAGCCTTTTTAGAAGAATAATTATATTCGATTTAAAATAGAAATGGCCCATTTAGGGCCATTTCTTTTATACCTATTTTTTCTTAAAAGTAACTGACGAAAGCAAATCTTTTGCTATCAGGAGCCCAGGAATTAACATTGATGGAGCCTTGGCCGCCAAATAGCTTGAGAATCGTTTCAGGAGAACTCCACTGGTTGCCTTCTACTTTAATCAACCGGATTTCTACGTTTTTATTAGGAACGTGTTCACCTGGCTTTACATCATTTTCATGATAAGCAATCATGACCGCGTGTTTTTTATCAGGAGAAATATGTGGGAACCAAGTGTTCCAATGAAGATCATCTGTGATTTGTGTTTGTTCTTCTCCATTCGCTTTCATTCGATAGGCTTGCATTCGCCCTGTTCGTACTGAATTAAACCAAATGTATTCTCCAGTAGAATCGTATTCAGGGCCATCATTTAAGCCTTTTGTAGAAGTTAGTTGCGTCTCATTCCCACCTTCACTAGGAATCGTATAAATATCGTATTCTCCGTGACGTGACGCGCAATAAGCTAAGGTTTTCCCATCTGGTGAGATGCCATGCAAGTAACTAGGGCCAAGTGGCGTGATGAGTATAGGCTTACGACCATTAAAGAAGATGCGGTAAATTCTAGAAAGACCGTCTTCTTTAGTGTGGTGACTTACATAGAGACCAGAGCCATCAGGAGCTAATACATGATCGTTATTGCATTCATTTACATAGTAGGAGGGGACTTCTGTTATTATAGCTGTTGTAATATCGTATTTGAAAATTTTTCCATTACTATTGTAAGTTAAAAAATCTCCGTTAGTAGACCAGTTTGGGGCTTCAATAACGTAATCAAACTCTTTTAAGCGAATGCATTCTTTGGTCTTAATATTATAAATTTGAAGAATGGATTTGTTTCTAGAACGATCCCAGATTTTTGAGTTTGGTATTTCAAAAGGATAAGTTACACCAAAAGAATCTCGAAGAGAATCGAGCTGTTCCATCATATAAAGCGTTTTGCTGTGAGGCATTTCTTCGCATTCCCAAATCTTTCGATTGCCTTCTATACGTGGTTTTGCTTTAAGTGCTTTTATACAAGCGAGTAATTGATACTCGTAGCCATTCACAAGCATTGGTGGAACAATCGTTTCTAATAATTGAGAAGTGTGATCCAATAGTTCCAATCGAATCATATTGTTTAAATTTTCAACGCGAATATAACCTTTGGAACCATAGAGAATACCTTCGTTTTTAGAAGAAGCGACCATGGAGGTTTTTAAGAATGCCTTTTGCCCACTGGAATAAGTGAGGGTAATCCAATCACTGGCATCAACACCTGTCTTAAAAGGAATGGAGTGGCATTGGGCACTTATAATATTTCCTTCTAAGAATAGATCGGCAAACGTTAAACAATAAATGCCTAAATCTAAAAGGGCTCCGCCAGCGAGACTTGGATTTTGTAATCGTTCTATGTGTGAAATCGGTTGAGAAAAATCGGCTTCAATTAATTTTACTTCGCCAATATGACCTGTAGTAATCCAGTCTTTAATGATTTTTATGGCTGGTAAAAAACGAGTCCACATGGCTTCTACTAAAAGGACGCCTTTCTCTTCGGCAAGAGAAATGAGTATGGATGCTTGCTTGGCGTTTGATGTAAAGGCTTTCTCCACTAAAACAGATTTCCCTTTTTCAATGCAAAGTTTCGCGTTTTCAAAGTGTTCGGAATGAGGTGTCGCGATATAAATAAGATGGACGTTAGGATCCTTTACTAGGTCTTCGTAAGAGCCATAAGCTTTTTGAAATTGATGTTCTTCTGCAAATTGATCTGCTTTACTTTTATTTCGAGAGGCGATTGCATAGGCCTCTATTCCCATAGAGTGTTTTTCTAGATGTTTTACGGCCTCAGCCATTTTTGTGGCGATGTAGCCAGTGCCTAATATACCAAGCTTTATTTTATTCATAGATTCAAAATATATTCTAAAAGGGAGTCCGTTTTAAAGTGATTTTTCAAAAAGTGTATACAAAAGGAACTCTTATAAAGAATGTTTATAAAAAGTGTTTTTAAATAAATTTGCGTAATGTAATCAGATGAAATCAATAATTTGTTTATTAGATGGCTACTTTGGAATTTAGAGCAATACCCTGATTTTGAAAGAATAAAAAAAAGACTAATATCAAGTATTAGTCTTTTTATAAACAGGAGCGCTTATGGTAAGCGTTTTAAGCTAATGATCTTATAAAACAGGCTGTTTCCCTGTGAGACGTACAAAAATTTCGATGTACTTTTCGAGAGTCTTTTTAACAATCTCTGGAGGAATTTCTGGACCAGGATCTGTTTTATCCCAATCTAGAGTTTCAAGCCAGTCACGGATATATTGCTTATCAAAGGATTCTTGATTTTTTCCGATTTCATATTTATCTGCTGGCCAATAACGACTAGAATCTGGAGTGAGAACTTCGTCGATTAAAATCGTTTTGCCTTCAATTTCTCCAAATTCAAATTTAGTATCGGCAAGAATAATGCCTTTACTGGCTGCATAGTCACGAGCTTTAGTATAAATATCTAAGGAGAGATTTTTTAATGTTTTAGCGACATTTTCTCCGACGATATCAAATGTTTCTTCATAAGAAATGTTTTCATCGTGGCCGACATCAGGCTTTGTACTTGGGGTGTAAAGCGCTTGTTCTAGTTTTTGGCATAATTGCAAATTAGGTGGCAATTGATGTCCACAGATTTTTCCAGTCTTTTGGTAATCTTTCCAACCAGAACCCACGATATAGCCACGAACAATGCATTCGACGCTATGGCGATGCGCTTTTTTGACAATCATCGAACGACCGCGAAGGTAATCCGCATGTTTTTTTAAAACTTCTGGGTATTCGTCTACATTCGCTGTAATCAAGTGATTCGGCATATCCAAGAGTTTAAACCAGAACAATGAAAGTTGATTTAATATCTTGCCTTTGCCTGGAATAGGAGTAGGTAATACAACATCAAACGCGGATAGTCGATCACTGGCGACCATTAAAAAGGAGTCACCAAGATCATACATGTCTCTCACTTTTCCTTGATGAAAAAGAGGAACTTCTGTAATGGGCGTATCGTATTTTTTTTTCATCGTTGTTCTTTTGAATTGGGTTTAGAGGGAAGGTTTAATAATTTCAAGCCCACCCATATAAGGGCGAAGGACTTCTGGGATGACTAAGGAACCATCAGGTTGTTGATAGTTATCGCAAATCCCAACCATGATTCGAGGAGTGGCAAGACCAGATCCGTTTAAGGTATGAAGGAATGTGTTTTTCCCGTTAATCTTTGTTCTGATATTTGCTCTACGTGCTTGGAAGTCTTCAAAATTCGAGCAGGAGCTGACTTCGAGCCATTTCTTTTCGACAGGAGCATAAACTTCAAGATCATAACATTTGGCAGCACCAAAACCTAAGTCTCCTTTACAAAGCAAAAGGCGACGATAAGGAAGGCCAAGCTTTTCAAGAAGATTTTCTCCAAATCGGGTTAGGTTTTCATGCTCTTCGTAGCTCTTTTCAGGATGAGCAAAGTAAACCATCTCGACTTTATTAAACTGATGAAGGCGAAGTAAACCACGAGTGTCTTTACCGTAACTACCAGCTTCTCTTCTAAAGCAAGCAGAATAAGCACAGAGACGTTTTGGAAGTTCTGCTTCAGGAATCACTTCGTCAGCATAAAGATTGGTGACAGGTACTTCTGCTGTTGGAATTAAGAAAAGATCATCGTCTTTATCGCAACGATACATGTCTTCTTCAAATTTTGGAAGTTGTCCTGTGCCACGCATGGTGTTTCGAGTGACTAAATAAGGAGGAATAATTTCTTCAAAACCAGCTTCTCGATGAGAATCTAAGAACCATTGGATTAAAGCCCGTTCAAGCCTAGCACCAAGACCACGATAAACAGGAAAACCACTGCCAGAAATTTTAGCCCCACGTTCAAAGTCAAAAAGGCCTAATTTTTCGCCAAGTGTCTTATGGTCAACGGCATTAAAAGAATGCTCTTTTGGAGTGCCCCAAGAAGATTGAACGACGTTGTCGCTACTGTCTTTACCTTCAGGAGTGGAGGAGTGTGCTACGTTTGGAATGTGCATTAACTTTTCAGTTTGCTCATTATCCAATTCTTTCATTTCGTTATCTAATGCAGCAATCTTATCTCCAAGAACTCGCATCGCTTGAACAGCTTCATCTGCATTTTCACCTCTTTTTTTTGCTTCTCCAATTCGTTTGGATTCGGCGTTGCGTTCGCTTTTTAATTTTTCGACTTCAGTGAGTAGTGTTCTACGTTTTTCATCGATTGCAAGGACACTCATTAGATCAATAGAAGAGCCTTTTTTTTGTGTTTCACTGTGATAGAATTCAGGATTTTCACGAATTTTACGAATATCAAGCATGGAGAAGCCTCTTTTGGTAAAAAAATCAATCAAAATTTAGTTAATATTACAAAAATACGGGAATATCTCTTTTATTGAATGGGTGTTCTCAACACTGTTTTCACTCCTTTTTAGGGGTTCTTTCATTATGACAAATCGTTATCAAGTGTTCTTTCGTTTTATTCCTTCTCTTGGCTTTGTTCTTCGTCATGTTCAGAAGGCTTTTTTTAAGAGTCCCATTTTATTAGGCTTTCTATGTTTGATTTTATCTGGGTGTTATAGTTTTACTGCAAGTACTTTACCTAGCCATATTAAAACGGTTCATATTTATGAGGTGGAAGATAAAACGCTTGATCCCGTTCTTGCCAATAATTTACGAGCAGGCATATTAGAATTGTTTAGAAAAAATGCTGGTTCTGTACGCATTGTTAATGATGAAGCTTC
>LIUM01000011.1 GCA_001462345.1 Fibrobacteria bacterium AD312 | reverse complement strand
TAGCTAAATTATGAACAGAAACTATCACTTCAAGTGTCCATCACTTGGGGGCATCTCAGTTAGACTATCATTAATTAGATCTTCACTAATATTATCAATTGAAGTATTTGTCTTTTTTATAATTTGTAGTATTGCGTTTTTATATTTCGTTTCCGATAAATATCGAAATATCGGATGATTTTCTATAGGTGAGTTAATATTATAATTATTATGTTTAGCATTTTTTTTAGCATTTTCAAAATGATTCCAAATATCTTTACTCCTCTGAGATATTGAGGCAGGATCACATTTTTCATCGATTTTAGGGTTCAATTTATTAAAGCCAATGTATTTTACATTAGTAATTTGTCTATTATTATAGGTAATAATACTTGTTTCACGATTGCTTAAACATTCAAATAAATGTGATTTTCCACTTCCATTAGGTCCCGTTAATACTGTAAATAATGGAAATGAGAACTCATCAAGCACAGGAATAGATTTATATTGCTTGATTATTTTAATTGTTATGTATTTTCCAGTATTTTCCATTATTTTCTTCAGCCCGCAGGGTCCATCTAACACCCCATTTAACTCTTAAATTGCAACTATAATATACACCGTAAAAGCAGAAACTAATCCAAGAACAGTTAAAAATTTTTACATAAAACCAAAATTTACTTACAAGAGTCTTTGAAAACATTATAATAATGGGAAATACAACCCAATAGAACAGTCCGCATAATGGGAAATAAAAAATATTATTATGATGCAAAACAGTACCTTTTGATGGGAAATTTTTTATATTATATACTGCACAAATAGTAGCTTGTAAAAACATTTAAGAGGTTTGTAAATGAAAAGTAGTGCAGAATTTAGGGATTTGTGGTTAAATGATGATATACGGGAGCCATTCGATAACTGTTTAGATAAATATCAGGTTATTGCAACACATAAGCGATATTATCGGCTGTGGGTGCGTTGGTTTATTAGTCAGGGGTTTCCAATTAAGCGTACTATTGACGAAACGCTTGCTATTTTGCAACGCCATTTAGAAGCTAGTGCAACTGAAACGTTTAAGATTCGTACTTGTTTGAATGCGGTGCAAATATGGCTTATGCTTCATCCAACAGAATGTAATGTTATTCGGGATTCATGGCAAAGTATTTTGGAGGGGCTAAAAAAGCGAATGGATGTGCATCGGTTTTCGGCACGAACTATTGATGCATATTATGGCTGGTGGTCAAGATTTGTGGCTGAATATAAAGTACTTCCAACGGATTTAACTGAAACGTATATTCAGCAATTTATAGATAAGATGGTTGTGTAAAAGCGAGTGTCAGCATCAACGCAAAATCAGTTATTTTGTGCTCTTCAAAAGTTATGGATAGAAGGTCTTGGGCACGAATGTCTTAATAATAAAGTATTACTTCGAGCGCCTGATTCGCATTACTTGCCGTTTGTATTATCTAAAGCAGATATTAAAATGTTGTTTGCGGCAACGCCTCCAGACTGGAAGTTATTATTCTCACTTACTTATGGTTGTGGGCTTCGGCTCAACGAGGCGCTCAATTTACGCATTAAAGATGTGATGTTAAATCGTGACCTTGTGATTGTTCAAACAGGGAAAGGTGGAAAATCGAGGTCATTACCATTTCCAACGTCACTTAAAGCCGAAGTAGAAACATATTTGGTTCGTAGACGCAAGATGTACGAAGTTGATTTGGAGGCTGGTGTTTCTATTCGAGAGATTCAAGAACGGCTTGGGCATGCAAAGCTTGAAACAACGATGATTTATACCCACGTGAGGTCTCCGAGCATGCTTTCGATACAAAGTCCATTGGATGTATTGTAATGGTTCTAAGGATTTCTTATGAAATTTTCCAACCAATTCTATTAGATTTACAAGAGATGAACTTTTTTATAAATAATGATTTTACAAAAGTATATGAGTGAACTTGTCGCTTCACTTGCCTCGTGATTAATGATAATAGAATCATGCCTAAGTCAATTTATCATGTGCTTGCAGAATGAATATGGTAGATGTTTTTATTCTCTCTTTCAAATACTAAACGATCCAAATAGAGCATTCAGCATAATAGGAAAAAAATATTATCATGCAAAAATTTCCGATGGATAGGATGTATTAGGTGACGAGGAGCATGTTTGATATGAAATTGTTCTTTGCTTATATAGAAGCGCCCGTTTAGTAAATAAATTTTTTTTTTTACTTTTCTAATGGGCATTTTTACTATCTTATTACAGCTATGATTTATTATTTAATTTTAATACTTCTGCTATTAACACCTGTTTCAGCAAATCCTCTCTCTTTACAAGAAGCCTTAGAAAAAGCAAAGTCGGGGAATTTTCAGATTAAAGCTGAAAAAGAAAAAGTGGAAATGGCAAAGAGTGAAAAAAATGAAGCGAGGGCTCGTTTTATGCCAACCGTTTCATTATCTGCTAGTGTCACCAGAATAGATGATCCCATTTATATCGATTTAAATCAGATTCGTTCAGGAATGATTGGGGTTCACGGTGCAGAGGCTTATCAATCTTATTACAACGAGTATTATAAAGAGTTTTACAATAACTTCACCGCAAGTGGTATGAGCGAAGCAGAAGCTACTGCAAGAGCCGATGCCGCTGGTAAACAAGCGGGAACAAATGCGCAAGAGAAAACGGAATCTAGCTTAAACGAGCAACTTCCCTCTTTTGAAAAACAAGTTCAAGATGACTTGTTTTTTAATGCAAGGCTTTCTGTTGTTTGGCCTATTTTTACTGGGTTGAAAATTTTATCAGCTTATGATGCCGCCAAAGAAAATATTGATGCTAAAAAAGCCGAATTTGATATGGCACAAAACACCATTTTAATGGATGTCGCCACAAAATATTTTACTCTTCGTTTAACTGAAGAATTAATTGTTTTAAGAGAAACCACAAAGAAAAATTTAGAAGAGCATTTAGATCGTTCTAAAAAATTAGAAGAAGGTGGGCAAATCTCCAAAGCAGAACGTTTACGTGCCGAAGTGGCCTTGGCAGAGGCAGATGATGCCCTAAGTGATGCCAAACGTGATGAATCGCTCGCTCGTATGGTTCTTGCTAGTTTGCTTCAAACAGATACTAATTTAGTAGCGGTCACTCCTGTAGATGTTCCTGTTCAAATGCGTTCTAAAGATGAATATAAGCAATTGGCTTTAGAAAAGCATCCTGGTCTTCGTCAGTTACAAACAGAACGGAAACGCAGTAAAAATGCGATTAGTGTGGCTCGGGCCGATTATTTTCCGACGGTGGCTTTATTTGGCTACAAAGAGTTGTACACTAAAGATTTAACTATTTTAGAACCAGAATGGGCCATAGGAGCAAAGGTCCAAATGGATTTATTTAAGGGCGGAGACACTCGTGCAAAAGTGAATAACGCGAAATCTTTAGATCGTTCTCTGGCAAGTTTAGAAAAGCAAACGATGGATAACATTTCTCTGTTAGCGGAAAAAAAATGGAGAGAATTGGAACATGCTCAAAGTCGTTTAGAG
This sequence comes from Fibrobacteria bacterium AD312, assembly GCA_001462345.1. Taxonomy (GTDB): domain Bacteria; phylum Fibrobacterota; class Fibrobacteria; order Fibrobacterales; family Fibrobacteraceae; genus Fibro-01. The sequence continues at coordinate 92,663 of LIUM01000011.1, read as the reverse complement.
AGTTTAAATAAAACGAAAGAATTAGCCGAAGAATCCTTGCGTAGTCAAAAAATGGCTTATGAATCTGGATTAGCGACAAGCCTCGATGTGGTGGATGCTGAATTAGCTCTTTTACGTTTAAAAATGGCAGACTTAAAGGCTCATTACGATGCTGTGATCGCTTGGCTTGGTTTACTTGAAATTTCTGGCGAAGTGTCTGATGCTGGAATCATATTGGAGAAAAAGTAATGAAAATAGTACTTAAAGTTCTTCTTATCTTAACCTTGATTTTTTTGATCATTGCTGGTATTACCACTCTTCAGAAATTTGCGACAGAGCCTCGTGAAGAATTTTTGCAAGGTCAAATGGAAGCCCGTCGAGTTCTTGTGGCAGGTAAAATTCCTGGGCGTTTAGAACGCTTATTTGTTCACGAGGGCGATATGGTTGTTAAAGATTCTTTAGTCGCCATTATCTCTAGTAGAGAGTTAGAAGCAAAAAAATTACAGGCCGAAGGGGCTTTAGGTGCTGCAAAAGCTCAATCCAATAAAGCCAATACAGGCGCTCGTGCAGAAGAAATCACAGCATTAAAAGCAATGAAAGAACGTGCTCAAGATGCCGCTGATCTTGCTAAAACCACTTTTGATCGAGTTCAAAAATTATATAACGATGGTGTTATTCCTCTTCAAAAAAGAGATGAAGCAGAAACTCAGATGAAAACGGCGGTGGCAGCAGCAACCGCTGCGAAAGCACAATACGAACAAGCTGTCGCAGGGGCACGCGTAGAAGATAAAGCCGCTGCGAATGCGCTTGTAATTCAAGCTCGTGGAGCAAATGCAGAAGTCGATGCGTATTTAGATGAAACTAAGATTCGTGCACCGATTTCTGGTGAAGTTTCGTTAAAGCTCGCCGAAGAAGGTGAAATCGTGGGAGCAGGAATGCCCGTCATTGCAATCACCGACCTAAATGATTCTTGGGCTGTTTTTCATATTAGAGAGGATTTCTTAAAACATATTTCTAAAGGGAAAACATTTACGGTTCAAATCCCCGCTTTAGATAAAACGATCGAAATGGTAGTCACCTACATTGCTTCTGTTGGAGATTATGCCACGTGGCGTAGCTCCAAAGATAGTGGCGGTTATGATCTAAAGTCTTTTGAAATTAGGATGCGTCCAAAAACTACAGTGGAAAATCTTCGCCCAGGAATGAGTGTCCTTTTTCCTATAGAACAAATCCAGTAACCATTTTTTAAATCGAGATCCAGTTGCTAAAAGATTTTTTTAGGGCAGTCAAAAAAATATACATCTGCAATAACATTGTTCTGTGGATGATTTTACTTGTTCTTCCTGTTAGCACTTCCATCTTTATGGTTCACTTTTTTTCTGCTGAATCAATACAACGGATTCCCATAGGCATTATTCATTATGATTATTCAAAGCTTTCGGAACGCTTAGAATACAGTTTATCAGCAAATCCAGTTTTAGATTTAAAATTACATTGTTCTGATTTTAGTGAATGCGAACGCGGCATCAGGCGTGGTGAGATACAGGCGTTTATTGTAATTCCATACCAATTTGAAAAACGAGTTTTGCGTTATGAAACCCCTGTTGTCCCCATATATTCTAATGGCCAATACTATCTAACCAATATGTTTGCTCTTAAAGAAATACGTTCTGTTTTTTCTACTATAGGATCTAATTTATTTACTCGCCACATCAAAGAACCGATCAAAACAGAGATCCATTCTGTTGGGAATAGCACTGGTAATTATCAAGGTTATTTAGGGCTCGGTTTAGTAACGTCCATATTTCACATGAGTTCCATACTTATAGCTGTATACGTTTTTTCGTTCCCCCTTCGAGATAGGAAAACAAAGGAATATATTGATGCCGCTGGTGGATCCAGAATGATTTTGTGGTTTGCCTCGGTAGTTCCTTTAATTTTAATCTCTTGGTTTTTAATGCTAGCCGTCTATACATACACCCATCGTTTTTTAGCTCCGCTGACTTTAAGTGAATTTATAATGGTTGCCGCTGGGCAATTTGCTATGGTGCTTGCTTGTACTGGGGCTGGAATTTCTTTTGTAGGGATTACTGGAAACATGCGTATGGCAACAAGTGTCGCAGGCGTTATTGGAGGCCCTGCTTTTGCTTTTGCTGGGCAAACGTTCCCGATTATCGCCATGCCTTTTTTTGTTCGATGCTTTGCCTTCCTTTTGCCTTTAACTCACCTCTTAAAAATACAGTCTCAAATGATCTTAGGTGATGTAGGGCTTATCCCCTCTTGGGATTCACTTGTCATTTTGCTCGGCATGGGTTTGTTTTGGCATTTATTAGGTGGACGTTTAATATTTATGCGTTGGAAAAAATGGAACCATGATTAAGCGTCTTTTAAAAGTGACTTTTTCTGAATGGAAACTGTTTTTTACAGATCCAGCGGCGGTGTTGTTGCTTGTAATTGCTGGTTTTATTTATGCTTTTTACTACCCTACCCCTTATTTAAAACAAGTAGTCACAGAAGCTCCCGTTGGAATTGTGGATTTAGATAAAACAGCCATGTCTAGGCAATTAATCCAAATGTCTAGAGCGGCGCAACAGATTGATGTGAAATATGTATTTGATGATATTCATCAAGCTAAATTATCCATGGCTGATGGAAATATTTATGGCTATATGATTATCCCCAATAATATGGAGCGCGATATACGTACAGGCCAAAAAGTGACATTAAATGTCTTTACGCATGGTGCTTACGTAATGCTTCATGGAAACATTGGTACTGCTTTTGCAACTAGTGGCCTTACTTTAGGAGCAGAGACAAAAATAAAACGTATTGCTCTTGATAAACAAGTGCCTGCAAAAAGTGCAATGGCCATGAGAGATCCCTTTCCTATTCAAATCCAGACATTGTATAACAGAACAGGGAGTTATTCTAATTATGTGGTGCCAAGCGTTTTAGTTCTTATTTTACAACAATCATTAATAATCGGAATCTGTACTTTAGGCGGAGCGAGGGCTCACCGAAAATTTCGAAAGAAAAAACAAGAAAGTGCTGCCGAAAACGAATCCTTACCCTACCGCTATTTTGGTCGCTCTTTAGCGTACTTTTTACATTACGCCTGCTTTATCGCTTTTTATCATTTTGTGGTCTACAACGTATTTGACTTTCCTCGTCGCGGGGAACCATTACCGATGATTGTCTTTGCTGTTGTATTTCTTTCGGCTTCGATCAACTTAGGAATGGTTTTATCGCAAGTGTTTCTACGTCGAGAAACAGGCATGCAAATCTTCTTGTTTCTCTCGATCCCTATTTTGTTCCTTTCTAATTTCAGTTGGCCACGCTACTTAATCCCAGACTGGATGGCAGCACTTTCTGCTATTTTACCAAGTTCTTATGCGGTGCCGGCATGGATTTCGATTGAACAGATGGGCGCGGGTATTCAAGACGCCTCCGTGTTTCTAGTAAAAATGGGAGTTCAAAGCGTTATTTATTTAGGGCTTGGCTTATTGCTTTCTTTCTTAAGAGACAAATCCAAATTGAAAACTGGGGATATGTAACCTATTATTTCATAAAAAACGCCCACTTAAAATAAGTGAGCATTCATTACAAATAAGATTTTAACAATTAGAATTCTTTAGAAGCGCAATTCAATGAAGAAGAGCGGAACTCGACTTTTTTGATATTCAACTTGTCTTTTAAGAGTTCATAAAATACAGTACAGAACCATTCGCATGTAGAAGGGCCTTTGCTGAGCACAAGCCTGCTTTCAGGGAACGATTTGACTAATTCGTGATCGAGTACTTTGGCAGGTGTACCAAAGCGATTGGTGGTACCCTTCATTCCTGTTTTCTCATAGCCTTGTAGAACGAGATCAAAAAGCGGATCGCCTTCTTGGAAAATGGTGGCATGCATAAAGTTGTCGGCCACGGCCCATGCTAGCTTTTGAGCTTCTTTAACTGGATAAGCATAATTGTGCTTGTCTAATTCGCCTTCAATTTCAAGTGTGAGTAAACCAGAATGCCCATGTAAATAGCTTGCTTCACCTGGATAATTCATGAAACGATGTGCATATTGAAAATCTAATTTCACTATAGATCTGTATTTGTTGTCTTTCATTCTTGCGCTCCTATATTTTTTTAGTGTGGTAGACACTTTATAAAGTACTATTATAGGATCACTTTTACCACAACTATACTCTGTTTATTTTTTATCTAAAAACAGGCTGAAAATGAGCTAAATAACCCAAGACAAATGTTTAAGGGGTATACCATGTTTTTTGTGATGTTCAAAAAACAACAAAAAAGAGCTTTTTTACCAATCAAAAAGAGTCTGAATTAGAAAACGACAAGTTTTTTTAAAACGTTGCCATTGTTTTCAAAACTTTATTCTGAAAGTATTTCTTGAGCTTTGGAATAGACGGAGGGAGCGCAACCAAGACCTGTATAGCCTTCGTATATGGAGTGGATTGGTTCTCCTTGATTGTTGAATAGAGATGTTTCTCCGGCAATCGTAGAAAACACGCCGCCCGCTTCACTAAAGATCACAGGCATGGGAGCAATATCCCAAAGAGAGACAACGGAATCCACCATGATTTCAGCTCGGCCACTCGCCACTAGATAATAGCCATAACAATCGCCCCAACCACGATATAATTTTGAAGCACGGCGAAGTGTTTTAAAAGACTCACCCAATCCCTTATCTTCCATGGTGTTGATCGTGCCAGAAAGCACAAGAGATTCCTCAAGAATACTCACCGAAGAGCAATGAACACGTTTTCCATCCACATAAGCACCGGCACCTTGAGAAGCCCATAAACAAGTTTTTAAGGCAGGCAATTGAATTAAGCCTACGCAAGGCTTTCCATTTTTATAAAGAGCAAGGAGCGTACCAAATAAAGGAACACCATGGATAAAAGCTTTTGTGCCATCAATAGGATCCATAATCCATTGGTACGAGGCCGCTGGATTTTGAATTCCAAATTCTTCGCCAATAAAACCAATGTCTTTCATTTCTTTTTCTAAAAAAGAACGCATGACTTCTTCGGCTTTTTGATCAGCGATGGTGACAGGAGTTTGGTCCTCTTTCCAAGAGACTTCATAAGAAGAACCATAATATTTAAGAATCTGTTCTTCTGCAAGAGAAGAGGCTTTTAACGCCATCTCAAGGAGCTCTTTAATCTCTGCCATTATTTCTCCATAAATTAACACATTCTAAAAGGAATTGATTTTCTTCGTGTTTACCTATTGTAATACGAACCCATTCTGGCATTCCAAAGCTCGAAAGGGCTCTGATAATCATTCCCTTTTCTTCTAAAAAGGAAACCATCTTTTTAGCATCTGCACCTATATGAACGCAAATGAAATTCGCTTGGGTAGGTAATACACGGTACCCCATAGTAGAAAGTGCTTTTGTTAAATACTCGATTCCTTGCGCGGTGACTTCTAAGGTTTTCTTAATATGGGAAGTATCTTGTAAAGCGGCAAGAGCAGCTTCTTGTGCCGCCAAATTCACATCAAATGGAGGTTTTACTTTCCATAGGTTAGAAATCACTTCAGCACTCGAAATAGCATAGCCCACACGTAAGCCAGCGAGGCCATAAATTTTACTGAACGTGCGATTTAAGAGTAAATTCGGGAACAAATCAATCATTTTTATGAGACTAGGATAATCTGCAGCCGTTGCAAATTCGGAATAGGCTTCATCTACAAAAACAAGAATATGACGAGGCACTTGTACCATAAACTGCACGATTTCATCTTCAGAAAAGTAGGCGCCCGTGGGGTTATTAGGGTTACAAATAAAAATAATTCTTGTTTTATCATCTATTATTTTCGCTAATTCTTTGAGTGGTTCTTTTTGATCTAGAGCATTAACGCTTGCAAAATGGCCACTATAAGAATACGTCACAGAGCGATAAACAGAAAAAGTAGGTTCTAAAGAAAGGCACGTGTCTCCAGGGCGAATAAAAGCTTTACCCACCATATCAATCACTTCGTCAGAACCATTACCAATGATGACTTGATTATGTTTTACTCGATATTTAGAAGCGAGTGCTTCCACTAAGTGAGGGGCGTCTCCACGAGGGTATAAATGTACAGAAGAAGCTATTTTCATATAGGCTTCCATCGCTTTAGGAGAAGCCCCTAAAGGATTTTCATTAGAGGCGAGTTTTACCACTTTACTTAACCCATAGCGAGTACGAATCTCTTCTATTGATTTTCCTGGTACATAATCAGATAATTTATCTAGTTCCGGACGTGCTTCAATCATAAAAACCTCCTACGACTTGATAATTTATTAATATTTAAACCCTATGGTCAAAAAACTTTTATTTTTAATTGCTTTTTTAAGTCTTTATTCTCATGCTCTTGACCGCATGTGGGACGCCCGTTTCACATTAGGCCCAGAAATTCGCACTTATGATAAGATGGGGTTTGGAATAGGCCTTCGTACGGGGTTTCATTCTGATGTAAATTTTCCTGTTAATTTTCAGGCTCGCCTCAATAACGAAATTGAAATTGGTGGTAAATTATTCGTAGAAGCACCCGACGCTCTTGAACATGTAGTAGGAAACATTGATTTAGGAGCAAAGTACAATTTGTCTTACAACTCTTACATTGGTATTGACACCTACCTTGCTTTAAATAGAAATTATGGTGGTGGCCTTATTTTTACCTATAGCCAGCAAACTCACGTAGCTCGCCGTTTTTCGAACCTTTATGAAATCCGTGTTGGCTTTTTAGATGGTATTACAGGATCTGATGGTTATATGAAATTACAAGTTGGTTTTATGCCTACTCTTCATATTGGAAAAACCTTTTTAGCGATGGTCGAAATGAATTCATCAGGTAGCATAGGGAATATTCAAGACGATTTTATGATTGATCTTTTGCCAAAATTAGAATTGAGAATTGCCAATGTACGGCTTCGTTTAGAAGTTGATATCGGTATTCTTTTAGAAAAGAACAATTCTCAAAAACAAATTGCTCTTTATACCTTAATCGCTCTCTAAACGATTTTCCGTAATTAGTTCCTTCTTATTGTATTACAAAGGTTTTTTCTTTGTAATCTACTACAAAAGGAATTTCTGTTTTCACTTCTCCTGCAATGATCGCGTGAGACAACACTCGTTCTAATTCTCGTTGTAGATAACGCTGGATAGGACGGGCTCCAAATTGCGGATCATAAGATTTCTCTGCAATCGCAGCAATAGCCTCTTCCGTAACGCTCATTAAAAAGCCTTGCTTTGATAAACGTTCTTGTAATGCATTCACTTTGAGTTTGACTATCGAATGCAACTGGTCTCGAGAAAGTGAAGTAAACACGAGCGTTTCATCTAAACGGTTTAAGAATTCTGGCCTAAAAAAACGACGAAGTTCGGGCATGACTTGTTCTAAAGAAACCTTTTGGTGTTCTTGCTGGAACAAATGACTGCCTAAATTAGAGGTCATTAAGACAATCGTATTCTTAAAGCTGACGACACGCCCTTTTCCATCGGTTAATCGCCCATCATCTAACACTTGTAATAGCGTATTAAAGACGTCTGGATGCGCTTTTTCGACTTCATCTAAAAGTACAACGCTATATGGTTTAGTACGCACAGCTTCGGTGAGCTGGCCGCCTTCTTCATAACCCACATAGCCTGGAGGCGCCCCAATTAAGCGAGCGACAGAGTGTTTTTCCATATACTCACTCATATCCACCCGAATCATAGCGTCTTCACTATCGAAAAGCGTATAAGCAAGAGCTCTCGCGAGTTCTGTTTTACCAACTCCTGTTGGGCCTAAAAATAAGAAGCTGCCGATAGGTGCATTTTCTCTAGAAAGGCCGCTACGATTGCGAAGAATGGCTTCTGCAACGGCTTTAACAGCATCGTCTTGGCCAATCACGCGTTCATGAAGGCGGTCTTCTAAAAGCAATAATTTCGAACGTTCTCCTTCACGGAGGCGCGTGACAGGTATCCCTGTCCAACGGCTCACGACTAGTGCGATCGTTTCCTCATTCACTTCTTGCGTGAGTTCGCCGTTCCGCGAAGCGGCACGCGCCTCTTCTTCAAGCTGTTTGACTCGATTTTCTAAGCCCACAATCGTATTGTATTTAAGCTCTGCCGCTTTATTTAGATCGTAGTGAGCCTCTGCTTGTTCCATCTCTTCTTTCGCTTTTTTCAAAGAAGATTTTGCTTCTTTTAATTCAGAGAATTTAGCGCGCTGTTCTTGCCAACGCTCTTGCATTTCAGAAACCGCTGCACTCGTTAAAGCAAGCTCTTCTCTAAGTTCACTCAAACGTTTCGCGCTCTTATCATCCGTTTCTTTAGAAAGCGCCTGTTCCTCAATTTTCAACTGGAGCTCTTTACGCTGTAAATTATCTAATGCTTCTGGAACCGTATCGAGCTGCGTTTTCACAAAGCTTGCCGCTTCATCAATCAAGTCAATCGCTTTATCTGGCAAATTACGGTCAGCGATATAGCGAATAGAAAGCTTCACTGCAGAAACAAGAGCATTATCATGCAAACGCACGCCATGATGGGCTTCAAAGCCCTCTTTAATGCCACGCAAAATGGAAAGAGCCTCGTCTTCAGAAGGTTCAAAAACAGAAACAGGTTGAAAACGACGTTCTAACGCCGAATCTTTTTCAATATATTTTCGATATTCTTGAGTGGTCGTAGCGCCAATACAATGAAGTTCTCCACGAGCTAATTTAGGCTTTAACATATTGCCTAAATCCATGCTTCCTTCTGTTTTACCAGCCCCCACAATCATGTGAAGTTCATCTATAAATAAGAGCGTGTTGCCATCTTCTTCTAAAGCTTCTAAAACGGCTTTTAAGCGTTCTTCAAATTCGCCTCTAAACTTAGCGCCCGCAATCAAGGCAGACAAATCTAAAGCAAATAATTTTTTCCCTTTTAAAGCATCAGGAACATCTCCCTTGTAGATTCGCTCTGCAAGGCCTTCGACAATGGCTGTTTTACCAACACCAGCATCCCCCACTAACACAGGGTTATTTTTTGTTTTTCTTGCGAGAATCAAAATCATGCGACGAATTTCGTCTTCACGCCCAATCACAGGATCAAGCTTCCCTTCGGCACAAAGTTCCACGAGTTCACGGCCATAGAGTTTTAATGGAGATTGTTCATCAGCCACCGCAGCAGCGCACATTGGGTCAGATAACCAAGTCTCTACCACTTCAGCAGAGCCTACCGCCTCTTCAAATATTTTCACTAACTGACGATTAGAAGCAAAACGAAGAAGAGCCACAAAAAGGTCGCTAGGAGAAGCCGTTCTCGAAACTTGCCTTGCCGCCTGAATCGCGGCTCTCAAAACACGATTTAAATCGCTATCTGGGCTCGCCTCTGGATTCACGCCAGCGACTTTGGGCACAGAATCGAGAATAGAATCTAAGCGAGTGCGTAGTTCTTTAATTTTGACATTTTTGGATTTGTATAAATTTTTCAAACGCGCATCTGGATAATCCACAAGAGCACAAGCCAAATGAATAGAACCTAGATAAGAATGAGATTTCTTATCCATCAATTCTTGAGCTTTACCTAAAATCTTTTCACTTTCATTCGAAAAATCAGACATAATTAACACCTCTTTTGAGAAAATAGCCTTATTACGCTTTTACTATCGCAATAATCTTGCCAAACAGAACTCGATTCTAAGACTTCATGCCAGTTCATACTCAAAGAGCCAAATACAACTCAGATTCGCCAGTTTTCGTTCCTGCTTTCATTTTTCTTAATTGATTTTTCTTCATCTCCTGTTTCAAAAAGAGCCCATTTTATCTCAAAAAGAAACCCCTTTTTGTTGTATAATAAGACAAAAAAAAACACCGCCAAATTGACGGTGTAAATAATTAATCAAAGGATTTTTAGAAGGGCGAGTAAATAATTCTAAAGCGCTATTTCTTTTGATTGAAAATGGTTAGAAAAAGAAACGGCAGCACATTCAGGGCAATAAATAGGCAAACGACTATCTCGATGCGAAGCACTAATCTTTAATTGCTTTGCACAAGAAACACATTTTGCCAAATAGACAAACGAGGATTCAGAAGAAGAAGGCCCAGTTAAAATATCTGAAGTATCCTTTGAAGATTCTAAAACTTTTTGAATTCGGTTACGATAAATAATCCGACCAGAGTCATCTTGATATACATCTCTAGAAATGCTGCATTTAAAGCTTCGGCCTTTTCTATTCTTTAAGCGTGCCACAAAACGAATATTAGAACCACGTTCTGGAGAACACTTTTGATAGGCGTCCCAATCTTTGTCATGGCGATAAAGATCTTTAACATAATGCCATGCGACATCATTTTCGTCAAAGCCAAATAGTCTGCAAAACCGCTTATTGGCATTCAATAGACGGCCATGCTCATTCACTTCGCAAAATGCGACTTCTTCTTGTAGGTCTTGGGTCATCATTGGACACCTCCTTGATTATAATATCTATATAGAACATCGGATGCAGATATAGCGACTGTACTCCAGCGAACTTCATCCAATCTAAAATTCAAGTTTTCTTTTCCAAAGTAAAGCGATTCAATACTTGGAACCAAAATATCCACAGAAACTTCTTTAGAAGCCACTAAAACACCGTTCACATATAAAGACAAGGTTTGCCCATTCCAAACGGAAGTCGTATATAACCACTCGCCCACTTTTATGGCATTAGAATCCACCACAGCATTTGCACAATCTAAACTTGTTCCAGAACCGTTCGCAATAAAGAAAGCAAGCACTGGAGAACCTTCCACTTCACATTCATTTTTAATAATCGCAAGACTAAATACACTACGATCATCTGGGTTTCCAAAACCTACTTTTCCAATCAAATTCTTACGATAATTCGAAACATCTTCTGTTTCATTTAAGTTTTCTATATAAACCCAAGCTTCTAATGTAAGAGCTGTCGCCTTATCTAAAACGCCACGATCACTTTCGATGACTACGAAATCATTTGACCCACGTAGTACAAGAGACTGCCCTAACACGCCAGAATCTAAGAAGGCCTTTCCATAAACAACACCCACATCGGTACGGCCTCTTGCATCACTAATATATTGAATCGAAGAGGAATCTTTAGAGATATAATTCATAGGCCACCAGCCCACAAGCCCATATTCTGAAGACATTGGAATAGTCCAGCTAAAGTTAAATACACTATTCTCTGATTCATAAACAGCATTTTTATCATCCGATGGAGCACTCGTTGCAAGAGAGGTAGGCAATGGCCCTTGAGAACCTTTTAACGTATCTGGTAATAAAGAGACCCAGAAATAAGCATCATTAAAGCGAGTCTGATCAGGAGAGCGCACATAGACATAATAAGAACCTTCAGGTACTGAATCTATCTCAAATTCAAGATTCTCGTTAGTATAAACAGCCCAAGGAGATCCAGGAATAAAGACTTGAATAGGTTCATTATAAACAGCACCACTTAAAGTCAATTTTCCAGTGAATGAAGTGTATTTATTAAGAGAAGCCTCTACATTTAAGGTTACCCCTTTATATTCTACTAATTCATAATAAGCAAGTTCACTTGTTTTAGCAGAGACCCCATAAAGCCCTTGTTCCTTAAACTTAAAGGCAAAGGAGCCTTTGCTGTCTGTGGTATCTTTATATAGCTTGGTAGTATCTGCCACAGAACGAGCTAAAACTTCTACCCCGCTTGCCACCTTTTGTTCTGAATTATAAATCACTCCAGCAATAGAGTTCGTTTCTTCCGTTACTCCTCCAGCCACGTTCGTAGTACACGCCCAAAATAAGGCGCCAGCGACGCACATAATCCAAAAGATGGCGTTAAAAGTTTTCATTGTTTTTCCCTCTCTTTTTTTGCTTGCTTAGTGAGCGGAAACAACTGCATATTCAAACGAAGTACCCGATCAAAACCTTTATCTTCTAAGACGATAGACATAATTCGACGACGGAAATCGGCAATTTCTGCTTTAATACGTTCTACAGCTTCTTCTGTTACCCCAAACGTTAAACCAGAAAAATCTCTTTCTTGAGGATCCACATCATCTAAAGACTTAACAGCAAGCTCTCCCATTTGACGATGCATGTCACGAATCGTAAGAGAAGCCACCTCTAAATTACCTGTAGAAAGTGCAGCCTCTGTTTTCTCATATTCTTTTGGAGAAGGCTGAGTCATTAACCCTGTTTTAAGAAGTATTTTCAAAGCTTTTTTAACTTCTTCAGGAGTTGTTTTTTCTACAAAAAGCGAAGCATAGTCCGAAGGGCTTAAACCCTTTAAAGAGTCTGCGAGTTCGCGAAGCACAGGGTTTCTCCAAGAAGAAAAATAATCGTATTGATCTTCCCCCACCAAGGACACCTGAGACTTACTCGCGATGGCTCGCATTTCATTGTAGTAATTCTTTTTAACCGAAGCTTTTTTTTCTTGATTAAAATGAACTAATACTCGGAAATACAAAAGATCATTGCCCACTAAACCCATCGCTTGAGCCGTACGCTCAATACCCAATTCACTTAAATTCGATTTCCCTTCACTGACGAGTTTTAAGAAAACAGGAGACGAATAACCCGCTGCTTTTGCAAACCGACGCCATGTGAATCCGAAACGTTCGTGGTGTTCAGAATAATAATCCTGAATATAAGCACGATAGTTTTCGTATAAGATGACTGAGTTCATATTAAGAAAAATAATCTTTAAAAAACAAAAAAACAATAACCCATGATACAAAAATCACATTTTTTATAAAATTTTAGCAGTTTCTAGTAAATTTCAGCAGAAACGCCATTTTTCCATGATACAAAAACACTTTATTATTATTAAAAAGCATCAAATCATTCAAAATATCAAGCCTATGTGCTCCCATGTAACTCGATAACTAAAGAAATTATTGTATGAAACCAATCAATCCAATGTATCAATATTCCCTAATTTGGCGATTCTTCCCGAAAAATTCAAAATATGGACAACACAGACACACTCCCTTCATGCAAATACTGGAGGCAACCGTTAATCAAACATCCTTGGGGCTCTTTCAAACACTCCCCTCGCCCATCCCAATTTGCACATCCTTAGGAAACGTTTACGTTTTCCAGAACTCGATTTTGCCGAAAATTACGTTTAAAAAAATTAATGAAATCCAATAGGAAAAGTGCATACAAACCGATTCATGATACAAGCAGAAAAAAAATAAAAATTAATAAGGGATCTCAAAACACGATTTTTATTGGCTTTGATTACATGCGAGAATTTCATCGAAAAAATTCCGCTTTTGAAGCATCAAATATTTTTATTCACATTAAAAAAATTAATAAGGGATTTCAAAAACACGATTTTTATTGGTTTTGATTACATGCGAAAGTTTTATTGAAAAAATTCCGCTTTTGAAGCATCAAATATTTTTATTCACATTAAAAAAAATTAAAAAGGAGATCTCAAAACACGATTTTTATTGGTTTTGATTCACAAAAGGGGCAATAGTTTTTAACCCAAAAAGAAAATCTTCAGGTGAAGAAAGTAAGCTTATCACAAGCCACCCGTCTTCAGAAAAATCAAAAAAGAACCCTGGTTGTACTAATAACCGATTCTCTTTCAAAATCTCAAGCACCAAAGATTCATCATCATAAGCTTCACAACAAATAGAGGCATACCAGCCCCCTTGTACTATTGGGGCATGCGGGAACATCGCCTTAAGAGCGTCTAAGTTTTGTTTCAGGCGCGATACAACTCGTTCTTGAATAGAGTCTGCCTTTGGGAGCAAATCTAAAGCAGCGGCCTGCGCCCCAGACGACACACTCAAATAAGCGTCTGCAACAAAGGTGAGAGCTTCTCGTATTTTTTCAAACTGATCTTCTGGGGCCTTAAACACCATCCAAGAAAGTTTTAAGTGCGGGTTCCCAACGGTTTTACTTAAACCATTTAACCAGAATACAGGCACAGTGCCGCAGTCATAAGACCAAGATCTTGGTTTACCATCATAACAATAATCTCCAAAGACCTCATCAACAACTAATACTAAAGAACGTTCTTCACAAAAAGAAATAATCTGTTTCCATTCTAATTCAGAAACCACATGGCCCGTGGGGTTATGCGGAGAAACAAGCAATAATATTTTTGCACGTTCAGGAGCAGAGAGTAACGTTTGAGAATCAAGAGAAAAGCTTAAAGATTCTTCATTATAATCTAAGAAGTATGGGTAACAAGATAAATACTCAAGGTTAGCGAGCGTATCTAAAAGCGGGTACCCTGGCATGGGCGTTAAAATCACATCTCCAGGATCACAAAACGTTTTGAATAAAAATGAATAGGCTTCGCTAGTTCCAGAAGAGATAATCACTTGTTCAGGGCTAAACACGCCGAAACGAGAAGCATAATAGTCACATATCGCTTGGCGTACAAGCAAAGAGCCTTCTGCGGAGACTTCTTTTGAAGTCCATTTTTTTTCAATATACTCAAATGAAATATCGGATAAAATGCCCGCTTTAAGAGGAGAGCTCACAGTCAAATCAATGTAAGGAGACTTTTGCTTTTCTTCTTCTAAAGCCTTAAAGAAAGGGCTTTCGGAAAGATCCTTTGGCAAACGAGATGAAAAAATCACCTTTTCTTTTTGCCCTTAAAATAAAGAATCAAAAATGCTGAAATAGCAATACCTGCCGGCACTAAGACCATCACAAAAAGGATAATCATTTTTTGTGTACGGCTTAGCCCTTTAATTTTAGTTAAGAAGCCTTGAATCTTTTGTTTTAGAGAATCGCTATTCATACTACAGAATATAGAAAAATAGAGCAGAGTTAACGAACCAAAAATAATCAAGTGCGAATCACGATACCGCTTTTAAGCATACAATAGAAATGATTAGTGTCGTTAAGAAAAATATTCTTGTCCAAGTGGCTGGTTCCTTGAAAATAAGAATCCCTATCAATACAGTACCTACCGCCCCTATTCCAGTCCACACGGCATACGCCGTGCCGATCGGTAATTTCTGAGTGACTTTGATTAAAAGAGCCATACTAATGGAAAGTGAAATAAAAAAACCACCATACCATAAAAGCATGGTGGATCCAATCGCCTCTTTTGCCTTTCCAAGACAAAAGGCAAAAGCGACTTCAAATAAACCTGCAATGACGAGTAAAACCCAACTCATAACGGATACGTTAAGCCAAAACCATATTCATATAATGGCGTTTTTCCATCTCCCACATTGATTGGGATCTGAGAAGCAGAAGCTGGCCAGCTATGAGGTAATTTCCCTGTTGGAGCATAATCTCCAAATAAGACATCAGCAACACCAGCGCCCTCTGAACCAGGGAGCCAAGCAGCCACAAAAGCATCACTAGCAGTAATTAAAGTGGATATTGGTAATGGCCTTCCACTTATAAATACAGTGACCACTTTTTTACCTGCTGTTTTGTATTCTGAAATCTTAGAAATGTAACCTAACTCTTCCACGGTATTAAATGTAGCGCCTGCTCCACCCCAGGTAAAATACCTGTAAATTTGACCTTCAAAATTGGAGCCACGATAATCACCAAGCCATTCGGCATAAGGCTTTTCGCCCACGACATAAACAATGACATCGGCGTCTTGAGAACTAGAAACAAAATTCGCTGAAGGAGCTACTTGTTTCATACCATTTAAAATAGTGGTGCCACCAGTAAAGTCCATTCCATTCGCTCTATCAACTCCTTGCCAACCCATGGTCCAGCCACCAAGTTGCATATCAATATTATCGGCGGCCTCGCCTGTCACATAAATTTTACCTGTCTTAGAAAGAGGTAAAACAGAAGACTCATTTTTCAAAAGAACTAAGCTCTTGCTAACCGCTTCACGAGCAATCGCACGATGGGCACTAGAGCCAATCAACGAAGAATTATTGCGATAAGCCGAAGGACCATTCGGTTGATCCATACGACCAGCACGGAATTTCGCACGAAGAATACGGCGAACGGCATCATCAATTCGACTTTGTGAAACCTCTCCACTATTCACTAATTCTTTTAATGCACCGCTAAAAGTTTTGTAAGAATCTGGAACCATGCCCATATCGATCCCTGCATTGATGGCTTTTTTGATGGCATCTTTAGAAGACGTTCCTGTACTTGTACCAGAATAATCACCCGCTTTTCCAGGAGTTTTTGAATTTTCAATGCCTTCCCAGTCAGCAATAATGTAACCATCAAAAGCAAGTTCTGTTTTTAACCAACCCGTTAGCCTTAAAGAATCCACATGCTGATGTGTTCCATTGATTTGATTGAAGCTAGCCATGACACTTAATACGCCTTGTTCAACAACAGCTTCATAGCCAGGCAAATGAATTTCACGAAGATCGGCATCAGAGATAGTGGCATTACCGCGATCATAGCCTTTATCGGTAGCGCCATCCCCAAGGAAATGCTTGGCTGTGGCCATCACGCGATGGTCTGCATTATACATATCGCCTTGAAGCCCGCGTACCATAGCAGCACCCATCATAACAGCTAATTCTGGTGTTTCGCCATAGCCTTCATACACACGCCCCCAACGCTCATCACGAGGGACACTAATCGCTGGAGAGAAGTTCAAATCGATTCCAGCAGCCCACATTTCTTTTGCAATGGCTTCTCCAATTCGACGCACTAACGCAGAATCTCTTGTGGCACCAAGCCCAATATTATGAGGGAAAATCGTGGCTCCAGGTACATCTCCCATGCCATGGACATTGTCTTTTCCGTAGCTCACTGGGATTGTTTTAGCCCAAGCCTTAGTGGAATAAGAAGAAGAGTATTCTCCTCCTCCTTGAAGAGCACTTCCCCATTCAAAATCACCATAGGATGTTCCTGATACTTTCCCTTGTGTCATCTGCCCAATTTTATCATCTAATGACATTAATGCCATCACGGAATCAATACGGGCTTCTAATGGGTCTGGTTTTAAAATGACATTTCCAATTGAACCAAGGGTTAAAGAAGCTAAGGCCACTGATTCAGGTAAAAAGCCCACTTTTTTCACCACTAGAAATTGGCCGAGCTGTGCAGTAGTCAGTGCAAGAGCTTGCTTAGAAGAAGAACCTTCTGAAACAAGCGAAACTTCCGTAGAGCTAATCTGTCCTTGGTAGTTCAAGGAGCCTAAGAAAACGCGCTCCGAACCATACTGAGCAAAAATCATGTATATGCCAAGAGGGGCTGCATTTAAAAGACTGCGCGGTGATTTTAAGAAATTAACACCAGTTTGTGCCTGTAAAATAAGCTCTGATTGAACCCTTCCTTTTACGTTTACGGCTAAAATTTTTACCGCTTGAGGACGAGACAACGAAAAAGTGAAATTAGGCGTTGATGAGAAATTGGTTTTTAAGCCTGGTTTTGGAATAATACTATTCACATCAATGCCAGCAAAAGAAAAATTACCTTGTGCATTGGAAAGGGTGCGAGCAAGAGCCAAAAGAGAGGGGCCACTTTTCAATTGAACAGAGGCGTCTTGAATAGGAACTCCGCCTGAAGAAATGACGGTACCTGATAAATTGACTGGGGCAGCAAACAAAGCGACGCTTGCTAAAAGTATCGTAAAAAGTATACGCATAAAAACTCCACACAAATATTTACTTCTAAATATAAGTCCTTATTTTTTTTTATAAATACCTGATTTAAGCTAATTAAACATTACGTTTACATGTGTGACCAAAACTTCTTTTTGTTGTTAAAAAGCGATGAATGTAACAAAAAGAAAACATTTCCATAAAAATGACCTCATTAGGCTCGATATGGCCTTTTATTCAAAAAAACCAGCTATTAATAATTATATTTGAATTACATTCAATAAAGGTGTTATATGAATCGCAAAAGTAGCTTGCCGCGTTTACTTCTCTTCATAGTTCTAGGCCTTCTCATCGGAGGAATCCTAGGTGAAAGTTTGGGTTTATTATTTGGTGAACTCGGAGAATTAATGAACGCAGGTGGTTACGATAATATTGTGCGCAATTTCTTTGTAGCTCCTTTGAATTTTAATTTTGGCATTGGCCACAATGTGGATCCTATTTTTATTGACCTATACATGGTTAAATTTGCCTTTGGTTTTGGTCTAAAACTAAATGTCGTTAGTATTATAGGTATGATTATTGCCATCTATGTTATGAAATGGTCTGGAGATCGTTAATGTTCAGTATTCAAGATTTACAAAAAAAATTACTCAGTAATGAAACTTCCTCTAAAAGTTTAATTGAAGCTTCTCTTACTCAAATTGAAAAAACAAAATCATTAAATGCTTTTATTTCTGTATTATCTAAACAGGCTTTAGAAGATGCCGAAGCCGCAGACAAAAGACGTGCTGCAGGTAAATCGATTGGGCCTTTAGACGGTATTCCAGTAGCTATTAAAGACAATCTTTGTCTTGAAAATACACGCACCACTGCCGCTTCCAAAATCTTAGAAAACTTTAACGCTCCCTATACAGCCACAGCGGTCCAACGCTTAAAAGACGCTGGTGCAATTATTGTTGGTAAAACTAACATGGACGAATTTGCGATGGGTTCTTCTAGTGAATCGTCTTATTTTGGAGCCGTCAAAAACCCTTTAGATGAGTCCAAAGTTCCTGGTGGTTCTTCTGGTGGTTCTGCTGTAGCTGTTGCCTCTGGCTGTGTTCCTGGAGCATTAGGTTCTGATACTGGTGGTTCTATTCGCCAACCAGCAGCCTGCACAGGAATCGTTGGAATGAAACCTACCTATGGGCGCGTTTCTCGTTATGGCTTGATTGCCTATGCCTCCAGTCTTGATCAAATCGGTCCTTTTGGAACAAACGTCAAAGACTGTGCTACAATTCTCTCTGCGATTTGTGGAGAAGATTCTCATGATAACACCACAAGTGCTCGCCCATGCGAAGACTTTTCAAAAAAACTAGGCGAAGGCGTTCAAGGTAAAGTCATTGGAATTCCTAAAGAATATTTTGCTGAAGGTTTAGAAGCCTCATGCAAAGCGACTATCGAAAAGACACTTGCCCAACTTGAAAAAGAAGGCGCGATTCTAAAAGAGATTTCTCTTCCTCATATTTCTTACGCTGTGTCTAGCTATTACATCATTGCGACAGCCGAAGCTTCAAGTAATTTAAGCCGTTTTGATGGCGTCCGTTATGGTTATAGAGCCCCAGATGTTCATAAGCTATTCGATTTATATGCCAAATCTCGTTCAGAAGGTTTTGGTAAAGAAGTACAACGTCGTATTCTTTTAGGCTCCTATGTTTTAAGCTCTGGATTTTATGACGCTTATTATGTGCAAGCTCAAAAAGTACGCCGCTTGATTACAGACGACTTTAAAAAGGCCTTTGAATCTTGTGATGTGATTGCAAGCCCAACGATGCCTGGCGACCCTCTCGCTTGCGGCACAAGTAGTTCTGACCCTATGGCTATGTATTTATCTGATATTTACACCGTGAGCTTAAATCTTTCAGGTTTACCTGGGATTACGCTTCCTTGTGGTTCATCAGAAAATAAAATCCCTGTGAGCATTCAATGGATTGGAAAGCCTTTTGAAGAATCGGCTTTACTGTCTGTTGCACAAGCTACAGAGCAATTAGTCAAATAAATTTCGTTATTAAATAATACGAGTCGTTGAATCAATATTGTTGAAAAAATGACTCGTTAAATAAAATGAGTTGTAAGAATACGTCAAAAAATACGAGTCATTATAAAAATAGTCGTCAAAACTTATTGACGACTTAAACTGATTTTCAAAAAAACATGATGATGCAAAACAGCTTGTTATATAAGGCAACAAGCACAAAAAAGACTATTCTTTTTCTTGAACTTCTTTTTCTCGTTCTTCTAAAACAGCTTCCACTTGTTTTCGAATTTCGTCTTCACGACTCGCTTTAGAAAGTTTAGATTCGTATTGTATGTATTTAGAAAGAATCGCTATATAAAGGGCTAAAGTAGTAAGCCCTAGAACAAATTTAAATACTTCCAATTCAAAAAATTGATCTAAGACGACATTCAATATCATTAAAATAAACCAGCTATTAATGAAAAAATGTTTCATTTTAAAAACTCTTATTTTTTGATTGCGTAGCCATAATTCTGTTTTTCGCACTAGATCATTTAATATAAAGAAGTGAAAAATAAATCCAAGCCCAGGAATTACAGATAAGAGAACGGACAACAAAGGGGAAAAGATTGTTTTAGAATATCCATTTACATTTTCAATCGCTCGATACAACCATTTAATCCAATAAATAAATGAGATGATCAATGTGATGAGTAATGAAAAAACAATACATATAAAAAACAAAATTAAAGAAATCCCCAAGATGTCTAGAGCCATAAGGGTTTCGGGATCTATGTTCTCTTTTATGCCAAAAAGATTGATGAAGATGGCCATAATAATGCTTAGCAATAAGAGTAGAACAAAATCCACCTTAAGCCAAAAAACAATACGAGAGCCCCTTTCTAAATTGTCTTTCATATTTTGATATCCTTTTCTAAATCAGCACTAAATGCCTTATGGTAAATATCTGCCAGTGTATTTTTATGAATAGAAACAGAAATAATAGAAATTTCTGCTTGCGTTAAAATGGAAATCACTTTTGGATTAGTCACCTCTGGAGTAGAAGTAGAATAAGCAAAACCATTCTTTAAGAAAGAAACTTTTAAAATAGGCGATAAAAGTTCTTTCACCTGAGCCATATTAAAATGAGGCAATAAATCAACAACAACAGTCACATCTTGTTTTGTTAAAGAAGACATGGAACCCGATTCTAAAATGGAGCCCTTAGAAATTAATGCGTAATCTGTAGCGACATGATCTAATTCAGCAAGCACATGAGAACATACAATAGCAGTGCCTCCTGTTTTTTCTCGCCAAGAAACTAAAGCCTTCCAAACCGCATCTCGAGAAAGAGGGTCTAAATTAGCAACAGGCTCATCTAGAATTAACAATTCTGGACGGTGTAAAAGAGCGCGAGCAATTTGCACCTTTTGGCGATTCCCTAAAGAAAGCGTTTCCATTTTTTCTGATAACGCCACATTAAAATCAAAAGAATCTAGCAACATTCGAATGCGAGTTAGAGGTTCTAACACTTGATAAAGGCTTGCAAAGTACAAGAGATATTCTTCAATGGACAAGCGAGGATAAACGCCTGGATTTTCTAAAAGCACACCTACTTTTTTGGGATCAAGAGCTAACGAAACGTCACACCATTTTTGACTGATCTGAATTGAGCCACTTGTGGGTTTTAATCGATTACATATTAAGCGTAAAAGAGTTGTTTTCCCAGCGCCATTCGGGCCTAAAAAAGTAAAAAGAGCTGACTGTTCTATACTCATCGAAATCAAATCCAATGCTTTTTTTTCTGCTTTAGGATAACTAAAATCAACGTTTCGAAACTCAATGGCACTAGTCATGAAAGTAATATAATTATTAATAAGGCCTAATCATAACCAAAATTAAATCAAAACCATAATTTATACACTTTGTTCTCGCTAACCTATATTGCACTGGACTTAGTCTTCTGTCTAGCCTTTCAAAAAAAATGAGCCCAGTAGAATACTGGACTCATTTTTATCAATAAAAATAAAAGACTTATTTATAAAGTGGGTGTTTTTTGCACAACTCTATAATTTCATTTTTAATAGAGGCAAGAGCGGAGTCATCAGCTCTCGCTGCAATGGTTCTATCGATAATATCAGCAACCGTTACAGAATCCGCTTCATCAAAACCACGAGTAGTGATGGCGGCAGTACCAAGACGAAGACCAGATGGATCCATTGGCTTACGAGTATCAAAAGGAATAGTGCTACGGCTAGTAGAAATGCCTACTTTTTCAAGAGCGACTTCCGCTTCTTTTCCACTAACACCTTTTGAAGTCATATCAACAACCATCAAGTGGTTATCAGTACCATCAGAGATGATTTTGTAACCACGTTTCATCAATTCAGCAGCCATGGCTTTAGCATTTTGAATCACTTTTTTAGCATACTGCTTGAATTCTGGTTGCAATGCTTCGTAGAAAGCAACAGCCTTACCAGCGTTTACATGGTCATGTGGGCCACCTTGCATGCCTGGGAACAAACCTTTATCAATTGCTTTAGCATAAGCATTTTTACACATGATAATGGCACCACGAGGGCCACGAAGTGTTTTATGTGTAGTGGTGGTGACGATATCAAAATAAGGAACTGGGCTATCAATTGCTTTACCAGCAATTAAACCAGCCACGTGAGAAATATCGGCCATTGTAATAGCACCCACTTCATCAGCAATTTCTTTGAAACGCTTCCAATCGAGGTTACGGCTATAGGCAGAGAAACCTGCTAAAATCATTTTTGGCTTTTCACGAAGAGCAATTTCACGCACTTTGTCCATATCGATTCGGCCAGTGTCTTGTTCCACTTCGTATTGAACAAAGTTGTATAAAATACCAGAGAAATTTACTGGATGACCATGAGAAAGGTGACCACCGTGGTCTAACTTTAGGCCAAGGACTTTGTCTCCAGGATTTAATACCGCAAGATAAACAGCGGCATTTGCTGGAGAACCAGAAAGAGGTTGGATATTTACGTGTTCACAACCAAAAAGTTCTTTACAACGATCGATCGCGAGTTGTTCTACTTGGTCGATGACTTCATTACCGCCATAATAGCGTTTACCCACATAACCTTCGCTATACTTGTTTGTTAAAACGGAGCCAGTAGCTTCCATCACTGCTTTGGATGTGTAATTTTCTGAAGCGATTAGTTCTATTCCGTATTCTTGACGATCCGCTTCTAGCTTAATAAGATCTAATATTTTTGAGTCTGTATCTTGCAACGATTTCATGAAAATCTCCTTATGTGGGTTTCCCAAAGATAACAAAAAAGCTTCCTATAATGGAAGCCTTTTTCAAAAAAATTGCATTTATGCACATTAATGCATTATCTTGGCCCTGTATCTCTTTGAACCCGAAGCGCTAACGCTGGATCCATCTCCTCTATAGTATAATCATAAGAAGGCAATGGCACTTTATTTGCACTTTCCATTGTTTCTCCTCCTTCAGCAAGCCAATTATCAATCATATGGATATAGCCTTCAGTACCAGAAACTGGCGAACCAAAACCATCCACTCTTATACTATAAATAGGCGTAGGAACGTTAAAAATATTGTTTTCTAATAAACAACGAGCTCTATCTGTACAAGCAACGCCAACAGTTCCATTGCTCATAAAGAAGTTATTGTAATAATGCCCATTATTTCCATGATTTAATATTCCAACCCCTTTTAAGCCAGTAAAGTAATTATGATGCGCGGTTAGGTGTTCTAGAGAATCAAAAAACGTTTCTGGACTTAAACCAAGTAAGATAGCATGACTGCTATTTTCAAAACGAGACCAAGAAATAGTCACCGAATCAGAACCCCTTTTGATATCTAATAAAACCAATGGATAATCCTCAAAGGTACAGTGATCCACCCATACATTAGTGGATTTATTATGAATAGAAAGGGCGCGCCTAGAAGAAGAGTCCTCTTCCGTAATCGCTGGAGACGTAAAGCGGAGATTCTCAAAAACTAAGTTAGAAACGGAATCGGCAAGAATTCCCATACCTGCAATTCGAACGTCTCGTCCACGACCATCAACCGTTTTATAAGATCTGATACGAAGAGGAGCTAGTAAACGATAAATACCATCTTTTTGGAATTGAATCCAAACAGGTCCTTCTTTCATAGCACATTCACGTAAAGATCCTTCTGCTACGACAAAATTACCTTCTTCATTTAACACTAAATCATCTTCTGTAGTCACTAAACAAATGGTTCCCGCTGAACCACCCTTAGTTAAAGCACCATAGCCCACAATTTGAGAGAGCAAAGCATCGTGCTCTCCCCAGTCTTCACCAGGGAATACAGAGGCCTCTGGTTTTTCCCATTCTACTTTTGCGTTTTCTAAGAAAGTAGAATCAATTTTTCCAAGAGAAATATCATCTAAAAAAACTTCTCCACCGTCCGAAACGGAGAAGTGAATGCGACTGACTAAAATGGTATCTTCTTTTGCACTACCATAAGGAATCATATCAGAAACGGCAACAGCATAACCCTTCCAGTTTCCTTCTAATGGTACGGTTGTTTTAAGCCCACTTTCATTTTCGCCGTACTCGCCATAGGCAAGTGCTATATTCAAACTTCCATTTCCTTTTGCTGCAAAATACAATGTATCTAGAGAGGAAAGATTGTAGTCGGTGTCCCAAAGGCCTATTAAGAATCCTAAATGATCACTAGTGCGAGTACAACCGCCCGAGACGCAGCCCACGCGACCAGAATAGCTTCGAATTAAAGATTCATCCCAAAGAGGTTTGATATTCTCTTGAGATTTATCTAGAGTGTACCACCAGCCATCGCCGAGAATAAGACCTGTTTGTGAAACACCATTGAACGATTCAAAATCTTCTACTACAAAACCCTTTGCATCCCCAAGCTCTAAATCGAGAAGGACTTCTCCCGTTTCGGCTTCTACTTTTAGATCGCCCCTATTCGAACGGCTTTCAATGACCAATTCAAAATCGCCAAGAGGAAGTGAATCGACAACAAAATGCCCAGCACTATCTGGAACAATAAACCGTTCTAGACCAGCGATTCTGATTACAGAAGGCCCTTGCCCTGGAGTAATGGATCCTTCAATGGTGGCTAATTGTTTTAACGAAAGAGAATCGATGAATACTTTTTTACCAGGAACCACACTCATTGTTTTAATGGCTCCAAAAGATTCCGATTCTTCTAAGTAACGTACTTCAATAGTAAAAGCACCTGTATCTAAAGTCTTGTATTCTATTTTCCCTTCATGATCTGCCTTAACCCATTCAGAGGAAGGTTCTCCATTAGATAAATAGTTTGAAGGTAAAAAACGAGCACGAGCATAAGAAGCCTGTGTTCCAGATGGAGAAATTACTTCAAGAGCAATAGTGGATTCCGCTTCAGTACCACCAGCGACTTGGTCTGAGCAAGAAAAGCATAAAAGACTTAGAAAAAGAACACCCCAGAATCCCTTAATCACAATCCACCTCCACATCCCGATTAGCTTGTTCCTTTTCTCTTATCTTTTTTTTACGTCCACGACGGATTGGTGGAGGATAAGTGTCACTCAAAGGAAAAAATTGTATCCCTAATTGAAAGACTCGATTTGACTTTTTTGAAGCACTGATTCGGCCTAAAACTTCTCTGCGAAAACGACGAACCATTTCCACGACTTCAGCATAAGATTCTTCATCGCAAGAAAATACAAGCGTGGAAAGATTACGCTCTTTAGAATTAAAACGATCTAAAGCGGTACAAGCAATTTTTAAATTTTGTTGAATATAGTGATTGACTTCTGTACTATAAGATTCTGAACCACTCGTCACAAAGCCTTCCGTTTGTTCGTATATGCCTGTGGATTCGTTCTTTTTAATTAAAGACAAGCGTTCTAGTAAAGCAATGGATTCTTTTACTTGTGATGCTTTTATTGGTGGAAAAATCATCTGACCAAAGGAACGAGCATCCCCACTATAAGGGTATATCACCAGTAATTCTCGAACCACCGCATGATACCAATTATTAAAATACTCAAATTGGTCTTTTGCTAAAGAATGAACCTTGCATTCTTTATGAGCAACTAAACGCTCTAAATACAAACGACTATCGGAATGGGTTTTGGATTGATTAAAAGCCACCATGTTAATGAAGTATTCTTTTTCTTCTACAGTATCACAAAAAAGAGACGCGAAAACATCAATCAAACGTGGCGTTAGATTTCGCTTTCCTTGCAAAATCTTATTAAACATCGAGGCGTCCATACGAGCACAACTCGCTATATAGCGATGACTAAAATGCCAATCTTCAGAGTGTTTTTTTTCATAAGCATCTCTTAAGAATTCGCGATAATTTAAGTACTCAAAAATAGGGATCGACATTTTAAACCTTTGGATCAACAGTCAAAAAAAATAAAAAATAAAACGACTCATTCACATAAAAAAACAGTATAGAATGCTTTTCTTTGTTCTAAAACACATTCACCTTACTCTATAACAGATTTTAAACTACTCCGTTACTTTTTCTTAGTCACTCTTTGTTCAAAAAAGGTTTTTCCCTCTTGAATTCCCTTGATATAATAAACTCCTGGAGCGAGTGAGCTCATGAAGTTTTCATATTCAAAAGAAGAAAATTGTTGATTTAGAAAACAAGTTCCAAGCGCATCAAATAAAAGAATTTGAACTGGATTATTATTTGAGAATAATAGAGATTTGTTTTTTGAAATCATTTCAATGGACGTAATGGAGCCTTCTCTTGTTAAACCGAGTACACTTAGCCCTAAAGCATCAATATTTGGCCCACCAGTTTCACTCGTCGATTCAATCACTAATGGCATCGAAACAGCATCAACCCACACGTCCTCTACAAATATGGTGTCCCACGTGGCCCAAGTCTCTGTTGGTGGGAAAACAACTGAATAAGTCCATCCATCTAAGGTTACTTTCATACTTCTTGTTTCAGTAGAACCATTCGCATAACGAATAGCCATCACTGCATTTGTAGAAGCATTTTTTGATTCTAATTGATAAAAAGCTTTACTACCCAAAGCATTTTCAATATTCCAAAAACCTTCACCCGTATACCCTTCATGATTTACATCTGTAGTTCCAGAACCAGAATCTGGATTTGCCATATCCACCCAAGACAAAATTTCTGGACGGATTACTATCACACTACTTGAAGAGACTTCTACGCTACTTGAAGAACTCACTTCATTGCTTGAAGAAGAAGGCACAGAAGCTTGTACACAAGCGGAGCCTCCCTTAAACATGGCGGTATAAGTCGTTGGTTTTCCTGGAGCTTGAATGCCATAATATATTTGTGATGTAGAAACCTGACGGCAATCAGCATCAGCCCAATATTCAAAAGTTTCTCCAGAAGCAGGTTTAACGCGTAATGTTAAAGGAGCCCCTGCAGGGAACGACGCCGTTTTAGAAATAAGGCCAGAAACACTTTTATTTGCTTTAACAGTTACTACATAATGCGGCTTTAAGGAAGAAATCAAAGGCAAAAGGTTTTGTTTTGTTTGATTTGATAAATAGGTGGATGAAGAAAGTGATGCAATTTCATTTGCAATCCATCTTGCATTACTAACAGAACCATTTTCTTGAAAGTGAGTGCCATCATTTGAGCCTTGAGGCCAATTGGGGTAATCTCCCACATCGTAATGATGATAAAGAAAAGAAGTAATATAAGTTTGTCCCCATTTTTTACAATCTTCATAAGATCTCATATTTAAATCGATAAATGCGACATCTTGTTCTTTCGCGAGCTTTTCCATCACCCCACGATAATCTGAACCATTTTCAGTGAACACATTTCGCATAGTTCCATTGGACCATGCATTCATAACCATGGGAGATACAAGCACTGGAATAGCGTTCCAACTTTTTGCAGAATCCAAATAGATTTTTAAGAAATACGCAAAAGAATCTAATGGCACTTGACGTGCGTTAGACCCAAAATAGCGATCATTATGACCAAACTGAACAAAGAGATAATCTCCTGGTTTCACTTGTGATTTTAGAGCAGCTAAGCGACCATCTGTGAAAAATGTTTTGGAGCTACGGCCACCAATCGCTACATTATTAATTAAAACTTGGCTCTCATTAAAAAATGACCCAACGACTTGTCCCCATCCTGTTTGTGGGTAAACAGAACTTTTATAAGTGGCCACGGTAGAATCGCCAATCACATGAATTGTAAAAGACGTCGAATCCGTAATCGCTACTGTAGCCATCACTAAAAGGATAAATAAAGTACTAAGTGTTTTTTTCATATACAAAATTGCCTTTCTACTGAACGTTCTTTACTTTACTTGAACTTGTTTAGAGCTAATCACTTTCGATTTTTGACGAACCATCACATAGAAGGTTCCTCTCTGAGTAATCCATTCTCTTACGCGCAAAGAATAATCCTCTGCATAAGAACTCAGCATTTTTTCAACAAGGAGATTTCCTTGCAAATCAAAAACAGAAACTTGAATTGGTTCTTCTTTTGCAATTTGAAATGGAGAAGTTTTAATTTTAGTAGGAATCTGATTTTCTCGATTAATATTTTCCATACTAAAACCAAATAAATCCATATTTGGCCCGCCCTCATCTGTCATAGAAATAAATTGAAGTTCCCCTTCTCCACTTATTAAATCAAGATCCACAAAAACAGTATCCCAAGTAGTCCAACTCCCTGTAGGAGGAAAACTCACGTAATAATCATGATCTAAATAGATATTCAAAGACCTATCATTTGCACCGCCATTAGCGTAAGCAATGCCCATCGTCACATGACCAGCACTTGGAAAAACCATTCTATAAATGGCTAAAGAGCCTTTTTCATTTTGAAAATTCCAAAAGCCTTCCCCATGAAATCCTGCATTATTCGATTCAGAAAAACCTGTTCCAGAATCGGGCTTAAACGCATCAAAAGTACTTAGCATTTCTACCGTTTGAATTGAAGAAGAACTCACCTCCACAAAAGAACTTGAGCTAGTTGGCGTAATAGTCCCTTGCCCAAGTTTTTTTGGCGTAGTAGATGGGAATGCCGTCAAGGCCTTTCCATCGCCAGAATAAAGCAAAGCTTGTCCGCCTTCATAAACGGCTGTATATTGAGTGGAAGCGGAACCCATCACAAAAGTATGAATATAAGAGGATTTCACTTGACTCATGCTGTTGCCACTGACTTTTTGCCCTTGCCCATTATACCAGCCCAAAAACTTTTTACCATTCTTTGGCGTTGTTTTTAAAGTGACCGTCATTCCCTTTGGATAATAAGTACTTACCGAAGTTACAGAATCTGAGCCAACAGGGCTTACTTTCACATCGACTTGATACATAGGCGCCAAATACTGAGCGAGTTTTTTTGCATTCGCATCTGAATGCACTCGAAGCTGTTCTGTGACAATACGCCCCATAGCATTTGCTCCACTTTGTTGTAAATGCTGATTGTCCGTTTGTGCTGAAGCGTAATTAGAATATTCCCCCGCATCTAAAAACATATTGATGTAGTGGTTAGAATAATACTGTCCAAGAGAAATCAATAAATTTCGAGATAACGTATCTAAATCAATTAAAGGCACTTTCAAAGAATCTGCAACCTGACGCATAAAAATAGGGTATGCATGATACGATTCATAGACAGAATCTGGACTTGTAAAATTAGAACGACGAATAGGAGAAAGTAAAATAGGATAAGCACCCTTGGCTTGAGTTTGCTTAACCATTGAGCCAATACTATTTTTGAAATTCACTTCACCTGTTTTATAACCGTTGTCGTTGGCGCCAAACATGATGAATACATAATCGCCACTTTTAATGAGACTAGAAACAGCAGGATAAGTGACTCCATTTTTTGTAAAACTCTGGCTCCAATGCCCGTCGTAATAAGTCTGAGAAGTAGTCCCTCCACGGCCAGCATTATAAACTTCAACAAAAGCACCATCAAAAAAGTAAGAGAAATCCTGTCCCATCCCTTGTTTAGGGTAATAGCCTAAAGCCCAATCTTGCATGGTAGAATCACCACACATATAAATCGTTATTTTAGCCCAAAGACTTGTATTTAAGCAAAGCAAAAACACTGTTATAAGACTAAAAACCAAATACTCTTTTTTTTTCATACCCAAGCCTTATACCCTATGAAAAACTCCGAGAACACATTTTATTGTGTTCTCGGAGGATGTGCACCCGTTTTAAAGATGAAACACTCGAAACATCACCAACGGATAAGATTAACGTGTGACCCCAATCTTACTACGTGAAAGGATTTTATTATTAAAACGCACTTGAACCCAATAGATTCCTTGAGACAATTGACTTGAATTCAATGGGATCATACTTTCACCAGCAATCACATCCTTTGTTGAAGAAAGCACTTGATTTCCAAGCATATCAAAGACATCTATTTCTACGAAACCATTAGATGAAACTTTTAATATTCCTGTTTTAGGTTGATAAGACTCCATCGCATAAATTTTACGATGATTTGAAGTGATGTCTTTATATAAAACAATTCCTGCTTCACTAAAGCCAAACACATCTATATTTGGCCCGCCATCCGTTGCAATGGATGTTAATTTCAATTCATTTTTACCATTCTTAAGTGTAATGCTTTTTGTAACTGTAGTCCAAGTAGTCCAACTCCCCGTAGATGGGAAAGAAATACTCCCTAAACTCGTTTCATTAAGCATTAAAACCATATCCCGAGAAGCGGTGCCTCCATTGGCATAGGTAATAGAAAGCGTGACAGTTGCTTCTTTTGGAGAATAGATTTGCCAAGTCGCAAAGCTCTGTGCGGAATTTGTGAAATTATAATAACCATCTTGAGTAAAACCAGTATTTGTATTTTCAAAAATACCATCGCCTTCTTCAGGATACGCGGCATTCACAACCGACAAAACATTACTTTCTACGGCAGAAGAACTCGAAGATAATGGTGTAGAACTTGAAGAAGAAGAAGACGATGAACCTGGATTTTCAATTTTATTAGAAGCCACTAAATAAACATCTGGAGCAGTGATTCCCTTTTTAACAGCATCTGGTAAGAAATAGCCCAAATGAGGTGGTTGATTATATGCCACATTTTGCCAAGCAATGGAAGTACGATAGTGAGGGTCATGCATCAAAGTATAAACACGATGACGCGAAGGAATCGTTGTTGTAAAGATATTGATTTGCCCTGGATTATTTTTATTTAAGTAAATAATCTCTTCTCTAAAATCACCAAACAAATCAGCAGAAAGATTAGGGTTTGCTTTTGTGCCATTGATCGCTACCGAATTATTCACATTGTAAACAGAGAATAAACGAGTGGTTCCGTTACCATTCCATTTATCAATAATCGCGCCATTGCCAGAGCCCGATACATCTAATAATTCATCATATAGATCTCCATCCCAATAAACACGGAAATTAATGGAAGGCTTAACATTAGAAACCACTTCGCCTTTCACATTATAAACGGAAGTGCCATAGGAACTCCATAGTTCAAAGCCACGATGAGTAGAATCAATATCTGCTGCAAGACCACGCCCATTATCAGTACCTGTCTTTTCACCAAAATAAACCGTTCCCGTTGGCCCTCTTAATTCAAAACCATAAGCAGAAGCTTTGTTTTCATGAACGCTCCATACTTCTAAACCCGCTTTATCTGGATCCATATCAGACAAATGCATTGCATCCCCGTGCCCAAATCCAGTACGATACAACAGAGTCCCATCATGTTTTAATGCAGCAGCACCCATAATAATTTCATCAAAGCCGTCACCATTGACATCACCTACACTTAGATTATGGTTTCCTTCTCCATAAAGACCTTGACCTGATTTTTCACTTTTATGATACCAACGTTGTGTTAATTTAGAGCCATCATAATCATAAGCCACTAAATAAGAATTAGTGTAATATCCTCTAACCATAACCAAACTAGGATGAACACCATCTAAATAGGCAATCGCTGCAAGCATTCTTTCTGAACGATTCCCATAAGTATCACCCCAACTTGTAGTCACGCTACGACCAGGGAGATAATCAATGGTGGTAACAGCAGCACCATTTCGGCCATCAAATACAGTTAAGAATTCTTTTCCACTCATGATGGTACCCGTTCCCGTACGGTAATCTGCAGAAGCTGTGCCTATCACTTTTCCAAGACCATCGACTGTCCCATCACTTGTTTTCATCGCCACCTCAGCAAAGCCATCTCCATTGAGATCATAAACCATAAACTGAGTATAATGGGCACCAGCACGAATATTTCGCCCTAAATCAATACGCCATAATTTAGTACCGTCTAATTTATAACCATCGATATAAACGTTTCCCGTATAACCTGATTGTGAATTATCTTTTGCGTTACTTGGATCCCATTTAACGACAAGATCCAATTTGCCATCGCCATCTAAATCGCCCGTACTTATATCACCAGCGGCATAAGAACAAGTACTACCATCTGGCATTGTCAAATCTTTTGGACGATCTAATGACAAGGCTTTATAGGAATCCGCCCAAACCGTGACTTCCTCTGATTTCGTAGATTCAGAACCATTCACAACAGCACTGACCGCATATTTTGAAGATGCTGCACCAGAGACATCGACAAAATTAGTGCCTTCATTGCCAGCAACAGTTTTAATTAATGTGCCGCTTCGATAAATTTTAAACTCTGTGTTTGGTGCATCCGAGGCCAATAAACGCCAACTTAAGAAAACACCATTTGAAACTTTCACAGCAACAACACCTCGGTCTAAATATTCCATTTGACGAGTCGCTGCAAAAGAAGAAGAAAAACCTAATAGCATAAATGCTACTAGAACCCATTGATATAATCTGATATTTCCCATACCAACCCTTTGAAAAGAATCCAACACTTTTAAAAAATCTAAATAATTATAAATTAAAAGTCTACATTTTTATTCAGAATAAAGCTTAAAAAACATTATATTCACAATTAATACTTTATTAATGTCTACATTTTGGCTTTTTCTTTCAAAAAAACAAACATCTATTCGCTTCTATAAAATCAAATCTTGTTGTAATAAAAAGTTTACTCCCTATTCCAAATCCAAAGGATCCCCCATGAGAATCCAATTTCTTGTCCACACTTCTTTTTTTTGTTCTGTTTTTTCTCTTTTTTTTCGCAAATTACAGCAATAATTCAAAAAAATGACAAAAAATCATCTGTAAAAAAACACCTATAAATAAAGAATGCAATTAAGTCGTGATTCGTTCATATTCTTTCCTTTTTTTTAAGTAAAATGATTAATTTTAATTAATGAAATCTTTTTTACCTAAAAAAAGTTTTGAAGAAATTGTTGACTTTTATGCTGCTAAATGCCCTACTTTTGTAAGGATTATTGTCATTTCTACAAAATCTTTTCTTTATTATCATGGAATGACACGTGCCGCTGCTTTAACATATACCACTTTTTTAGCCGCCATTCCCCTTTTAATATTATTAACAGCGATTGCTCTTGCCATTGGTCTTGGCAATTTTTTTACAGACTACCTCCCTTATTTTAACCAAATTTTTTCTTGGGATTTTCCCATGGATGATTTACTGCCTCTACTTGCAAATGCAGAGCATATTCCCTTAGGAAAGCTTGGATTCATCGGTTCCACTACTCTCTTTATTACTTTTCTTCTCGCTATTGGGAGTCTTGAATCGAATTTTAATGTAGTCTGGGAAAATAAAACATCTCGAACAATAATACACCAAATTTTAGTCTACAGTCCAATACTTCTCGTTTTTGGTGGGTTTATCGGTATTTTTGCAGGTGTGGTTTCTCAAGTTCAAAATACTCTTTCAGTGATTGTCATCGAAGGTCTTCACTTTACTGAAAAAGACTTAGGTATTTTAATTAACGCTTTTTGGTGGATTGCATTAAACTTTGGAGTTGTTCTAGTCGTATTCTTAATGCTATACGCTCTCCCTTCTCGGCCCTTTAGAATACCTAGAAAGAAGCTTCTTCTCACTTCCCTTTTTGCCTCTGTCTGTTCTTGGATTGCCATCTACATTTATAGTCTTATTCTTTTTCTAGTACAATCGACGATGATTGTGAGAATGTCTCTCTTTTATGGTTCTTTAGGCTTTATTCCCTTAATTCTACTATTTGTTTTTGGCGTTTGGTCTATTATATTATTTGCTAACAGCTTGGTTTGGACCATTTGTACTTGGCCTGAAGCAAGTCATAAAACATGGAACTGGAAAGGAGCTTCAATAAACCTATGATGAAACGTATTCTATTCTTTCTTCTCATTTGCGGTTTTTGTATTCAATCACAAGCTACAGAAACAGACTCTACTTCTCAATCCTTAAAAGCGTTTATTGGTTTTGGCGGCGGTAATTCGATGATTGCTAGAGATGGCACTATCTGGATGAGTATCAAAGGTGGTGTGAACGTGCACTCACGCATACAAACAGGTTTGTATGTTTCCACCATTGTAAGCGATGTTAAGAACCCTAATCTAAAAACAGCATCTCAATACATTGATTACAATGCTCTTGGAGCCTTTGCTGAATTTTACTTACTTGAGAAGAATCTTTTTTCTCTATCCATTCCTGTTTCTATCGGTGGTGGTTTAATCAACATCATGGAACAAAATGTAGAGCACTCCAATGCAGAAGACGGCTTTTTTATGGGTGAATTAGGAATTTCATTTAATTTCCAATTAACACGTGTCCTCAATGTTTCTATTGGCGGGGGTTATCGTCAATTTCTCCACGTCGACAACAACAAACTAGACAACGGTGATTTTAACACTCTATTTGGAGAACTATCTTTCAGATGGGCGGAATGATTTCGCTTCGTGGAGCGAGATTACATAACTTAAAATCTATTGATGTCGATTTTCAAGTGAATGCAATCAACGTCGTTTGTGGCCCTTCTGGCTGCGGTAAATCGACGTTAGTTCTCGACACTCTTCATGGAGAAAGTCGACGACGTTACCTTGAAACTTTAAGCCCTTTTGCTCTCCGTGTTTTAGGCGGAAAATCTTTTATTCCTCTGGATAGTGCCTCTGGCCTTTCTCCAAGCATCGCCATAGGCGCCTCTCGTGGTGAAGCTCCCCCTAAATCTTTTGCCTATACCATTGCCAACCTAGATGATTCTCTTCATCGTCTGTGGGCTTATGTGGCAAAGCCTATTTGCCCGCTCTGTAAAAAGCCAATGGTCTCTTCTACACGTGAAGAAATTATTGCTCAAATTGCAGCCATGCCTCTTTCCTCAAGGCTTCAGTTTTTAGCGCCCGTCTCAACTCAAGGCAAATCTCTTGATTCTTTAGCTGCCGTTTTTTTATCTCAAGGATACCCCAAAGCCATTGCAGACGGTGTACCTGTTTCGCTCAGCGACTTATCTCCTGAGCAGAAAAAAATTATCCCTCAAAAATTTAGCCTTATTATCGACCGCGTGATTGTTCGAGAAAATAGCAGAACTCGAATTGCAGAAGCAGTCGATGCGTGTTTTAGATACACGGATTCTTTTTTAGAACTAGAATCCGATGGAACTCATTCCTTTTATAGCAGCATCCCTAGGTGCAGTGAACACGGGACTACTTGCCCGTCTCTTGATGCGTCCCTGTTTTCTCCTTATAAAGAAGAAAGCCGTTCTGAAACCCTCATGAGTTCTACTTTTAAAACGTTTTCATGGGAATCTCTTTTAAACACTTCTTTTGAAGAGCTACAAACAATTCTTCCTTCTTTATTTGAAGGAGTACTTCCTGAATACCTTATTCTAACTGCAGATACCTTATTTCAAAAAATAAACGCCATCCATCGCTTAGGCTTAGGTTACCTTTCTTGCGGTCGAGAAGGATTTTCTTTATCAAGTGGTGAACTCCAACGGTTGCGACTTTCTTCAATAGCTACAGGGTATCTCAATGGAATGCTTATTTGCCTCGATGAACCTGCTAGCGGCTTACATTCTAACGACATAGAAAAACTATGGTCTATTTTATTAGAAATAAAGAATCAAGGGAATACGTTGATTTTAATTGAACACCACCCTGATATCATTTCTAAAGCCGATCGCATCATCGA
Organism: Fibrobacteria bacterium AD312; assembly: GCA_001462345.1. Lineage (GTDB taxonomy): Bacteria > Fibrobacterota > Fibrobacteria > Fibrobacterales > Fibrobacteraceae > Fibro-01. The sequence continues at coordinate 57,195 of LIUM01000011.1, read as the reverse complement.
AATGGGGCCTCTCGCTGGTACTCGCGGAGGTGAAATTTTATTTGCAGGGACTCGTGAAGAGGTTTTAAGCAATCCCCTTTCACCTACAGGCCTATGGCTAAAGCGACTCGCCAATACAAAAAAAATCACAAAGCCCAAAACAAGTCCAGGGATTGTCATTGATCAATTTTCAATATTTGATATTCTCCCTATTAGCGACAATATCCCCGTCCAAGCATTTACAGTGATTACAGGCGAATCTGGAAGCGGGAAATCCTCTCTTCTTTTTAAGCACTTGATTCCTCGTTTTGAAAAAGGAGATTTCAAGCATCTAGGAATTGAAGCGATTTCTTTTTTATCAACAGGAAATTTTCAAGGGAACAGGAGAAGTTCTGTAGCCAGCGCCATCCAAATTTTTACTTCTCTTCGAGAGTTATTTGCAAAACTTCCAGAGAGTAAAATTCGTGGCTACAATGCATCGCGATTTGGTTTTCATGTTCCTGGTGGTAGGTGCGAAAACTGTAAAGGAGAAGGCATCATTCTAGATCCTTTAGGATATCAAGAAACGCCTTGCCCTGTATGCCAAGGCAAACGTTTTAGAGAAGATGTTTTAGAAGTTCGTTTTAAGACTTATTCTTTTGCCGAAATTCTTTCTCTTACTATCGAACAAGCCTATTCTCTTTTTGAATCCTTTGAGCCCATTACTTCTAAGCTCAAGCCTCTTATAAAAACTGGTTTAGAGTACTTAGAACTTGGGCAACCCACCACACACCTTTCTAGTGGTGAACGGGCGAGATTACGCTTATCCATTAATCTTTCAAAAGCAAAAATGCCTAAGACCCTCTATATTTTTGATGAACCCGCTAGAGGCCTTCACGAGAAAGACATTCAATTTATGCTTGATTTAATGGATGGATTAAAGGCCGCAGGCCACACCATTATAGCGATAGAACAAGCTAAGGATTTTTTAATTCGCGCGGATCATATTTTGACATTAAAAAGGCCACCGTCGAAAAGCTAAAAAGTAGAGCGAATAAACGAGTACCGTAAAACGATAAATGAAATGTTTAGTAAACGATTTTCGCGAAACGTTTAAAGAGCAAACGATTTTTCAAAACGAGAAATATAATAATTAACGCCAAGTGTTAAAAAATATTGCTTAACGCTTCTAGATCTAATTTCTTTAAGAAATCAAGAACTGGAACTGGCCTTGAGAAATAATAGCCTTGAACCCAGTGACAGCCGGCCTCTTTTAAGAAGTCCAATTGTTCTTTTGTTTCAACACCTTCGGCTACAGAGATTAAATTCAATTCTCGAATCAAACCAAGTATCGAGAACATGACGTTTTTCCCTCGTTCCGTATTTATAAAATCTTCAAGGAAGGCTCGGTCAATTTTTATGATGTTCACATCTATATCTTTTAACATATTTAGAGAAGAATAACCTGAACCAAAATCATCCATTGAAATTTTAAATCCACGATCTAATAATTGCTTAAACGTTTTAATCGCCACCATTTTATCTTCAAAGACAACCGTCTCTGTAATTTCAAGTTCAATGAGATGATGAGGTATTTCATAGCGATCCACCAAATCAATTAAAGTATCTACATAACTTGGATTGTATAATAATAATCGTGATTGATTTACTGAAATAGGTACTACGCGCTTGTTGTCATTTAATCGACGACGTTGTAATAGACATACTTGTTCCAGCATATACATATCTAATTTTGAAATAAATCCATTACGTTCAAAAATAGGAACAAATGAATCAGGAAATAACAATTCCTCTGGTGTTTGCCAGCGAACTAAAGCTTCAGCACCTACAATTTGTTCTGTAATGGTATCGTACTTTGGCTGTAAATACATTAAAAATTCTTTTTTGATTAAAGCCTCTTCCATTCGACTTTCAATCATCATTTCTTTTTCGATACTTTTTTGAATTAATTGATCATAGAAGTATATATTTTTTGATCCATTCGCAGTCCCTCGTTTTAAGGCCATATCAGCAAGGTCAAACATTTCTGGATATTCTTTTTTATATTGCCTAGGCACCTTAAAAACACCAAAACAATATTGCATGGGGTATGTCCCAGTGATATCCTCATTATGAATATGCAAATCCTTAGCCATCAATTCAAGGCGCTCGACCAATTCCTTCTCATCCCTATAGTATAAAATCATATAAAAACGATCGGCAAAAGAACGAGCCAGCCTTTCATTTTTTTTCAATTTCTGTTCTAGTAAAATCTTACAACGTTGTAATATAGAATCGCTCGCTTCTCGACCAAAAATGGTATTGAATAATCCAAAATTTCTAATATTGGAAACAATCAAAGCTTGCTGTAATCCAGGAGTTGGTTTATAAGAATTTTTTAATATCCAAAAGAGTTTGTTTTTGGTTAATGCACCAGTTAATCGGTCATAAGAAATCATTTTTTCTAAATCAAAATGATAATAGCGCCTTAATAAATAAGAATATAAAAGCAAACCAAATAGCAGTAAGCCAGAAAAAATAAATAACCCATTAAATAAATAATTTAGATAATGAATACTGCCCTCAATGACTTCGGCAGGAAACACAGAAACAATAGTCCAATCATGAATTCCAAGTGGAACATAAATCGCATAATAATGGTTTAAATTATTTTCAGGTTTTAAAAGAACAGTTCCTTTTTCCGTTTTATTAAAAGAAGGCGATTCTTTTTCTAAAGCCTTAAACAACGCCTTTTCTATAATCAAATCACTTTTTGTTTTCAATTTAGAGACATCAGATAAAGTCATATTCTTAATAATTTTACCTTCTTTATCTAAAAGCAGTATCGCAAGTTGTTTCTTAAAAGGAATAGAGTGAAGCATCGTATCTGCTAAAAAAGCAGTGAGCACCCCTTCTTTTTGATTTTGTTTATTATAAACAGCTTTACTTATACTTAAAAATGATCGACCATTTATATTTAGAAAAGTCATCACCTCTTCTTGATTCAAAAAACGATCCGTCTCTTCAGGAGAAATCAATGGATTAAAAGTATTACCTGCTTTTACAAAAGTGTATTTTCCATCCAGAGAAAGCCAGCCTTTTGCATAAAAAGAAGTCAAAGCATCCGATTCATTAAAATAGCTTAAAAAATTACTGCGATTTAAATTCTCTATTTTAGATATTTTATTTAAAAATTCAATTCGCCGTTCTATTTTAAAAGATAATAATTGGGAGTCTTTCATTGCAAAATCAAGAAGTATGGTTTTTATTTCTTCACGATGCTCTTGCTTTAAAAAATAAAATGCAGTCCATTCCAAAATTAAAAGAACTGCAACAGACAACAAGGTAATGACAATTACCTTGGGGCTAATCTTTCTATGTTCATAAGCAAAAAAACTCATAAACGCCCTTTTTTTTTTATTGTCCTTTAAAAAATAAAGAAAACAAATCCACTACTATTTATACTAGTTTGTTTTAAGAGTTTTAAAGGCTATATCAATGAATATATTCCTTTTTTTTACCAAAAACAAATAAAGAGATTGAAATGTGATTTAATCACACTCAAAAAACTAAAATTCTGATATAGTACCAGTGCTCACAAATTCACGAACGGCTTGAGTTAACCTCATAGAGCAAAAATTAGGCCCACACATCGAGCAAAATTTCGACTTTTTGCCTTGATGTCCAGGGAGAGTTTCATCATGAAATGAAATAGCCTTTTCTGGGTCAAGAGATAACGCAAATTGATCATTCCAGCGGAAATCAAACCTGGCTCTGGAAAGCATGTTATCTCTAAATGGAGCTGCAAAATGCTTTTTTGCTAAATCTGCGGCATGGGCCGCTAATTTATACGTCACTACTCCTTCACGCACATCATCTCGATTAGGTAATCCTAAATGTTCTTTTGGAGTGACGTAACAAAGCATGGCCGTACCGTACCAGCCAATTTGAGCAGCGCCAATCGCCGAAGTAATATGATCATAACCAGGAGCAATATCTGTTGTCAAAGGCCCTAATGTATAAAAAGGAGCCCCATGGCATTTTTCTATCTGACGAGCCATATTTTCTTCAATTTTATGCATCGGCACATGCCCTGGCCCTTCAATAATCACTTGTACACCATATTCCCAAGCGATTTTAGTAAGTTCTCCTAGAGTATCCAGTTCCGCAAATTGTGCCGCGTCATTAGCATCGGCAATGGAACCTGGACGAAGACCATCTCCAAGAGAAACAGCCACATCATAGGCCGCTAAAATTTCACAAATTTCTCTAAAATGCGTATATAAGAAGTTTTCTTGTTTATTCTTCATGCACCATAGAGCTAAAATAGAACCCCCTCGAGATACAATCCCAGTCATTCTATTTTCTGTTAATGGAATATGAGAAAGTAATAAACCCGCATGAATCGTAAAATAATCTACCCCCTGCTCTGCTTGTTCTATTAGAGTATCTCTATAAAGTTCCCAAGAAAGAGCTTCCACTTTTCCATTTACTTTTTCAAGCGCTTGATAAATAGGCACAGTACCTATAGGCACTGGACTATTACGAATAATCCATTCACGGGTTTCATGAATATTTTTTCCAGTACTTAAATCCATCACGGTATCTGCACCCCAACGGACAGACCAGACCATTTTCTCCACTTCTTCTTCAATACTAGAAGTGATTGCAGAGTTTCCAATATTGGAGTTTATTTTTACTAAAAAAGAAGACCCTATAATCATCGGTTCACATTCAGGATGATTAATATTTGCGGGGATAATCGCTCGACCAGCAGCCACTTCTTCACGAACAAATTCTGGAGTAATAGGGTTCCCTAACCCTAAATTCAATTCGTCTAAGCGTTGATTTTCACGAATCGCCACATATTCCATCTCAGGAGTAATAATCCCTTTCATTGCATACTGCATTTGAGTGATGGCCTTGCCTTTCTTTGCACGAAGCGGTTTGTGGCGTGATTCAAAACGCAAATGAGATAATTCTGTATTTTCGCGACGAGCTCTCCCATAAGCAGAAGAAATATCATCTAATAATTCACAATCTCCACGATCTAAAATCCATTTTTCACGAAACCTGGATAAACCTTGGCGGACATCTATTTTTGCGTCTACATCACTATAAGGGCCACTTGTATCGTATAAGGGAACTACTGAATAAAGAGGATCTTCTACAGAAACTTCACGCATGCCTACACGAATTTCAGGAAATAATTTTCCTGGCACATATATTTTTTTTGAATTTAAAAAAGGCTTATGAAGAGAATTCATTTTATACCATCGCTTTTCCTACGGCCCATTACAGGCACAGGTTCTAGGGGTTCCATAACGACATCGTTGGTCTCAGCCACGCCATTCAGCAGTAGCACCCCCAAGCATCAAATATTTCAAAGATCACCTGTAAAAATTCATTTTTAGAGGTGACCTAAAGTGAAATACATGCACTTTCAAACGTTAAGGTAGTAAATAAAGACTCTTCTCCATACTAGTCCACTTTTTTTTCTTCAAAAAAATGAAACTTTATAGTTCATATGGTTCTGTAGAGTCTAAATATGCGCTTTTCTTCTCTTATGATTACAATCACATCCTTACTAAATCCTGTTCTCATTTTTCTTCTGCATTAGAGAAAAAAATGATTTTCAAAAGGTCATTATTTTTTGATAAAAAGGAAATCATTAAGTTATATTTATTGACAATACTGCACTTTTTTAAAGAAAAGGTTTTTATGGATTGGTCTAAATTTACCACATTATCAGAACCACAGATGAATTCAATCTGGAATTTTAACTGTAAAGACCCTTTTTCCTTTTTAGGAATACACCCTTTAGAAACTGACAAGGGTATCAAAACAGCCATCAGAACGTACCAGCCACAAGCAGCTTTTATTCATGGCGAGTCATTAAAAGGTTCCATGGAATTTGATTTCATCAAAGTGGCCGACACTGGATTTTTTGAAGCAGTGTTAGACATAGAATACGAACCCTTTTTATATAAACTTCATATCAAACAATTTGATGGCTGTACCTATACCATTACAGATCCATACGCCTTTACTCCTGTTCTTTCAGAATACGATCAGTATTTAATTGCCGTTGGTACTCATTATGAGCTATATCGAAAAATGGGCGCCAACATTATAGAGCATCAAGATGTCATTGGTGTTCAATTTGCAGTTTGGGCTCCCAATGCAAAGCATGTCGCTGTTGTTGGTAATTTTAATACTTGGGACGGGCGTCGTCACCCTATGCGAATGCTAGGTTCTTCTGGAATATGGGAAATTTTCATTCCTCATCTTACAGAGAATGAACTCTATCGTTTTGAAATTCATGGTCCTGATGGTTCTTTACATACCAAAATAGACCCTCTCGCCAAGTTTAGTGAAGTTCGCCCTTCAACGGCCTCCATTACTATTCATTTAGATGGCTATGAATGGAACGATAAACTCTATATGGATACGCATTACGCGACTCGAATTTTCGGTTCTCCAATGAACATCTACGAAGTGCATGCTGGTTCTTGGAAAAGAGATCCTTCGAATCCAGAACGTTTCTTGGATTGGGATGAGCTCGCCGATCAACTGATTCCATACTTAAAAGAGATGAATTACACTCATGTCGAGTTTATGCCTATCGCGGAACACCCCTTAGATGAATCTTGGGGTTATCAGGTCACGGGCTATTTTTCACCTACTAGTCGTTATGGTACACCAGATCAATTCCGTCGTTTTGTAGACCTCTGCCATCAAAACGAGATTGGTGTTATTCTCGATTGGGTGCCAGCCCATTTTCCAAAAGATGCTCATGCCCTTGGACGCTTTGACGGTACTGCCTGTTATGAACACGCCGATCCTCGTCAAGGAGAACATCCTCATTGGGGTACATTCATTTTCAACTTAGGCAGAAAAGAAGTCTCCAACTTCTTAATTTCAAATGCCATGTACTGGTTACGCGAATTTCATTGTGATGGCCTTCGTGTGGATGCTGTTGCTAGTATGTTGTACCTCGATTACGGTAAAGAAGCTGGTGGTTGGGTTCCAAATAAAGATGGTGGCAACATAAATTACGAAACCATGGAATTCTTAAAACACTTAAATAGCATTATGGGTAAGTTAACTCCTCATGCCATTCTTATTGCTGAAGAGTCCACTAGCTTCCCTTGCATTACACGCCCTCCTGAGAGAGGTGGATTAGGATTCCATTATAAATGGAATATGGGGTGGATGAATGACTTTTTAAGTTATATAGAACACGAACCTGTTCATCGCAAATACCATCATAACAAACTCACGTTTAGTATGATTTATGCTTATTCTGAAAACTTTATTCAAGTCTTTAGTCACGATGAAGTCGTTCATGGCAAAGGGAGCATGCTTGCTAAAATGCCTGGCGATCACTGGCAAAAATTTGCGAACTTACGTTTAACGTATGCCTTTATGTATGCTCATCCAGGGAAAAAGCTCAACTTTATGGGCAATGATTTTGGTCAATTCCGCGAATGGAACGAAAAACAATCTCTCGATTGGCATTTATTGAGTTGGGAATCTCACGGCAAATTGCATGGCATGGTTCGCATATTAAATGAAGTCTATAAAAAAGAATCCGCTCTCTGGGAAATCGACCACCATCAAGATGGCTTTGAATGGATTTGGTGCGATGATGCAGACAATTCGATTGTGAGCTTCGTTCGAAAAGATGCTCATGGCAATCAAATTTTATGCGTATTCAATTTTACTCCTGTACCAAGATCCTCTTATCGTATTGGGGCACCTTCTCCAGGAATCTGGAAAGAGATTTTCAACTCGGATGCGGCCTTATTTGGTGGAAGTAATTTGGGTAATTTAGGTCAGGTTTCTACACAAGATATCCATTGGCAAAATAAGCCTTGGTCTTTTGAAATCCAATTGCCCCCTCTCGCCGCTGTATATTTCAAATTAAATCGATAAAACAAAAAGGTCATCCATACGATGACCTTTTTTTATTGAATTCTATGTATAAGCCTTCCAATAAAATGGAAGGCTCTTTTTTTACTTGCCTAGTTTATTTAATAAATCAATGGCCACTGCTTTTGATTTTACAAAATCAGATTTACCAGAGCCTAGTTTAGGAAGATGATCTAACTTTAAATAAGCTGAAGGTTGCATTAGTGGAGGCAGATTAATGGACTTCACTTTTTCCCTCACCACGTCTTCTGTCGCTTCTTCTCCAGCAAAGAGTAAAACAATACGTTCCCCTTTTATTTCATCAGGAACAGCAACGGTGCAGAAATCGATTCCATCAAGAGCCATCGACTCAGAAATTTTAAACTCAATAGAACCTAAGCTTATCATTTCTCCGCCGAGTTTAGCAAAACGACTATAGCGATCCACAATGGTTAAAAATCCATCTTCATCAACATGCCCTTTATCACCCGTTTTATACCAACGGCGCCCATCAATAATAGTGATCACTTGTGCTGTACGATCAGGGTCATTTAGATAGCCTCGCATAATCTGAGCACCACCAATTAAAATTAAGCCATCTTCACCAATAGGAAGTTCTTCCATGGTTTCTGGATCTACAATTCTAAACTGAGTGCCAGGCAAGGGAGCACCTACTGTACCAGGCTTATTACCTTGTTGTACTGTTTGGAAGTCTTCCATAAGAGTGTCTAAAGTATTTACCGCAGCAACAGGCGTTGTTTCTGTTGTACCAAAGCCTTCGTAAATTTCTTTTTGGAACTTATTACGATATAAGGAGCGCACTTCTTCACGAATTTTTTCTGCACCAGCCCAAACAGCACGCACAGAACCAAACATCAACGGATGAACAGAACGATTAATCCCCCACATACGAAGGAATGTACCTGTTCCAACCATAATCGTCACCTTAAATTCCGCACAAATACGACCAATCATTTTAGCATCTGTTGGGTCAGGGTAAGTTACGACAGGAACTCCTTCTACAATGCACATCATAGAAGTAATAGAAAAGCCAAAAGCATGAAACAGAGGTAATACACCAAGCATCACATCATCTGATCCAGGATTAAGAACGCTCATACATTGTTTAATGTTTCCCATTAAATTGAAATGAGTTAATTCGACCCCTTTAGGATTTCCTTCTGATCCAGAACTAAATAAGATCGAAGCAATATCGTCCATAGAAACTTTTTTAAAGTCCCAAAATTCAATCCACCAAGCGGGTAAGAGTCTCGCACGAATAAAGTTTCTAACTAAAGAAACCTTTGATAATTCGGCTTTTAGATCTTCCATATATAGAATGTTATAACTTTCAAAAAGTGGAGTAAAATCAAGGCCTTTTTCCGTCAACTTCGTAATAAAAGCACGTGCCGTAATAATGGTTTTAACGCCACCTTGTTCACAACAATACTTCATTGTCATTACAGGATTTGTGTAATTAAGATTTATAACTGTTTTAGCTTTAATAAGGCACGCTAAATTCGCAATAATCCCTGGTGCTGTTGGAGGCACTAAAATCGCAATTCTCTTTTCTCCCAATGTTTTTTTATCAATCATTTTTCCAAATGTCAAAGCAGCGGCAGCAAGCGAAGTCCCTGAAAAATGATTCCCATCAGGACTAAAAATAGAAGGAGAACTCCCTACACGAATAGCTGTTCGAATCCAACTAGAAGCCATTGGACGAAGTGTTCTAATATAAGTTTCCCAAGCAGTAATGGATAATTCTTGCACCTTGTTTTTCACAAGAACTGGGGAATAGTCCATTGGAAGCGATTCACCAAAAGCGACTGAAACAGAGCGATCACCTGCTTTATGAATTCGTTCACGATACCCTGCAGAAGACATTGAATAAGAACTGCCCCATAACCCTTGAATATAAAATGGTACTATGGTTGTTTCTGGAACGTCTTTTAAGGCACTGCTATAATTTAAGCGAAACCGATTCACGTTTCCTGTTCTTGAAATCGCTACTTCTGGAAATAAAACAACCGCTTCCTTACGTTTTAGAGCTTCATTTGCTAAAAGCATGGCTTCTTCAGGTTTTGAAGGATCTAGTTCGATCACATTCATTTGTTTTAATAACAAACGAATATACCACTTCTCAAAAGACTGACGACGAATCACAAAACGAAGAGGTCTTGGGCAAGCCATTTGTAAAAAAGCCCAATCGATAAATGAAATATGATTTCCTACTAAAAGAACAGGGCCTTCCCACGGAACATGGTGAACCCCTCGTACATCCATTCGATAACGAGCTGAAAGAATACCGCGCAATAACTGACGCAAAAGGGATTGAGGAAGAGCAAATAAAGCCCAGATGGTTCCAAATAGGCAAATAATCCCGAGTAAGAAAAACAACTTATTTAGAGAAAGATTAAAGATATAAAGAAGAGTAAGTGCAACGGCATAAAAAATAATCATCACCACATGCTGCACTGCATTATTAATAGAAATCACGTGGCCAGCAGATCTTGGCTTTGTGTTATACAAAAGCATTGATGTCATTGGAACTACAAAAACGCCACCAAAAAATCCTAACGCAAAAAAGGCAATGAGAGAAGCAACGGGAGGCAACACTGGAATTAAAAAGATACTGATGGAAGCACCTGCCGTTCCTAAAGGAATAAGCCCAGTTTCAATAAACGCTCTTGACATTCTGGAGGCATAAATACAACCAATAATCAAGCCAATGGAACTATAAAAAATGCCACGATTAAAAATGCTTTTTATCTCAAAATGATGTGGTTGTAACTGTTTTTGGAAAATAAAGACCAATAAGAATACAATCAACCAAAACATGGATAGGCCAATTATCGATTGACGTAGAGCTCGATTATTCCACACCTTTTTCATTTTACGACGTGCAAAAGCTAGGTTCCAATAACGCCTCCACTGAAAGCGTAAGTCTGAAGCGGTTCGTCCAATTTCAGGCAAGTCTCTTGAGAAGAATAAAGAACATAAAGCAAAAATAAAAATGGAGAGCGAAATAGGAAAAGTAGCTCGAAGCAGCTCTTCTGGTTGGGTTATTGAATTTGGAACAAATTGATTGAAAAGAAAACTGACTAGTAATCCGACTATTGAAATGCTTATAATTGAAGATACAGTCAACAAGGATGTGCCAGCAGAAATATATCGAACACCAACTAATTCTTTTAAGAACCCATACTTTGCAGGAGATATAAAAGCAGAAGCAATGAAAAATAAGAAAGCAAAAACATAGGCTAGGGCTAATAGTCCTTGATAAAATGAAAAAGCAATCAATAAGGACAAAGGCAATAAAATTAAAGAAATAGAGAAAAGAACTCGTTCTTTCGGGTATTTATCTGAAATATGACCTGCGGGAGTCATTACTAGTACAAAAGGTAAGAGCAACAATAAATGAAGGATATATAACTTAAACGATTGGCCTGCATCTGGGCTAATTCTAAAGAGAACCAATTGTAATAAAGCCATCAATGCAGTAGCCGAAGCCATTTGAGTAAATACTAAACCAAAAAATGGAAGAAATCCTTTAATCTTATTCATGCAATAGATCCTTAGTTATAATGGATTAATAATAGAAAATATGATTAAAAAAATAGGATGAGGTGTTTCGTAGTCACTGCAACAAAAAACAAAACCTGCGTTTTTTTGCTAAATATCAATAAATTAATAAAGACTAAACCTACTGGATAAATCATTTAGCAGGTATTATTACAAAAAAAATCCCCTTATCGGGGATTTTAATGAATAATAATTTAATAAAATTAATCGTTTTGTGGTCTCTTGTAACCAAATGAGGAAAGAAGATCTTCTTTTACTACCTTTTTTGTACCTACTGGTGTTTGGTCTGGTAAAGTACATTGTTGAACAGAAGTCATTTTTATTTCTGTCTTAAATAGATAAGCTCCTGTACCTAACAAACGACCTTTCTTATCACGTAAATAACCTGTTTCATCTGGTTTCAGTTCAAAATACATCTTCACTACTCCAGCTGCATTCACATAATCACGAGAATCTAATTTTGGACTAAATTCATATTGGTCTAAGAAGTTTCCTAAAGAAGAATAAATCCATATTTTCATTGCAAAAGAAGTTTTATACAAAGGAGTTGCAGATGGATCTGTAGGATCAAAACTTCCTTTAAACTCATCTGTACAGTAATCTGAAACATATTGATCTACAGTGACCTTCTTTCTATCCCAACCGCCACCAGCTTCAATTGCAATTAATCCATCAGATTCAATTAAATCAGATAATGATGCTAAGCCACCAAAGGAAGTTAAAGAAGGTAATTTGGCATTAATTTCAAGGGTAGGGCCAAGATGAGAGCCACTTAAACCAGGATATGGTTCTTCTCCTGATCCCTTTTTTGTCCCAGAAGTAGTACCAACAAGTACTTCTTCTTCTGTATTAGTATGCACATTTAATAAACTTACGCCAAAACGATCTTCTTTTTTAGGAGGATTTACTCGAGAAAATTCATCTATTTTTTCTTTTGTCATCTCCACTAAAGGTTCTTGCATAGAAACCTCAATATCCTTCGCATCTTTCATCATAACAAAAACAGTATCTGCAGATTCGTTTCCAGCCTTATCACGATAAGCCCGAATAATCAGATTAAGCCCTTTTTCAAGACCTTGAAGATTTAGAGTATCTTGTTCAATACCATCGACCGTCCAACTAACTTCTAAAGAAACAGAAGAGACTGTCACATTAGAAAGAGGATTAATAATCTGAACCACTGGAGGGATCTTATCTAAAGTCACATCCACAGACGTCTTTGCTGTATTACCATAGATATTAGTATAAGTATAAGTCAAATTATAAAGTGTACTTTCATCTTTAGGATCTTTAATAATCTTACCTTTAGAATCCACCGGATAAGAAACATATATTTCATTTTTTTCTTTATCCACATAAGTATACCCTACAGAATACACTGCTTTTGTCTTAGAATCCTTAATTACTTCACCTGTCAAGCGATCTACCACATAAGAAATCCGAACTTCTTGACCATTAACCGTTGTAAAGTAAGAAATCACAGCAGTTGTACTATCCTTATGAGAATCATAAGTTACTGTAATCGTATTTCCATTGACTTTTGTTTGATAAGAAACCTTTTCTTCGCCATTAATAGGAGAATAAGAAAGTTCTTTATCGGTTTCAAAACTCCAATCTTCAGAAACATCATCGAGTTTTTCAAAAATAGAGGAAGGCACGCTAACCGTGTGTAAATCAGCAGTCAATTCAAAATCTTTGACTGTCACTTTTCCATCAACACCAGGATCGGTCACAGTGACGACAATTTTATTTTCATTTCGATTGACATAAAACGAGGTGTCTTTCTTATCCTTCTCTTCTACAATAGTTACGCCAGAGATTTTGGATTGAGCAATGCCTTTTGGAGATAAAGTCACACTTGGTGGTTGTGTATTCACATAAACATTCAAAGTATCATAGCCGCATTCATCTTTGTATTCCACACAATATTCTTTAACGAGCCGATTGAGACCCTCTGTTAAAATCGTATTTCCATATTGACGTTTTCCATCTTCTGTCCATTCGAGATCTAACATTGTTGTATTGATATAGATAGTCTCTGGATTTGGATAAATAGAATCTTTCGTAATCGCTGTTACAATTTTAACAATGGATTTTTCGAATACATTTGTTACCACAATTTCAATATTAGCAGAATCAGATAAACCCTTTGGATCAGTGCCTGTCACTTTAATTAGATAAGATTTTACAGATTCATAATCTAAAGAAGAACCTTCTTTAAGATAAATAGCACCTAAATTGGTAATTCTAAAAAGTTCACTCGTATCTTGAAGCATGGCAAAGGTCACTACATCATTTTCTGGGTCGATATAACTAACAGTGCCAATTTTAAAGGAAGAATTCGCATCTTCAGAAATAGAGAATTTAGCATTGTCTAATACTGGAGCTTCATTCACATTATTAATGCTAATGGTAACCGTAGCGGTATCACTAAGTACACCATCAGATACGATGACTCTCACTCGATATTCATCTTGTTTTTCAAAATCTAATTCATCGCCAACGGTAATTACACCCGTGGTGGAAATCTTGAATTTTTCTCCATCATTATCTCGAATAATATCATACGTTAAAACAGGAGTATCCACATCTACCCCAGTAACCGTCGTCACGAGCGTTCCAAGAGGTACATTTTCATCAATATCTGTTTTAGAATCTTCAATTACTGGAGCTTCATTCACATCTAGAATGCTCACATTAAATGTTTTCACTACTACAAATTCACCATCATTGACTTCAATATCTAACGTGTAGCTAGTCACAGTTTCATAATCAAAAATTTTAGTTGTAGTGATAAGCCCTGTAGATGAATTTACTCCAAAGAAAGAACTACCTGTACCGCCAACAATCGTGTATGTTAGAGTTTCATATAAATCTTCATCTGTTGCAGATACAACCCCTACACTCGTTGAAATAGGTTCATTTTCATATACTTCAAGAGTCGCGTTATTCCATATAGGCGTTTCATTCACATTTTTAACATGAATTGTAATGGTAGCGGTACTTGTTAATACGTTTGCAGAAACTCCAAGACCATTATCTGAAACCTGCACTTGAAGAGTATAAGTCGTATCCATGGTATCGTAATCAAGAGAATTTGAAGCACGAACAGTAATTTTGCCCGAAGCATCCATCACAAAGAGATTCGCTTCATTTCCAGAGAGAATTGTATAAGTCAATGATCCACCTTCTGGATCAGTAGCCACCGTGTTCCCCACAAGCGTTGCTGACGCGCTATTTTCTAAGACATCAAAGCTCTGATTTGTTATCACTGGAGGGTCATTCCTATCTAAGAGAGAAATGGTCACTGTCGCTGTAGTTTCTAGAGAAGTACCCACTCCATTTAAGCCGTTATCTCTAACTGTAACCGTTAAATTGTAAGTGTGATCCATCGTTTCATAGTCAAATTTCACACCTGGGGCTGTAGAAATAGTCCCTGAAGAATTGATCACAAATAATGAAGAATTTACACCACTTAATGTATAAGTATGTGTACTTAAAGCGTCTTCATCAGTGACAACTACTGTACCTATCTCTAAACCGTCTACATTATTTTCGTCAAAACTCCAAGAGGCATCACTGACAACAGGAGCTTCATTCACATTTTGAACATGAATCGTAATGGTTGCAGTATCTTTTAACACGTTTGCAGGAACACCAAGACCATTATCTGATACTTCTACAACTAGAGAATAAAGATTAACATCTTCATAATCAAGCGTATTAGAAGCACGAACAGTGATTTTACCCGAAGCATCCATTACAAAACGATTTGCCTCATTTCCAGAGAGAATAGTATAAGTTAAAGCACCATTTTCTGGATCTGTAGCAATCAAGTTACCGACAAGCGTGGCGGCGGCACTATTTTCTGGGATATCAAAATTCTGATTTGCGATCACTGGAGGATCATTCACGTCTAGAAGCGTAATCGTGATTGCTGCTGTAGATTCAAGAGAAGCACCCACTCCATTTAAACCGTTATCCTTTACAGTCACAGTTAAGGGATAAGTAGATGCCATCGTTTCATAATCAAAAATCACACCCGGTGCAGTAGAAATTGTACCTAAAGCATCTATCACAAATAATGGACTACCACTTAAAGAATAAGTATGTGTACTTAAAGCGTCTTCATCAGTGACAACTACTGTACCTATCTCTAAACCGTCTACATTATTTTCGTCAAAGCTCCAAGAGGCATCACTAACAACAGGAGCTTCATTCACATTTTGAACATTAATGGTAATGGTAGCGGTACTTGTTAACACGTTTGCTGGATTAGCAAGACCATCATCTGAAATTTGTACGACTAAGGTATAAACGCTATCGCTTTCGTAATTTAGTGTATTAGATGTATTCACAGTGATTTTTCCTGTCGCATCCATCGTGAAATGACCTGCTGAATTTCCAGAAAGAATAGAATAAGTTAAAGCACCATTTTCTGGATCTGTAGCAACCAAGTTACCGACAAGCGTAGCAGCGGCACTATTTTCTGGGACATTAAAACTCTGATTAGCGATTACAGGAGCCTCATTCACGTTTGAAAGCGTAATCGTCACCGTGGCTGTATCTGCAAGAGAAGCACCCACTCCATTTAAGCCATTATCTTTTACTATCACCTTTAGGGTATAAGTATGAGCCATCGTTTCATAGTCAAAGATTACACCTGGAGCCACCGAAATAATACCAGAAGCATCAATCTCAAATAAGGAACTTCCACTTAAAGTAAATGTATGTGTACTGAGGGCATCTTCATCTGTCACTATCACTGTGCCGATATCTAAACCATCTACATTGTTTTCAGCAAAACTCCAAGAAGTATCATTTACCACAGGAGCTTCATTCACGTCTAATATGGTAATCTTTACTACTGTAGTGTCGCTTAAATATGGAGCCACGCCACCGATTCCATTATCTGTAGCTTCTACAGTGATATAATACTCTTTTTTCACTTCATAGTTTAATATCGCTGATTTTACTGTCACCTTGCCATCGGAAGCTACGTTAAAGAGGGCATCCCCATCGCCACCAGGAATAAGAGTGTAAGTAAAAATAGATGCACTATCAGGATCATCAGCGACCACAGTACCAACTAAAGCACCCACAAGACTATTTTCAGCAATCGTGAAAAACAAGCTATCGTTCATTTGGGGCGTATCATTTACAGGCAATAAATTGACTGAGATTGTGGCAGAAACATGACTGAATCCCCATTTAGTTTCTGCAATGAAATCAAATGTGGTATAAGGAGAACCACTCGAATCTGGTGCACCAATAAAAGTCAAGTAAGAAAGGCTGTCTTTTGAAATCACTTGATCTTTTGTAACAAGAACATTATCAAGTAATAAAGAGCCCACATGAGGCAAAGAGGTAATCGTAATCGAAATCAATGTATCTGGGTCGGTATCTATCGATGAGAAAGGAAAATAAGTGGAATCAAACTGAAGTGTATCATCTTCATAACCAGAAATAACGGTATCTCTAACAACTGGTTTTAAATCGGTGTCTGCAATTTTCAAATCAAAAGAACCCGTTTTTTTATTGCCTTCAAGAACGGCTCCACTTAAATTGAATATGTTAATCTTGAGCGTTTCTTGCGGTTCTTCAAGTCCATCAATAATAGGATTAAAGTATACAGCGTGAGCAGAATCTGGTTGTTTATTGCCCGCAAGAATCACAACACTAGAGGAGTCCACGCCACATATAGGAAGAGGTGAACCATTTGATAAAAGACCAAAATCGTCGGCTCTAGCAAGGCCTGTTACATGAACAGTTGCTGTATCTACTTCAAAACAGTAATCAAAATAAACATTAGTCTTAGGTAATGAATCCAAAGTAATATCAATTTTTTGATCCTGATTCAATTCTGGGTATATACCCCCACCATTAGCAGTAGGATCAATATTTAAAATAGGAGGATCAAAAGGAACATAGCGAAAATCGCCTTTGATATTGGACTCAAAATGCAAAGAATCAGAAATCAATTGACCAGCCAATGTGAAATGATCCTTGATAGAAAATATGCCAGGAGTCATGAAAGTGCCCTGAAATATTGGATTCACCATAGCACTCCAAGAAATTCCAGTTGGGGAATAGATTAACAAATTACCCGCATACTCATCATTAGTTACAAAAGTTGCTTTGGAAGGATCCCAAGTCCATTGCATTGTCGCACGATCAAATGTAGCATCACTATTGGCATATACAACACGAATATTAGCATCATTTGCTGAAGGATCTACCTGCAATTGTTCTTGTAACAAAATACGAGTTAAACGACCGCCTGGAGGCATCAACACAAACACTTTAAGACCTGTTGAACCCAGCATGCGAATTCTAGTGAGGTACATATCATAAGTACCCGTATCCCCTACAGCTAAATCCTCTGGCGGTACATGAATGTAGGCAATTTTACTAGGAGTCGAATTAGAAACTTCAACAGCTGCTCCCCAAGAAATTGTATCTGGCTTGGTCCATAATGGCACAGACAGATGGGTATCTACTGGAGGCACTTCAGAAGGGCAGTCTCCATAACTTCCATCAGCAGAAACAGGAGTACCTGTATTGTTCACCGCAGTGCCGTAAAAAGCATTTAGAGAATCTACCCAAACACCTATTCCACCATCGTAAGCATTAAAATTATTCGTTCGTATGCTACCCGCTACACAGTAAATAGCCTTATAAAAAGATTTTGAGATATCCCCATCAGGATTACCTCTATAATCGGCTATCGTCACAGAATCCAAAACTCGAACGTAGCCACTAAAGAGAGTATCATTCGCCATTGAGGTATTCCCTGGTGCAAACTGAAGCTTGCCTCCAACCAGAATTGGGCCACCTACATTGTGTCGTCCATTATTAAAAATAACAGGACCATGTGCTGTACCACTATAACCACTTTGCTCCGCAATAGTCACATTTTCTTTGTTGAATACAATCCCGTGTGTACCCCACAACTTATACTTCATTAAGTCATCCCAATATTGCTGCTGATTTTCAGGAGCAACGCCGTCAAAATAAAGTGGAGCGAGTGAAGCTGCAAAAGACGGCACCACTAAAAGAAGACACAAGATGCTTCCGAATGTTAACATTTGCTCAAAATTTCTTATAAGCATAGGATATTCCCCACAAAAAAAGACACACAATATTCCAACCTAGAATAACACCAGAGGAATAAATAGAAAAAAACATATTACGTTCAAAGAGAATTGTAGTCATAGGGCACTGCATTACTGTAAAATATTTTTTACTGTATCAAAAATAGAAAAAAACACTAAAAAATGCTACAAATTACTGTTCTTTTTAAAAGAAATCAAAAAAAGATGATGGTTGTTGCTCCTTTTTGCATAGTTCTAAAAAAAATAAAACAGCAACTGATTGAGTATGATAGACTTATGATTTTGTTACAATTTTATGTTTTTTAAGCTACAAACAACCTCGATTTTTTGGCTGCTTCATTTTTTTCAAATAAAAAATGAAAAAAAGAATTATATTACTATATTTTTTTTTCCTAGACCCTGCGCAATGACTATTTGCGGGTAAATCGCCAGGGCGAAAGCAGCAACGGACTTGTGAATTTTTATGTGCTGCAGGTAGTCTAGGACTTTTTTCCACCACACTTTACTCTTATGCAGGCGTATCAAACGTCTTTTTTTATGTTGTTTTTATGATTTTATGGACAATTAGACATACAAAACCCTTAAATATTAACCATGTCTGTTATGGTAGAACTGATTTTGATGTATCCCCCTCTTTTGAAGAAGAATACCCTCCTGCCTTAGAAGCCTTAAATTCAGCAAAAATCAACAAGCTCTATTCTAGCCCTCTACTTCGATGCCGTCGCCTTGCAGAAAAAGTCAGCAATCACTTAAATATTCCTTTTGAAATTAACGAATCCATTATCGAAGTTTTTTTTGGTGATTGGGAAAACAGAAGATTAATTGATCTTCCTAGAGAAGAAATGAACGCTTGGAAAGCAAATCTTAGAGGCTATCAGTTTCCTGGTAATGGCGAGTCTTTTTATGATGTAGATAAGCGCGTTTCAAAAGCGATTGTGAATTCTATGGATATGGGAGAAATTGCTTGGGTTACCCACGCTGGCGTCATTGCTTCTTTACAGCATACGTTTTGTGGTGTTCCTGACCATGAATTTGTAGAAGGGACTTTTGGCTATGCTATGGTCACCCGCTTTGAATTTAATGCCGATGAAAATGGTCGCATTCAAGGTCGCTTTGAAACCCTTCATGAAGGGATTCCTCAACCCCCTTTAGCGATGGACTAATTCTTAAAAGTCTAGTAAGAACGCGGCTTGTAATCCGCCCTTAAAGTTTGGTAATAGTGCAAAATGAACAGGGTTATCAAAATCGCTCATCATAGCATCTACAAAGGCATCGCCAATAGAATACAGATAAATTAACGCCGCACCCCAAATATACTGATTCCGATTTTTTCTGTAATAAGTAATTCTTTCTGTTAAGTAATCTATTTCTGTGCTAGAAGCACTTTCTGCAGTCATTACTCTTCGACGTTCTAAATAATATTCAACAACGTTCTGGCTTGTATTAATACTAGTCAAGGCTCCTATTAATCCCATATAAAGTAATCCCGCTTTTCCAAACTCATCATTATACATTTGACCTAGCCCAGGAATCAAAGCAAGTAACACTGCTTTTTTGGAAGACTTTTGTTCAAAATTTCGACCGCGATTATTTCTCCAAATGCCATAGCCATCTATAAAACCATAGACATGAAGACCTACTAGCCACGCGAGTTCTGCCTTACGCAAATCTTCTTCTTCCATTTTTTTATCACTTATTCGTTTTATGTTATTGATAAAAACAGAACGTTTGGAATGTAAAGAAGTCAAGGCCTCTATATCAGAAGTGTTTCGTATTAAATTGTTATAAAAAGCAACGGAGTCTTGTAATGGACGAGCAAGCTCAAAACGACGATCTTGTTGAAACGTTTTATTGATAAATACTTCATAGACTAAAGCGAGTTCAATCCCTATTAGGAATCCCCCTCGAACGTAATGTTCCGAATAGATCTGAGCTCCACCAGGTAAAATGCCCGAAAGCAAAGTTAAAGGAAGAGATTTTCGCTTCGTAGAAACATCCCATTCGTGAGTCGCTAAAGTATCTAAAGCTTCTATCCCTGTTTTCCCTTGAACAAGAGGTGTATCATCTGCAAATGCCAGACCGATAGACATTGATAGAAAGAAGAAGACAGAGACAAACCATTTTAATAGTAAATCCATTGAATGATAAAGATAAAAACTAAAGCATGAATAATCACGCTTACTTATCTTTTAAAAGGCTTTTTTCCTAAAAAAACCACTTTTTTCGGTTTTGACAAAAAATGTCAAAAATCTATTCTAGTTTTAGAAATAAGGTAAAACAATGACAAACACAATACCAGAAGTCGCCATCATCTCTATCGGTACTGAACTCACTCAAGGGTTCACCTTAAACACAAACGCCTACTGGCTTTCAGGCGAGTGCCGTCAATTGGGTTTTAATGTGGCCTTTCATTTATCTCTACCCGATAATGCCTTTTACTGGAACCAAACATTTCAAATGTTAAAAAAAGCGGGTGTATCCATAGTCATTATTACTGGTGGGCTTGGCCCTACTGCAGACGACCAAACTCGTCAATTGATTGCAGATACCTTTTCTAAACCCTTAGTTTATAATTCCATTTATGAAGACAAAATTAAGGTTTGGTTTCAAAAAAGAAAGATTCCTTATTTAGACACAAATAAGATTCAAGCTTGTTTCCCAGAAGGCGCCATTGTTCTAGATAATCCTGTGGGTAGTGCTCCTGGCTTTCAAATGGACGATGGTGATTTTCATTTATTCTGTTTTCCTGGTGTTCCCTCTGAAATGAAAACCATGTTCCAGACCCATCTAGTACCCTGGCTTCAAACCAAAAAAACAGTAACTTGGTATAATAAAGATTTACGCTTATTTGGGCTTTCTGAATCTGCACTGGAAGCGTTACTTAGAACTTTCTCTTTTGAAGACGGCGTGTATTGGAGTAGCCTCCCCACGAAGGATTGCTTAGTTTTTCGTATTTACACTTGTAAATCAGAAGAGGCGCTAAATAAGGCAACACAATTGTTTGTAGGTGCTTTAGGAAAAAAAGCAAATCAAATGCTCATTTCTGATAATGGGAAAAACCTGATTCAAGTCATTATGGATCTTTTAAAAGAGAGGAATCAAACTCTTGGCGTTGCAGAATCCTGTACGGGAGGCTTACTCGCCTCTGAAATAGTGAAAGAACCAGGATCTTCTCTTATTTTTAAGGGAGGGGTGGTTGCTTATCAAAATGAAATCAAAGCAAAAATACTTCAAGTTCCAGAAGAGACCCTCAATACAGAAGGAGCTGTTAGCGAAGCTACTGTTTTGTCTATGGCAGAACACACGCTTGATGTATTAAATTGCGATTGGGCCATTGCCACTTCTGGAATTGCTGGTCCATCTGGAGGCTCCAAAGAGAAACCCGTTGGGTTTGTCTGGGTCGCAATAGCCTCAAAAAAAGAAAAATTTGCTTTTTCTGAACTTTTTTTCGGAAATCGTGAAGAAATTCAAATGAAAAACGTTTATAAAGCATTGAATCGTTTAAGACTTTCAATACTTGAACAAAAAAACACTTGCTCACAAGTGCAGTAATTAGTATATTAAATAACAATCGCTCATAATAGAGCATAGAACCACTGGAGAAAAATATGGCAAAGAAGGCAACACCTGAAGCAAAAACCGCTACGAACGAAAAAGCAAAGGCCGTAGAAGCAGCAATTGCTCAAATTGAAAAAAACTACGGAAAAGGGTCTATCATGACTTTAGGGAGTCAACCTATTCAAGATATTCCCGTCATTCCAAGCGGCTGTATTCAATTAGATATGGCTCTTGGCGTTGGAGGTTTTCCTAGAGGCCGTATTATTGAAATTTATGGGCCCGAATCTTCTGGTAAAACAACACTCACACTTCATGCCATTGCAGAAGCTCAAAAATGCGGAGGTGTTGCTGCATTTATCGATGCAGAACATGCCTTTGATGCTACTTATGCTCGTAAATTAGGTGTCAAAATTGAAGAGCTTCTCGTTTCTCAACCAGATACAGGCGAACAAGCGTTAGACATTGTAGAAACTCTTGTTCGTTCAGGAGCCGTCGATATTATTGTTGTGGATTCTGTAGCGGCTCTTGTCCCCCAAGCTGAAATCAATGGCGAAATGGGAGATAGTCACATGGGCTTACAAGCAAGGCTTATGTCTCAAGCACTTAGAAAACTAACAGGCATCTTATCGAAATCCAACACTTGTCTTCTATTTATTAATCAGCTTCGAATGAAAATCGGCGTTATGTTTGGTAACCCAGAAACAACGACCGGTGGTAATGCTCTTAAATTCTATGCCACTCAACGAATTGATATTCGTCGTATTGCTGCAATTAAAAATGGTGAAGACGTCATTGGTAATCGCACCAGAATTAAAGTCGTCAAGAACAAAGTAGCCGCTCCTTTCTTACAATGCGAATTTGACATTCTTTATGGGCAAGGCATTTCTAGAGAAGCCTCCATCCTTGATCTTGGTGTTGAGCTTGAACTTATTGAAAAAAGCGGTTCTTGGTTCTCCTACAATAACGAACGTATTGGACAAGGTCGAGAAAATGCGCGCTTATTCTTAAAGAATAACCCTGATGTTACGGCAAAATTAGAAATACAAATTCGTGATAACATGAAAGACGTCCAATTATTTAGTCTTGGTGCAGACGACGCCCTCTCTGTTGAAGCGGATGAAGCTCCCTCAGAAGGATAAATGGAGATAATCCTATTATTCTTGATAATTAAAAACGGAAAATCTCTAAAGCTTGGTTAAGCCATGTACCAACTTCCTTGAGTGATTCCAAAAAAAGCCATAGTTACTTGTTTATTATTTTTATCTTTATGATCTATTTAATACATTGGTAACTATGCGCTTTTTTCTTTTCATTATTCTCTTCTTTTTCTTTGAGCAACCTTTTGCTCAAGATATTTGTTATCCATCTTTAATAGAAAAATCTTTTCTTGTAAATTTTGAGGGCCGTTTTATAAATAGTGAAAACAGCCGGTGTCATATTGATGTTTCTTGGAAACATCACGAAAATGCACCAGATTCATTTCAAGTTTATCTTTCAAATAATAGATCTTTTTTATACATAACAACTAAAGACTACCAGATTCTTTGGATTCAACCAGAAAATGTGAAACGACAAATGGCTACACATCATCTGAAAGAAAAAATAGGGAACACACCGATACACTGGGACGATCTAGAGCTACTAGCGAACGGAGCCTTCTTCTGCCAAGATTCTAGTGCAAAAGCAAGATCTATTTTAGCAACAGCCTATTCTCAAACTTGGTACTCTATTATTTATGACTCTATTCCCTCTCCTAAACAATTTAAAATGCGTGGAGCAAGAGGGCTCTCTCGAGAAGTCAAGATTCTTTCATGGAAACCTTTTAGTGATATTTTATTACCAGCCATTTTAGACTTTGAGGGTACTGATAACTCAGGCTCTTTATGGGTTCGTTCAGCTTACCCAATAAAATACAACGCATCCATTGATCCATTGCTCAAAAATGTTCAAGAGAAAAAAGGAAAAAGAAATCTTCTTTTACTTTCTAGAACGGAAAGGAAAAGAAAAATGCCCTTGATATTGCAAATGGATAAGGAATTTTTGCAATAGCGTTCCGTTATAATGCCCTTCCATAGGACGGAACCAAAATCCTGGAGTCACTGTAAAAGAACGAAGGCCGTCTTCTGATTGATAATTCGCTCCAGCCATGATTTTTCCATAAGTTAAGGACTCTTTTAAAAGTGTCCCATCATTATCTTTTAAAAAGCCTGTTTGATATCCATTCATATAATAAACAAAACTCCACTTTGGAGTCAATTTAATGTGATGGAAATAAATCAATTCAAAAATGTAATCTCTACTAAAAACAGGGAGATTGCGTTCATAATCATAACTTTTATTATCATGTTTTGTTTGAATATCAGTAAGGGTTAAATGAGTCCCTAAACCTAAGATAGACCCACTTTTTAATGCATAATCAAAATCAATCCAAACATTAAAACTTTGTGAAAAGTCAACCCTAGAAAACTTTTCTCTCCAGACATGATCTAAAACATAGTCTGCATTCCAAGAGTCTGCAATCGTAGTACCTGAAGAATCGGTTAATACCATTTCTATATTAGAGTTAAAGTAAACTGTACTCTGATATAAAAAACGAGCTTCTACTTGTGGATTAGTTTTGAAAGGTCTAAGACCAAGACCGACCATAAACCCACCATAAAAAGGAGAGGTTTGTACTGAAGCTTGAAAACGTAAAAAAGCTTCTCTAAAACCGATCTGCTCCCCATAAGGAAGCCTCTCTCCTAGTGGTTCAATCCAATGAAAATCTAAAGACCCTGTCAGTTGAGGCAACCACTGACCAAAGGAAATAGGCGTATTGCCTGCAAAAGTCCAAGAGATATTAGGACCATAATCTAACCCTAACACACCATGTTGGTCGTAAGTTAGAGACCATAGCGAAGGGCAAATAAATAGAATTAGAAGTAAAAATTTTTTTAACATTTTGTTTTTTGTCTGTATTTGCTAATAAATTATAAAATAATCATACTTCTTTCACTAGAAATTCTTATTTTCGGTATATCTTTACGCCTTTAAGGAGAGAATATGAAGATGTCTAAATGGATTTTGCTTGGACTTTGTAGCTTTATTTTTTTCGGCTGTGCAAACAGATATTCATCGCCGATTTTAATTGAACGCGGCGAAGGAAGAAAAGAATACGAGCGTGAATACTTCGCTATTAAAGAAAGTATGGGGATAGAAAAACGACTAAAAGATGTTTTTAAGCAAGGTTATATTGAAGAAGGGATGACCAATGACATGGTGAATTTACTTTGGGGTCCTCCTGATAGAGAAACCAACGATGGTCGCACTTGGGAGTATTATACTCGTGAAGGGAAATTAATTACTCGTTTACTTTGGAAATATCCAGAACAAGCTCGCCTCAAAGGGTATGAAAATGAGCTTATTTTAGAATCCATTGAAGGCGACCGTTATGGTGGTTCTCCTGCTCCAACCTCAAAATCCTATTCGAACTACTAATTTTGCGTTTTTTTAGAAGTTCTATTTAACTTCTTATCAAAACAATTAAATTCTTTAAAACACCGCCTACCATAGACGGTGTTTTTTTGTAACTTTGCACACGTAAAGTTGAACCTTAAACCTCCTGAAGGAGTCCTCAATGCGTCAGTATATCATCGCCGGCAATTGGAAAATGAACAAAACCGTCTCTGAAAGTGTCATTCTTGCAAAACAAATTGTAGATGCTGTAAAAGACATAAAAAATACAGAAGTTGTAATTGCTCCAACTTTTCTTGCAGCAGCAAAAGTTGCCGATGTGGTTAAAGGAACTAACGTTAAACTAGCAGTTCAGGATGTCCACTGGAAAGATCAAGGTGCTTTTACTGGTAAAGTTTCTATTGATATGGTTAAAGAAATCGGTGCAGAATATGTAATCATCGGTCACTCTGAACAACGTCAATATTTTCATGAAACAGAAGAATCTGTCAATTTAAAAGTGAAGAAGACCTTAAGTGCTGGTCTAAAACCAATTATTTGCATTGGTGAAACATTAGAACAAAGAAACGGTGGTATTTTAGAATCCGTTTTAACAACTCAGATTGAAGGTGCTTATAAAGATCTTTCTGCTGATGAAGCTCTTAAAACAGTCATTGCTTATGAACCAGTTTGGGCTATCGGTACGGGCGTTGTCGCTACTGACGAACAAGCTCAAGACACTCAAGCCTTTGTGCGTTCCGTAATGAAGAATATTTATGGAGAGTCTGTTTCTGAAGCCGTACGTATCCAATATGGTGGATCTATGAAACCAGACAATGCTAAAGGCCTTTTAGCTCAAAAAGATATTGATGGGGGCCTCATTGGCGGTGCCGCCTTGAAATCAGACTCTTTCTTTGCTATCATTGCCGCTGCTGAAGCACAATAATTCATCGTTTTCAAGGAATTAAAAATGTCGACACTTTTTTGGATTGGAATTGTATTGCATGTATTTCTTTGCTTGTTTTTAATGTTACTCGTTCTTATTCAAAACGATAAGATGGGTGGATTAGCAGGCCTTGGAGGCATGACTTCACAATCTGCTTTCTCGACAGCTGGAGCTGCCACTTTTATTCAAAAGTTAACTCGCGGCGTTGCGATTGTTTTCTTTGTTGTTGTGCTTGCTCTTGGTTTCGTTACAACAAGACAAAGTGCAGAACCTGTGGTTTCTGATTTGAAAAAATCGACTGAGTCTTCCAATGTAAATAATGCAGTTATTCCTCAATTGCCTTCCGCTATCCCAGCGGCAGCTCCTGCATTGCCTGCGGCTCCTGTTGAGAATTCTACAGAAGCCCCCTTGGAAACTAATGCGCCCTAATCTATATTTGCGCGCATAAAATGGTTTTTACCACGCGGTCGTGGTGGAATGGTAGACACGCTAGCTTGAGGTGCTAGTGGGAGCAATCCTGTGACAGTTCAAGTCTGTCCGACCGCACTGAAAAAACTTCGATGAAAGTCGAAGTTTTTTTTATTTTAAATGGAATAAAAAGCACTGCAATAAAACACATCCTTCTAGTGTTATTAAAAACATAAGCATCCCCTATTTTCCAAAAAAAAATCATTGACCAAAAGACTTTATTTTATTGCAGCCTAGATATTCAAGCATTGTCTTGTTCCAATCAAAAAATAATCATAAGCCGATAAACTTCAAATTTTTCCTACTTTTAAAATATTGGTTTCTTGCTCTCATTGCATCGTTTCACAATAATCCTGCTTTTCTATAAGAATTAATACCGTTATTTTATTGCTGAAACAGCCTTCTATGTAATATTCATTCGATATGTTTCTTCTTAATCATTAATTTATTTCATGATTTTAATCACTGTGGATAATTTGACCACAGCATCATTTAAATACAAATTAAATTTAATTCTAAAAACGACTATATACTTTGTATTAAGCTGTTAACTTAGATGTAATCATTATACACAAATTGTAAACTTTTTGCTACATTTACGCGCAACTTATTAAATAGAAAGTCAATAAATAGGAAGTTAATAAATATGAATAAGAAGTACGTATATTTCTTTTCTGAAGGAAACGGATCCATGCGCAATCTTCTCGGAGGGAAGGGCGCCAATTTAGCGGAAATGACCAATCTTGGGATGCCTGTTCCGCAGGGTTTTACAATTTCAACTGAAGCATGTACAAAGTATTATGAAGATGGTGAAAAAATCAGCGAAGACTTAGAAAAATCAATTATGGAATACATCGAAAAGATGGAATCCGTCACGGGAAAAAAATTTGGAGATCTTGAAAATCCTCTTTTAGTTTCTGTTCGCTCTGGTGCACGTGCTTCTATGCCTGGAATGATGGATACCATTTTGAATCTTGGTTTAAACGATTCTGTCGTTGTTGCTTTTGCAGAAAAAACTGGAAATCCACGTTTTGCTTACGATTCGTATCGCCGTTTTATTCAAATGTATTCCGACGTTGTTATGGAAGTCGGCAAAAAATATTTTGAAGAACTTATCGATCAATTGAAAGAGAAAAAAGGGGTTAAGTTAGATACAGAACTTACTGCTGATGATCTCAAACTTTTAGCAGAACAATTTAAAGCAGAATACAAGAAAAAAATTGGAAGTGATTTTCCTTCCGATCCTAAAATGCAATTGATGGGTGCTATTAAGGCTGTATTCCGTTCTTGGAATAATCCACGCGCTATTTATTATCGTCGCATGAACGACATTCCTGGTTCTTGGGGAACTGCGGTAAACGTGCAAGCGATGGTGTTCGGTAACATGGGCGAAACTTCTGGTACAGGCGTTGCTTTTACTCGTAACCCTTCTACTGGCGAACGCAAATTATATGGCGAATTTTTGATGAACGCTCAAGGCGAAGATGTGGTGGCTGGGGTACGCACTCCAAAGAGTATCGATCATCTTAAAGAAATTATGCCTGAATGCTACGCTCAATTTGTGGAGATTTCAAACAAATTAGAGAAACATTACCGCGACATGCAAGATATGGAGTTTACCATTGAAAACAAAAAACTCTATATGCTACAAACACGTAACGGTAAACGCACCGCAGCAGCTGCTCTTAAAATTGCTTGCGATTTAGTAGATGAAGGGATGATTAACGAGAAAGAAGCTGTATGCATGATCGATCCTAAACAGCTCGATGCTCTTTTACACCCACAGTTTGATGTGATTGCACTTAAGAAGGCTAAACCACTCGCTATGGCTCTTGCAGCGTCTCCTGGAGCCGCTTGTGGAAAGGTTGTTTTTACTGCTGAAGAGGCCACCGAATGGGCTACCAAAAGAAATGAGAAAGTCATTCTTGTTCGTTTGGAAACATCTCCTGAAGACATTGAAGGAATGCATTATTCAGAAGGCATTTTAACTGTTCGTGGTGGCATGACATCGCACGCTGCTGTCGTTGCTCGCGGCATGGGCACTTGCTGCATCTCAGGTTGTGGTGAAATTAAAATGGATTTAGAACACAAGTGTTTTACACTTGGAGGCCGCACCTTCAAAGAAGGCGACTTTATTTCTCTTGACGGCTCTTCTGGTAAAATTTACGGGGAAGCGATCCCTACAGTAGAAGCCTCCATTAGTGCCGAACTTGGTCGTTTGATGGGTTGGGCAGATCAATACCGCGTACTTAAAGTCCGTACCAATGCAGATACCCCAAAAGATGCTAAACAAGCGGTCTTGTTTGGTGCAGAAGGTATTGGGCTTTGCCGCACAGAACACATGTTCTTTGATGGCGAACGCATTAAAGCGATTCGCGAAATGATTTGTTCTGACACTGTGGAAGGGCGTACAAAGGCTCTTGCGAAATTAGAACCCATGCAGCAAGGCGATTTTGAGGAATTATACGAAGCTCTCGGCGGAAATCCTGTGACTATTCGCTTCTTAGATCCTCCTCTTCACGAATTTGTACCAACAGAAAAGGACGATATCGAAGAGCTAGCCAAAACTATGGGAAAAACCGTAAACGATATCGAAAACATCATCGCATCGCTTCACGAATTTAACCCTATGATGGGCCACAGAGGTTGCAGACTTGCAGTGACTTATCCAGAAATTGCAGCAATGCAAACACGTGCCGTAATTAAAGCAGCTCTGAATGTAAAAGCAAAACACCCAGATTGGAATCTTTTCACAGAAATTATGATTCCTCTTATTGGCGACTTAAAAGAATTCAGCTATGTGAAATCCATTGTAGTTAAATCCGCAGACGAGTTAATAAAGAATTCAAACATTAATCTCGAGTATAAAGTGGGAACGATGATTGAAATTCCAAGAGCCGCTCTCACTGCTGATGAAATCGCTCAAGAAGCAGATTTCTTCTCCTTTGGAACAAACGATCTTACTCAGATGGTGTTTGGGTTCTCTCGCGATGACGCAGGCAAGTTCCTCGACGCGTATTACACAAACAAAATCTACGAATCTGATCCTTTTGCTCGCTTAGATATTCCTGGCGTAGGCAAGATTGTGAAAATCGCAGTGGAAGCTGGTCGTCGTGTACGTCCTGATATCAAACTCGGTATTTGCGGCGAACATGGTGGTGATCCATCTACAGTCGCCTTCTGTCACGAAATAGGTCTTGACTATGTCTCTTGTTCCCCATTCCGCGTTCCTATTGCCAAACTCGCTGCAGCACAAGCTGCTATTCGTCAAAAGAAGTAAGCTCTTAAAATAGCGTATAAAAAATAACCCCGAAAGTGGAATTCGACTTTCGGGGTTTTTATTTGTAAAAAATAAGCAAAAAAAATGGATATGAATTTAAAACTATACGAAGATGGATATTTCAATGTTTATTATTAAAACAAATAGGATAAACATAGAAGGTCGCCATTGTACCCGTGACCACGAATTCAGGAATAAAAAGAATGGCTAAAAGCTATACCTAGATAATTATTGTTCTATTTCTTTGCCTTTTAGGAAGCTTGCTAAAATGCTTATCGTGATGGATAGTAGAATCACCGAAAGACTTAATAATGTTGGAATATGAACATAATGTACGATAATCATTTTCACGCCCACAAAAGCGAGAATGAAAACTAAGGCGTATTTTAAGTAAACAAATTTTCCTAACATAGCCGATAGCGCAAAGTATAAAGACCTTAAGCCTAAAATAGCCATGATATTAGAAGTAAAGACAATAAACGGATCTAACGTCACAGAGAATACGGCAGGAATACTATCTACAGCAAACATGACATCCGAAGTTTCTATCACAAAAAGAGCAAGTAATAAAGGGGTAATATGACGAACACCGTCTATTATTACGGTAAATGCATGCCCATGAAAAGAGGGAGTCACACGGTAAAATTTTTTAGCGATTTTTACGGCAAAGTTTTTAGATAAATCCTCATCATGATCTTCTTTACTAATACCCATTTTAATAGCACTTACAATAAGTAAAACGCCAAAAACATACATCAACCAAGAGAACTTGACAATTAACGCTGTACCTGCAAAAATAAAGACTCCGCGTAAAACAATCGCTCCCAAAATACCCCAAAACAAGACTCGATGCTGGTATTTTTTAGGAACTTTAAAAAAGCTGAAAATGGCCGCCATCACAAAAATATTATCTAATGATAAAGACTTTTCAACGACATAGGCCGTTAGGTATTCAAGTACTTTCTCTGCGCCTAAAGCGGCATTTTGATATTGGTATATAAAGAAGATACCAATGCTAAAAACCAATGAGACGGAGATCCAAATCCCTGTCCATAAAAAAGCTTCTTTAACACTTATTATTTTATCTTCTTTGTGAAAGACGCCCAAATCTAAGGCAAGCATACCTATGACTAAGAGTAAAAATATAATCCAGAATATTGTCATGGGCTTAAAATAGCAAATAAAAAATAAAACGGTAGAACTGTTCATCCGATTTAATGACAAGGAAAAGGCCTATTTTATAAGTAATAGAAGTATACCCAATATCCTTCATTTTTCTTTTCTGCATCATTTTGGTTATTAAAAATCATTTTGCAAAAGCATTTTTTTGAGGACCCCAAAGAAAAGTTAAACTTTTTCTATCTTTAAAAAATGAATCCATTTCAACTACTTAAAACCTCCCCTCGCTCTAAAGCCCGGCTAGGCAAAATAACAACGGCTCACGGAGAAATCCCCACTCCCATTTTTATGCCCGTAGGCACAGCGGCAAGCGTTAAAGCGGTAACGCCTCGTGATCTCAAAGAAATGGAAGCTAAAATTATTTTAGCGAACACCTATCATCTTTACCTAAGGCCAGGAACTCCCCTTATTGCAAAAGCGGGCGGTATTCATCGTTTTATGAACTGGAATGGCCCTGTTTTAACAGATAGCGGAGGCTTTCAGGTTTGGAGTCTAAAAGAGCTTCGTAAGATTAAAGAAAATGGCGTCGAGTTTAGAAGCCATATCGATGGATCTAAACACTTCTTTTCCCCTGAAAGTGTGATGAAAGCGCAAAGAGAAATTGGGGCCGATATCATCATGGCTTTTGATGAATGCACTCCTTTCCCAAGTACTCCAAAAGAAGCGGAACATTCCTTAAACTTCACTTTACGCTGGACTAAAGAAGCTTTAGAATATCTTCAAAAGAATCCCCCTTTGCATGGTTATGATCAACATTTTTTCGGTATCATTCAAGGCGGAATGCATAAGAATTTAAGACAGCTCGCGATTGAACGCATTACAGAACTGAACCCAGATGGCTATGCCCTAGGCGGCCTATCCGTTGGAGAACCTACCGATGTAATGTATGACATTGCTGATTTTTGTACTGATTTTATGCCTAAAGATCACGCTCGTTATGTAATGGGTGTGGGGACTCCATGGAATTTACTGGAATTAATTCAGCGTGGTGTAGATATGTGCGATTGCGTAATGCCTAGTCGTAACGCAAGAAACGGCATGCTCTTTACAAGCCAAGGGGTTTTACACTATAAAGCAGGGCGTTATTCTCAGATCACAGACGAAGCTCCTGATCCTGAGTGCGATTGTTATACTTGCAGAAATTTTAGTAAAGGGTATTTACGTCACTTGCACCAATCTGGAGAGATTCTTGCGATGACTTTATCTACCATTCATAATCTTCATTTTTACTTGAAGCTTATGGAACAAGCAAGAAATCACATTTCTGCCGATACCTTTGAGCCTTGGGCCGCTGAGCAAATAATTAAGCTACAACAACAGGTGCCATAGATTATAGGGTTATATTTCTCTTTGAAAGTAAAATAAAACTTTAAAAAAATACAGGTTTACTAAATTTTAATTGTCATTTATTACCGAGGAAGTTATGTCAGAAAAACTCACGCTTGAATTTATTGATCCAGTTCCCATGCGCTACGGCGAAAACTCTCACCAAAAAGCAGTTTTTTATAAAGAACCAAACTGCGATGAAGCAAGCCTTGCCACAGCAAAACAACTTCATGGGAAAGAACTTTCCTTTAATAATATTGTCGATGCAGATGCCGCTCTTGAAATGGCAAAAGAATTTCACAATGACACCTGTGTTGTCATTGTGAAACACATGAACCCTTGCGGTCTTGCTACAGGCGAAACCCTAGAAGAAGCTTTTGAAGCCGCTTGGGCTGGAGACCCCGTATCGGCTTTTGGTTCTGTTATAGCAGTCACCAAAAAAGTAGACTTAAAAGCCGCGACTTTTTTGAAAGGACGTTTTGTCGAAATTCTTATTGCGCCTGCTTTTGATGACGACGCTCTTGAATTTTTAAAACATAAATCCAAAGATATTCGTATTCTTGAAGTAGGCAAATTAGAAGCTCCTAAAGCAAGAAAAGTATATAAGCATGTGATTGGCGGATTACTCGTTCAAGACCGTGACATCGGTACTTGGGACAAGTTTGAATGTGTCACTAAAGCCCAATTTCCTCCTAACAAAGAAGCTCTTGCCCGCTTTACATGGATTGTAACAAAGCATACCAAATCCAATGCAATCGTGATGGGTTATGAATATAAACCTGGTTATTTCCAAATCATGGGGCTTGGACCTGGTCAACCAAATCGTATTGACTCCAATTTAAGATTATGCCAACCTCGCGTAAGAGACAACGTCGCTCGCCTTCCACTTCCTGAAGGGACCACTCTTGAAGCGATGGAACAAAAGGTATTTAGCGAAGTCGTTATGGGTTCCGATGCCTTCTTCCCATTCTCTGATAATATTGACGCTTGTGCTTCAGCAGGAGTTCGTTATATTGTACAGCCTGGTGGCTCTGTAAGAGATCCTGAAGTGATTGACGCTTGTAATAAACTAGACATTGCCATGGTCTTTACTGGTATGAGGCATTTTAGACACTAATGAGTATTAAAAAAACTATTTCTTTAGATAAAAAAGCATACGATACCGTTCTTGGATTTCTAAAAAAAATTCATAAAACGGGTAAAATTGAAGCCATGGATTGGAATGAATTTCGTATGAATCTAGAAAAAGTCATTGTTCAAGAAGAGCAAGTGAAGGCCATTGATTTATGGACCATGGAGAACTTGGAACAACATCATCCTGAAATGATTCGCCCACGTGTTTTACATGAGTTTGAATCGACCTTTATTTCGCCCAAATCACATGGCTTATTTATGGAAGCTCTTCATTATGGGATGGTTAGCCAGTCTCAAGGAGAGATGATTATAGATGAGTTATTAGACTCCGATGCTCTTGGTTTATTACCAGATACGATGGAAAATTCTTTAGCCAAAACTTGGAAAAAGAATACGGCCATTTACAACAAAGTACGGTTAAATTAATATGCAAAAAACTCGGGTCAAAGTCATTGGCGGCGGTCTTGCTGGCTGTGAAGCAGCTCTTCAACTAGCCTCCTACGGATTTCTTATTGATCTCTATGAAATGAGGCCTAAGGTAAATACTCCTGCACATCGTGGCGGAGATCTTGCGCAATTAGTTTGTTCTAATAGTTTTAAAGGCATCGCTAAAACAACAGCACATGGGCTTCTAAAAAATGAATTGACTTTACTTGGTTCTTTTTTAATTGAACTTGCCAAAGAAGCTCAAGTCCCTGCTGGAGAATCTTTAACGGTCAACCGCGAAATTTTTAGTGCTCTAGTCGAAAAGAAAATTTTGGAATGTCCTGCGATTACGTTACATCGAGAAGAGGTGACGTCTTTAGAAGACGACCTCCCCACTCTTGTCGCTGCAGGGCCTTTAGCAAGCGAATCATTAACCAATTCTATTTTTAAATCCTTAGGAAGCGAACGCCTTCATTTTTTTGATGCGATTGCTCCTGTCGTCGAAGCCGATAGCATTGATTTTAATCATGCTTTTTACATGAACCGCTGGGAAAAAGGCGAAACCGCAGATTTCATCAATTGCCCTCTAGATAAAGAAACCTACAATGCTTTTGTAGAAAAACTTCGTGAAGCCGATTCTGTGGAACCAAGACCTTTTGAAAAAAATGAACTCTTTGAAGGGTGTTTGCCTATAGAAGAAATGGCTAGACGTGGTACAGAGACATTGCGATATGGGCCTATGCGCCCTATTGGATTAGGCTTTGGCAATGAAGGCAAGAAATGGCACGCGGTGATTCAACTTAGAGCTGAAAACGCACAAAAAACTCTTTTTAATATGGTTGGGTTTCAAACACGATTAAAATGGAACACGCAAAAAGAACTATTTGCAATGGTTCCTGCTCTTAAAAACGCTCGTTTTGCTCGTTTAGGCTGTATGCATCGCAACACATTTATTGAAAGCCCTAAATTATTAGAACCAACACTTCAATTAAAAAGAGGGCTTCCTGGTTGTGAGAAATTCCCTCCCATTTGGTTTGCAGGCCAAATTACTGGTGCAGAAGGTTATACCGAAGCCGTAGCCACTGGCTGGTACGCCGCTTGGAATATGGCTTGTTCCTTAAAACATGGTGTGCCTCAATTACTCCCAAAAGAAAGTTGTATTCGTTCTTTAGTCGATCAATTAGTAAGCCCAAATCCTGATTTTCAACCAATGAATTTCAATTTTGGTTTACTGCCTCATTTAATTGAGATGAAAAAGAAGAATAAAAAAGAGATTCTCGGAAATCAAGCAGAAGAAGCTGTCTTAGAGTGGATAAGAAAAAAAACCGTATTAGAAAACTAATACGGTTTTAAATACCCCCACCGCGAGTCGAACGCAGGTATCACCCTTAGGAGGGGCGCGCTCTATCCATCTGAGCTATGAGGGCATTTGAAAAACGAAGATAGAATTAATTAAGCCCTTTTTCAAGCAAAGTAAAAAAGCCTATTAACGCATTTTTCCAGAGCGAAGCACATCCATCATATTAAATGGTCTTGCTTTGCCTTCTTTTAATTTTTCAGCTAAGAATGAAACGGCATCGACAGTGCCTTCGGCATAGACGTGACGGCCACATACATTATGTTGGAATTCAAAATGCACAGAGCCATCTGCACTATCTAAAGAATACGTGTGAAAGGCGTGGCCATTCAAGA
Source organism: Fibrobacteria bacterium AD312 (assembly GCA_001462345.1). GTDB lineage: Bacteria > Fibrobacterota > Fibrobacteria > Fibrobacterales > Fibrobacteraceae > Fibro-01. The sequence goes on along the minus strand of LIUM01000011.1, from coordinate 21,185 downwards.
CTTCACTTGGAACATGCATGCGTTCCAACTGTTGCTTTTCATCACGAACGAGTTCAATGTCATTTTCTGAAAAATCAAAACCCATTTTTTGAAATGAGGCGACAACGGATTTTGCAGTACCGCTCGTATCTGCTTTTGTCTTTTGATGGCTTTCTACTACGCTTAATTTATAACCTGAAAAAGCGGTTGGAAACTCGGTCGCTAAAAATTCAATCATCGTTTGGAAAGCGACTATTTGCTTTGCCATATTAGGGGCAATGACGCTTGGATGATTTTTTTCTTCTACTAATTTTTGAAGAGCGACTCGATCGCCACCAGTAGTGCCCATGACAAAAGGAATCCCATGCTTTACATAAAAAACCGCATTATCGTTTACTGCTGTAGGATGCGTATAATCTATACAAATCATATCAGGGTAACGTTTCATTACATCAGCGATGACGTTTTCACGTGTACTTGGTTTTAGTAGTTCGACTTTTACGCCGGCGACCACCTTTTCTTTTTCTTCAATGATTTCACCCGTTAAAGAATAAGGCACTAATTTTAAACCGCGAGCAACACAAGTCTCGGCCACCATGCATCCCATGTTTCCAGGAATACCATTCACCATTACATAAACTGACATAAGAAACTTTTCCCTTGAATTGATTATCAGTTATTCTTCATAAACTGGATATATGCTTGAAGAGTATCGCAAAATACTTCATCTGGAGAATTATCTCCAACAATACGTGTCACAATCTTTTCATTGTATTTTGAAAGAACAGCGGCTGTTTTTTCACGATATTCTACTAAACGATTTTTAATAATAGATTCGTCGGCATCATCTTTGCGGCCTTCGATTTTAGCTCTGTTTAAAAGACGAGCTACAATAGTGGCGTCATCTTTAATTTCGAGTACAAAAACGTGCTTCACATCGACAATGTCTTTAATTAAATCGACTTGATCAGGAGTTCTAGGAATTCCATCGAGCAAGAGCATGTCTTTATCTGGGTTTAATTTATTGGTATCGATTAAGCCCTTGATGAATCGTTCAAAAATCTGAGCGGTAGCAGTATCTGGAACAAGCTTACCAGCACTAGAATAAGAAGCGATTAATTTTCCGTTTTCGCTCGAAGGGGCAATGCCGCGGAAAATATCACCTGTAGAAAGGTGTTTAAGAGATGTAGTTGCAGCAAGCTTTGCTCCAACGGTACCTTTACCAGAGCCTGGGGGGCCAAAAATAAGAACTGCAGGAATCTTTGTCATATAATCCTCAATAAGTTTGAATAAAAAATTTCATCGCAAAAATAATCATTTTTCTTTTAGTTCCGATGATAAGCTTTCACTTTTGAAAGTTAATTTACCATCTTCCACATCCACGACAATCGTTGAAAAATCTTTATAACGGCCAATTAAAAGCCCTTCTGCAACTTCATCTTCAACCATTTGTTGAATGCCTCGACGAAGAGGACGCGCCCCTAATGCGGCATCATAATTTTTATCAACAATAAAGATTTTTGCAGCTTGAGATACTTCTAAAAGAATCCCACGTTCGGAAAGATTTTTTTGTAAGAACGAAAGTAAAATATCGACAATCGCGACAAGATTTTCTTTCGCCAAACTATAAAACACAATCTGATCATCGATACGATTCAAAAATTCAGGAGTAAAGACGCGCTTGACTTCTTCTCGAATCATCGACTCCATTCGAGCATAATCGTCTTGAGCGGAACCTTTTGTGAAGCCCATTCCAGAGCTATGTTTCACTTCACGAGCGCCCACATTAGAAGTCATAATGATAATGGTATTCTTAAAATTAATCTTTCGACCAAAGCTATCTGTCAAAAGACCATCATCTAAAATCTGCAATAAGAGATTATAAACATCTGGGTGAGCCTTTTCGATTTCATCAAGCAATATCACAGCATAAGGACGCTTGCGCACTTTTTCTGTAAGCTGTCCACCGCCTTCTTCATAACCAACGTATCCTGGAGGCGCGCCAACTAAGCGAGAAACGCTGTGCTTTTCCATGTATTCGCTCATGTCGATACGAATCATGGCATCTTCTGAACCAAAAAGAGAAACGCTTAACACCTTGGCTAATTCTGTTTTACCAACACCTGTAGGGCCAAGGAATAAGAAGCTTCCCATAGGACGTTTAGTATCATGAATCCCTGCTCTAGAGCGACGAATGGATTTGGCAATGGCTTCCACAGCGACGTCTTGCCCTACTATTCGCTGTTTAATCTCGGCTTCTAAATTCAAGAGCTTCTTTGTCTCTTCGCTTGCAAGTCTAGAAATAGGAATACCAGTCATACTACTAATGACATCTCGAATTTGGTCTTGAGTGACAAGCAAAGATTCATTTTTCCTCTTTTCTCGCCATTCATTTTTCATCGTATCAATGTCTCTTGTAATCTGCTCTTCCAATTGCTGTTGAGCGGCGGCTGTTTGGAAATCTTCCGCTATAGCAGCATCGCCTTTTTTGCGAATAATTTCTTGCAAGTCACGTTCTTTGTCTCTTAAATCCGAAGGCAAAGCCATACTGGAAAGGCGAACGCGAGCACCTGCTTCATCAAGAACATCAATCGCTTTATCTGGTAAAAAACGGTCACTCATATAGCGTTCCGAAAGCATCACTGTGGCTCTAACGGCATCTTCTGTATAAGTCACTTTATGATGCGCTTCGTATTTTTTCTGAAGCCCTTTCAAAATCGCAATGGATTCTTCAGCAGTAGGAGGTTCCACCATAATTTTTTGGAAACGTCTTTCTAATGCCGCATCTTTTTCAATGTATTTACGATATTCATCAACGGTCGTTGCTCCAATACACTGAAGCTCTCCGCGTGCTAAGGCTGGCTTAAAAATGTTAGACGCATCAAGACTACCTTCTGAGCCGCCTGCACCAACGATTGTATGCAATTCATCAATAAAGAGAATCACTGAATTATCTACTCTTTGTAATTCTGTAATTAAACCCTTAACACGTTCTTCAAACTGGCCACGATATTTTGTGCCTGCAACCATGGCGGCAATATCTAACGTAACAACTCGTTTGTTTTCTAATAGTTCAGGAATTTTCTTCTGTACTATTTTTTGTGCAAGGCCTTCTACAATCGCCGTTTTACCGACACCAGGTTCTCCAATCAAAACAGGATTATTTTTTTTACGACGGCACAAAATTTGAATCAAACGTTCAATTTCAGCTTCTCTTCCGATGATTGGATCTAAAGCATGGCGGCGTGCTTGTTCTGTTAGATCACGACTAAAGTGTTCTAATATCGGCGTTTTGGATCGTGTTCCTGGACGAGCAAAAGGAGTGCCGCCTTCAGAAATATCATTCCCATCTATTGGAGAAGAGGATGAAGAAGCTTGCACATCTTGCTTGATGGCAATAATTTCATCTTTTAATTTGTCATACGTCACATCATAACGAGATAATGTAGCAGAAGCAATCGAATCACTAATTTTTATAATCGCTAAAAGAAGATGTTCTGTACCAATGTACTTTTCATTCATCTCTTTTGCTTCATTTGCAGAAACTTGTAATACCGCTTTAGCACGACCCGTAAACGGGATCATTTGATTAGAGCCAATGGTAATCGTTCCATTAGTAGAACGCATAATCGCTTCTATTTCAGAAGCCATTTGATTGGTATCTACATTCATCTTTTTCAAGGCAGCGATTGCAATCCCCGAGCCTTCACGAATAAGACCAATAAGCAAATGTTCTGTGCCTACTTGATCATTACCAATGCTCACCGCCGCAGAACGAGCGAGCTGAAGAACTTTTTTTACACGATCTGAAAATATGCCGTTCATTAACGAGTCTCCTTTTCATAGGTCGTTATTAATCCCCCATGCATATGCACGCGACGAGAAGCCATTTTAGCAAGGCGCTCATCATGAGAGACAATTAAAAATGTCTGATTGAATTTTTTATTTAATTCACCAAATAATTCATTTAGCATTTCGGAATTTTTTTCATCTAGATTGCCACTAGGCTCATCTGCAAAAACTAGATCGGGATGGTTCATCAAAGCTCTTGCTACAGCAACGCGCTGGCGTTCTCCACCAGACAATTCACGAGGCAAATGACGTATACGATCTTTTAAACCCACCGTTTCAAGTAAAGCTTCTGCACGTTCTTTACATTCAACTGCAGTAGAGCCTAAAATACGTGCTGGCAAACAAACGTTTTCAAAAGCTGAAAACTCAGAAAGCAAATGATGGAATTGAAAAACAAAACCCACATTTTTTTTATGGAAAAAATTACGTTCCCTTTCGTTCATTTTACTTAAATCTTTTCCTTTAAATAAAATAGAACCAGACGTAGGTTTGTCTAAAGCACCGACCATGTTTAAGAAAGTAGATTTTCCAGACCCAGAAGAACCAGTTAAAACAAGGTATTCTCCTGTATATATTTGAAAATCAATTCCTCTCAGAATTTCTAATCGTTCGCCAGTTTCTTCATAAACCTTGGTCAGAGCCTTTGTTTCTAATAACAATTCTTTATTCATGACGAATGGCTCCTACTGGGTCTAAACGGCTTGCTTTCCATGCTGGTAATAATGTGGCAAAAATGCAAAGAGCAATGCCTATTACAAAAATAAGAACGACATCCATCATTTGTACTTGCATAGGAAAGTAAGGTAAAACATACACATCACCAGGTAATTTAATTAGACGATATTTTTCTTGAATGAGACAAATCGTTAAACCAATGCTACCACCAAAAATGGTGCCTGCAAAGCCAATGAAAGAACCCATCAGCATAAAAATATGCATAATACTTTTTTTACTAAGACCCATGCTTCTTAAAATACCAATTTCACGAGTCTTATCGATGACCACCATAATCAAAGAACTAATAATATTAAAGGCCGCCACCAAAATAATCAAGCAAATGACTGCAGCGACAATAAACTTCTCGTAATTCATCCATTTTAAGAGAGTGATGTTTTTAATTTTCCAGTCAATACCATAATAAGGGTAAGGTAACCATTTGCTGATGGAGTCCACGATTTCCCCTGCTTTCCAATGGTCTTTCACGCGAAACTGAATTCCAGTCACCGCATCGCCCATGCTTAATAATTTTTGTAATTCAGGAATCCCTACATACGCTAAGTTGCCATCGTATTCGTACATTCCTGTTTCAAAAATTCCTGAAACAATAACGGCAAGCATTTTGGGGCCGCCAGAGCCCACCATTTCTTCTGGGTTTTGAAAAGTCTGTAGTAATATTTTTTCACCTACAGAAACTCTTAAACGACTAGCAAGCCCACTTCCCAAAATAATGGAAGGGCGCAAATTCCCCTCCGAATCAGGAAAACTATCTACAGAATAAACGCCCCATTTCATGTGCTTATGAATATCGACCACTTCTTTGGATCGATTAGCATCAATGCCATAAATAACTATACCATCATTTACTTTTTTTGAACTAATACCCACTTTATAAACGATATAGGGAGCAGAGGCAATTACAGAAGGTTCCTTTGATCTGACTTCTAAAGCTAACGCTTCATAATCATACATCGGATCCGCATTGTAGCTCTGGATTTCAAAATGAGCATCTTTACCAATCATCTGGGCGGTGACTTCTTGTTCAAAGCCGTTAATCGCTGAAAGAGCAATGATTAAAGCAAACACGCCAATACTCACGCCAAGCATACTAAAGATGCCTATCAAAGAAACAAATAGACTTTTTCTTTGAGCACCTAAGTAACGCCAAGCAATGAGCCATTCTAATTTTTTCATTTTTTTATTCCGGTTTCATCAGCGGGAACAATTGTACATCACGAATTGTCTGCTGATTTGTTAGAAGCATTATCATTCGGTCAATACCAAAGCCAACACCTCCTGTAGGAGGAAGGCCTGATTCAATCGCATGAAGGAAATTTTCATCCATTGGATGTGTTTCATCTTCACCACCACGACCACGAGCGACCTGTTCTTCTAACAATTCTCGTTGACGTAAAGGATCATTTAATTCTGTATAAGCGTTTCCTAATTCCCAGCCATTGGCATAAGGCTCAAACTGTTCGATAAGACCAGCTTCGCTACGATGCGTTTTACAAAGAGGCGTGCTTTCTTTTGGCATGTCTTTGATAATTGTAGGCTGAATCAAATGTTCTTCTACAGTACATTCAAATAGTTCAAGAATCGCTCGCCCACGGCTCCATATTCCATCAAGTTTTACGCCTCGTTTAGATAATTCGTTTTTCATATCGTCATCACTTAACGAAGCAATTTTTAATCCACTATATTTTTCAATAGCCTCTGCCATAGTGAGACGTGGCCAAGGTGCTTTAAAATCAATTTCTTTCCCTTGGTATTCGACTTTTGTTGTTCCATTTGCTGCAATACAAGCACGTTCATAAATATTTTCAAAATGAACCATCATATCGTTATAATCAGCATAGGCTTCGTAAAATTCAAGACCTGTAAACTCAGGACTATGTGTACGGTCCATCCCTTCATTTCTAAAGTTCTTACTAAACTCAAAAACCTTTTCCATGCCGCCAACAATACAGCGTTTTAGATAAAGTTCTGGAGCCACGCGTAAATACAAAGTCATATCAGCAGCATTATGGTGAGTTGTAAATGGACGAGCATTGGCTCCACCATAAATCGGTTGTAGAGTCGGCGTTTCGACTTCAATAAAACCTTTTTCAATCAAGTACTCACGAATCGACTGCATGATTTTTGATCTTTTAATAAATACATCACGTACATCATCATTTAACGCCATATCTGTATAACGTTGACGATAGCGAGTGTCGACATCTTTAAATTCATGGAAAACGGTTTTATTACCATTTTCATCAATGACTTCTTTTGGCACTGGTAAAGGACGTACAGCTTTAGAAAGCATGGTGACATGAGCTGCCTTCACAGAATACTCGCCGCTTTGTGTTTCCATCATGGTGCCTTCAACGCCAATAAAATCACCGAGGTCGATTAATTTCACGACTTCATAATTATCTTCTAAAAGATTAGCCGCACAAACGACTTGTAAACGCCCGAAACGGTCTTTAAGGTGCATAAAGCACATCTTGCCTTTGCGATTAAAACGCACCACGCGACCAGCGAAGGTTACTTTTTCTTCTGATTTTAAAAGAGCCTCTTTATTTTCTTTTAAAGAATCAGAATGATGAGTACGCTTGAAATGATGAGGATATGGTTCTATTCCCATTTCATGGAACTTGTCTAGTTTTGTTAGTCTTGCAACGACTTGATCATTTTTATCTAACATAATATTCTTCTGTGGTTATTCCTCTTCACTTGTGGAAAGGAGATAGGCATTAATAAAGGGTTTCAGTTTACCGTCAAGAACTCCAGTCGTATCCGAAGTTTCTTCTCCTGTCCGAAGATCCTTGACCATTTGATAAGGGTGTAAAACATAACTTCTGATTTGAGAGCCCCATTCTACTTTTTTCTTAGAAGCCATTCGATCGGATCGCTTGGCTTCTTCTTCTTGACGGTAATGCTCTGCGACCATCGTTTTTAACATTTTAAATGCTGTTTCACGGTTTTGTATTTGTGAACGTTCTGTTTGGCAACTTGCCACAATACCTGTTGGAATATGAGTCATTCGGACGGCAGAATCCGTTTTATTAATATACTGCCCTCCAGCTCCAGAAGAACGATAAGTATCTACTCGAATATCTTCTGTATTAATTTCAAACTCTATTTCTTCATGAACAGGGTAAATGTAAACGGCTGTAAAGCTTGTATGGCGACGGGCATTGGCATCAAAAGGACTGATACGAACTAATCGATGCACGCCTATTTCAGAGCGAAGCATACCATAAGCATATTCAGAATTAATTTCAATCGTCGCACTTTTAAGCCCAGCATCATCACCATCTTGAACTTCCACCACTCGAAAATCAAAGTTTTCTCGTTCTAAAAAGCGCACATACATACGATAAAGCATCAAAGCCCAATCTTGAGACTCTGTACCACCAGCTCCTGGATGAATAGAAAGAAGTGCTGGACAAGCATCATCTGGACCGTCTAGCATTTTTCGAACTTCCATCTCGGAAACTTTTTGTGATAGCGAAGAAAAGTCTTTTTCTATACTATCAAAAAGATCTTGGGAGTTCTCGGCTTTTGCCATTTCATAAAGTTCGGCAAGGTCATCACACGTTGCAGAAACGTTCTTCCAAGATTCTATAATTTCGCGTAAAGCGCCAATCTTTTTCATTAGCGCTTGTGCTTTTTCTTGATTATTCCAAAGGTCTGGATCTCCCGATTGTTTTTCTAAAACCGCGAGTTCTTCTTTCTTTGACTCTAAGTCAAAGATACCCCCATAGTTTATCAATACGGGTACGTAGATCGTTAAGACCCTGGTGCGTTGTTTGCATCATTATTTGCTTGCTCCAATCGCTTCTGGAGGAGTATAATCTTTGTTTAAATATTGAACTTTATAGACTTTGCCTAAAGAATCCAAGTAAGCTTTGATTGCTAACTGGCGTTCTTGTTCGGCATTCACACGAAGGATATAATCAATTTGATGTTTATAGCTTTCGTACTTACCATCATTTTTTTCTGTGAGCATAAAAACCACCACACCTTCACTAGTTGTAAAAGCATCGGAGATATCGCCCACTTTTAATTTTGAAACGGCTTTCACAAAATCAGCGCCTTTATCTTTTGCTAGAAAACGGCTCATGACACCACCAGTCTTTTTAGCTTGAGGATCATCACTGTTTTGAGCAGCTAAATTAGCGAATGTGGCTTTGCCCATACGTACTTGAGCGGCAAGACCTTTTAACACTTCTTTTTTATCGCTAATACTTTGAGCTTTTTCTCCTTTTTGTGTTTTGAGAATAATCTGAGCGCCACTGATGGTATCATTGATAGGCACTTTCTTCTTATTGAGTTCCCAATAGGCCTGACGTTCTTTTTCAGTAGGCTCATTTGGATAAGGAACCTTTTTCTCTAAAAGAGTTTCGCTTTGAATCTGTTGTTCTATTTTTTCTCTAAACTGAGCAGCCGTTGCCCCAGTCTTTTTCAACTCTTTTTGAAACATTTCTTCATTTGGGAACTGTGATTTAAAGAATTTAACTAGACTATCGACTTTAGTAGCAGACACCTTAATGTTTTGCTTTTTAATTTCGAGTTTCAATAGTTCTTGACCAACTAAGTTATCAATCACAGCCCAGCGCAATTGAGTCATTGCTTCTGGAGGAATCTGACGGCCTTGAGCTTGTTGTTCCCCAAGCATCCTTGCAAGACTATCAATTTTACCTTGAGAAATCCCTGTTTTTTCAACGCGAATAACGTCTAAATTTTTACCGCTCATTAATTGAGCCGAAACTAAAACGGACGATAACAATAGAAATAAAGCAATCTGACGAACAAAAGAGGATAAACGCATATGTTTCCCTTATTTAAAGATGATAGCACGAATATAGAAAAATATCCCTTATTAGACTTGGGAAAAGCTTAAAAAATAGGGTTCTAGACTTGAAATAAAATAGCCCTAAACACTTAGTGTTTAGGGCTAAAATGTGTTTTTGAAAATATTCTACCCGTATTCTATAGGCCTACTTTACAAATAGACGAGCATTACGGAATAAACGCATCCAAGGACCGTCTTCACCCCATTGTTTAGGATACCAGCTATTTTGACAGCTACGATAGACGCGTTCTGGATGAGGCATCATAATCAAAGCACGCCCATCTACCGTTGTAAGGCCCGTAATTCCAAAAGGAGAACCGTTAGGGTTTAGAGGATAACGTTCTGTATATCGATCATGATGATCCACAAAACGAACACTGACAAGCCCTGTATTGAGGCATTCGTCTGCCGAAGAACAAGAACTGAATTCAGCACGCCCTTCGCCATGAGCCACAGCAATCGGAAGAATACTGCCTTCCATGTCTTTCAAAAGAACCGATGGAGAAGATTCAATTTTTACAGAAGAAAAACGAGCTTCAAAACGTTCGGAAGCATTTTGAACAAAACGTGGCCAATGAGCGGCTCCTGGAATCAAATCTTTAAGATTAGAAACCATTTGGCAACCGTTACAAATACCTAGGGTAAACGTATCTGGACGATGGAAGAATGACTTAAATTCTTGCCTTGCCTTAGGATGGAACAAGATGCTCTTTGCCCAGCCTTCGCCAGCGCCTAAAACGTCACCGTAACTAAAGCCACCGCAAGCCACAAGTCCCTTAAAATCAGCCAAAGAAACACGACCTTCTAAAACATCGGTCATGTGAACATCAATGGATTCAAATCCTGCTTTATCAAAAGCAGCAGCCATTTCAATTTCACCATTCACCCCTTGTTCGCGCAAAATAGCCATCTTAGGACGACTGTTAAAGTCGGCATTGACTTTGATATTGAAATTGATTTTTGGTGAAATACCTGGATCGTTTTTCTCCAGTTTTAATAAGTATTCACTTTCAGCACATTCTGGATTATCACGTAATGCAGCCATACGGCGAGTTGTATCACTCCAAATGGCACGCAAATCAGATAAGTCTTCTTTATAAGATCCAATTTCAAGAGCATAAGAATCATTTAAAGAACCGACTTCAAACACAATATCTCCGATTCCTGCAGAAGCAAAAGCCTCGCGAACAGAATCCACTTGATCTAAAGCCACTTGAATTACAGCACCTAACTCTTCGTTAAATAAGATGTCGAGTTCATTACCAGCAAGTGATTTAAGATCTAAAGAAACACCCGTGTGACCAGCAAAAGCCATTTCTACAGTCGTAGTATAAAGACCGCCATCGGATTTATCATGATAAGCAAGAATTTTTCCATCAGCATTTAATTTTTGTATGGTTTCAAAGAAAGCACGAAGATCACGAGCAGAATCGACATCTGGAGCTTTTGCACCCACTTTCATAAAGACTTGAGCGGCAATAGATGCACCCATACGATTTTGACCGCGGCCTAAATCGATTAAGAATAATTTAGATGGTGTTTTAATTAATTGAGGTGTTAAAGTTTTACGCACATCTGCACAAGGAGCAAAAGCAGAAATCACTAAAGAAATCGGAGCAGTCACACGGTGGCTTCCTTTTTCATCTGCCCAAACAGTGCTCATACTCATAGAGTCTTTACCCACAGGAATCGTAATGCCTAAGTCTGGACAAAGTTCCATACCAACGGCTTGTACAGCTTCATAAAGATCAGCGCCATCGCCTTCATAGTTTGGAGCAGCCATCCAGTTTGCAGATAAATTCACGCGCCCCATTTCTGGAACATAAGCAGCCGCTAAGTTAGTCAACGCTTCGCCTACAGCAATACGAGCGCTTGCGGCTGGAGAAATAATAGCGATTGGAGAGCGTTCTCCAATACTCATCGCCTCGCCTTGATAAGAATCAAGTGTTTGAGAAGTCACAGCACAATCAGATACTGGAACTTGCCATGGACCCACCATTTGATCTCGGCAAATCATGCCTGTCACAGTACGATCGCCAATGGAAATCAAGAATGTTTTATCTGCCACAGAAGGGTTTGCTAAAACACGATGAGCCACGTCTTTAATAGTCGTTGACGCAGGGAAAATTTCGTTTGTAAGAGGTCTTTTTTGGCTTGTCTCATTACGAGTCATGCGTGGAGGTTTTCCAAGCAAGACTTCTAAAGGCATATCAATTGGCTTGTTATTAAAATGAGAATCACTTAAAGTCAAATGACGTTCAGGAACAGCTTCGCCCACAACGGCGTAAGGGCAACGTTCACGCTTACAAATGGCATCAAACATATCTAAGCGTTCAGAAGAAACGGCCATCACATAACGTTCTTGGGATTCGTTGCTCCATATTTCAAGAGGGCTCATGCCTGGTTCATCATTTGGAATTTTACGCAATTCAAAATTTCCGCCTAAGCCACCATCGTTCACTAATTCTGGAAGTGCGTTGGATAAGCCACCAGCACCGACATCGTGAATAAAGGAAATTGGATTTTCATCATTCAATGCCCAGCAACGATCAATCACTTCTTGACAACGGCGTTGCATTTCTGGATTTTCGCGCTGAACACTCGCAAAATCAAGATCTTCATTACCACTACCGCTCGCCACAGAACTTGCAGCACCGCCACCTAAACCAATAAGCATAGCAGGGCCACCTAAAACGATCAAGTGGTCTTTAGGATTAATATTTCCTTTGGCAATATGATCTTCTTTAATATTACCAAGGCCGCCAGCAAGCATAATAGGCTTATGATAGCCTCTCACTTCTGCACCTTTTTCAGCAGGGACTTCTGCTTCAAACGTACGGAAATAGCCTAAAATATTTGGACGTCCAAATTCGTTATTAAAAGCAGCTCCACCAAGAGGGCCTTCAATCATAATATCTAAAGGGCTTGCAATTCGAGAAGGCTTTCCAAAATCACGTTCCCAAGGCTGAATCGCTCCAGGGATTTTTAAATTTGATACACTAAAACCAGTTAAACCCGCTTTTGGTTTAGAGCCTCTACCAGTAGCCCCTTCATCTCGAATTTCACCGCCAGAACCTGTGGCAGCTCCTGGGAATGGAGAAATGGCTGTTGGGTGGTTATGCGTTTCTACCTTCATTAAAATATGCACTGGTTCTTTGTGCCAATCGTACTTATTTGTCTTAGGGTTCGCATAAAAACGTCCGCCTTCGTAGCCAGCCATTACAGCAGCATTATCTTTATATGCAGACAAAATATTAGTGTGGTGACACTCATAAGTATTTTTAATCATTTGGAACAAGGACTTGTCTTTTTTCTTACCATCAATAGTCCATTCTGCACCAAAAACCTTATGACGACAATGTTCTGAATTCGCTTGCGCAAACATCATCAATTCCACATCGGAAGGATTGCGTTTCAGCGCCTTAAAGTTATCCACTAAGTAATCAATTTCATCTTGAGCTAATGCTAAACCAAGTTCACGATCCGCGCGAACTAACGCCTCTCTACCTTCTGTTAAAATAGGGATCTCCATCAGAGGCTTTGGTGAATCATGATGGAATAATACGTCCAAATCTTCAAAAGCTTGAAACACTTTTTGAGTCATGCGATCATGGATTTTGGCTGCTACCGCACTACATGCTTTTGAAGAGGAATCGATAAATTCAACGTAATAAGCAATCGCTCTTTCTATACGTAAAATAGAGGTTAATCCGCAAATATGAGCAATATCTGTTGCTTTAGAGCTCCATGGGCTAATAGTACCTGGACGAGGAGAAACGACAAATAAAGTTCCTTTTGGAGAATGAGCTTCACGCGTAGGTCCATAATGCAAAATCTTATTTAAAGTTTGTTCTTCTTCAGAAGAAAGATCTTTGGAAAGATTCACTATATGAGTGAATTCAGCATAAACACTTTTAACGATTAGTTCAGATTTATTAAAATCCTGAAGCAATTTGTTCAAACGAAAATCAGAAAGGGCGGCAGAACCACGGAGAATAATCATGAAATGTCCTTGATAAAGGAGGCTAAAATTCGATCAAAAGATAGAAAAAAGCCTTAAAAAATAAAGCTTTATCCTAAGAGCAAACATCAATAATTCTTTATTATTTTGAAGATTCAGGCTCTTCTATCACAGATAATTCAATTCGGCGATTTTCTTTACGACCTTCTTCGGTATCGTTAGAAGCTTTAGGTCTAGAAGGACCATAGCCCACAGCGACGAGTCGTTTTGAGTCTATCCCTTTGGATATCATATAGTTACGCACACTCTTGGCTCGTTCTTCAGAGAGAATTTGATTCAACTCATCTCCCCCTTCAGAACTCGTGTGGCCACTAATTTCAATTTTCACATCTGGATTAATTTTTAAGCCCTTGATGGCTTCATTTAAGGTATATAAAGACGATTCGACTAATTCTGCACTGCCCGCCTTAAAAGTAACTCCTGTTAATTCGGCTCGAGTATCATCAAAAACAACACTTAATCCGCCTGTACTTGCCTTTATTGAAACATAAGGCGATTCGCCACACTTAAAAGGGCCTGTAAGACTTTCGCACATGATATCGTAGGTATCTTCTTTTGGAATTAAAAAAGAGACTTCTCCATATTCATCTGTTTTAACGGTAATTTTACGATTTGGATTTTTTTGGCCCACAAAGACGAGTTTTTTGTGAGTTTGAGGCACATCTTGGAAATTAGTATAAGAAATATTTAAAACAGCGTGTGTTTTACTAGGAACTAGATCTTTCGCAAAAAGAGAGGCAAATAAAGCCAAAATTAAAGGAATTATACGCATAAAAACTCCAAATTCATGAATTAAGGTTGTTTTTTCTCAACAGACACACAAAAAAAAACAACAAAAACTATTATAAAATAGCTTCTTATTTTAATGAAGTTAAAATTATCCATTAAAAAAAAATGGATTTAATTCTAATTTTGACTTTGATTTTACAATTCGCTTGCATTAATATTACAAGCATACTTTAATTTTGTCATAGAAACTCAAACAGGAGATAAATAATGACTCATCTAACAAAAAAAGTAACCCTTGCGTTATTAGGACTAGGACTTCTAGTCAATACCTATGCTGCAGACGGTGACTTTAATTTAACTGGAACCATTCAAACTCAAGGTGAAATGTCCTTTAAGGATGATGACAAAGTCTTAGACAAGTTTTGGCTAAGAGCAAACTTTGGTGGAAAATATAGTTCTGAAAATTTCGACGCTCAAATTAACATCCGTATGTGGGCTCCTAATTTTGGTAATACTATTGAAGAAAAAAGCTATGACAAGATTACCGCTGATCTTTATTGGGCAAACTATAAATGGGTTTTAGGAGGCGATAAACTCAATCTTAAATTAGGCCACTGGAAAACGGATTGGAGTGAAGCAGGTAACTTTGGTACCTATATTGACCCAGTTCTAAAAAACAGAGGCCTCTTAATGCGCGACTATTCTCATGACGCATTTGAATTAGGTTGGACTCGTGGAATCTCTAACTTAAACGTGATGTTAGCGACCACCAACAACTCCTTCAGCACTGGCTACGTTCGTGTTGAAGAGAACGTTAAATTCAGCTTCCCCTTAGAATTGAAAGCTGCCTATCGCGTCAACGCCATTGATGCAATGACAAAACCAGCAGTTCAAACACACCGCGTCGCAGCGAAAGCCGTTTATTCCATCATGAAAGACTTAAAAGTCTATGGTGAAATCGGATTATTAAAAACAGGTGAAAATAGCGTCGTTGATTCTGCCTCTATTGCAAACGCAATCGCTGTTGCTCCAGAATATGATCAAGGTTCCACCTATTTACCTTTTTATCTTGGTGTAAGTATTCCTACTGCAGGGATTCTTGATGGTTTAATGCTCGAAGCAGAATACCTAAAGAACAGAGATGAAATCACAAAGGATGCTGATGACTTTGCCTACACTATTTCTTTAATAAAGAAACTTGGTAAAGCAAAAGCACAATTAAATATCTATTCTGGAAACGAATTGAAGGCTAAAGACGTCACAGTCGCTCTTCGTGTTACAACAACTATTAAGTAAAACGTTTTAAAAATATTTTATAGAATATACGCCTCGAGATTAAACCTCTCGAGGTTTTTTATTTACTTTATAAAAAGTCAAAATAAGTTACCCGATCTTAAGGCATGTTTACCGATTTTAATAAAACTATATCAATATCTATCGAAGATAAATATGTGGATTATGGCTTTGTTTTTGGAAGCGATCCCAAAAAAGTTTTGTTTATTAAAGCAGGTCTAGACGGGTCCATGAAAGGGTATCAAAACAAATATTTAGACCTTGCTTATGAGGTGAACCAAAAATACGGAATCACCGTTATTTGTAGTTCTAACCCAATTGTCCGCCTTTTATTAAAGTACAATCCAATAGAACAAGGGCTAAATGTTTTGGATGAAGAGCTTGGGAATATAAAAGAAAAAGATATTTATTATATGGGGTTTTCAAAAGGAGCTTATTATGGTTGCTATTATGGGTGTTCTTTCCCTGAAATCAAAAGACTTTTACTCATTAACCCTCCTTTGAGGACTAATACGGTAGCCATTCAAAAAGCCATAAAAAACTTTTCAAAAGAAACTATGACTTTTCTTTTTGGTAGTGAGGATCCTTCAATTGTCGATATAAAATGGATTGATTTTTTAAAAAATGAAAAAGTAAAAATCGAAATTATTGAAAATCAAGACCACTATTTTTCAAAAGACCATACCCAATTTATTACTCTAGTAGAAGAGTATTTATTATACGACATCAAAGAGAATAAGGTTTAGTAACAATCAAAGGTTGATTGATTCTGCTATTTACTTTTTCAAAAGAAACACTTATATTACAACGACTTGAATTACAACGACTTGATTTCTTCTTCGGAGAGGCCTGAGGCTTTTGCAATGGCTTCCATTGGAATACCCTGCTCTTTCAAGACTTTCGCCATTTCACGTGCTTTTTGAAGAGCTCCTTGTTCAATCCCTTCTTTAATTCCTTCTTTAATTCCTTCTTTAATTCCTTCTTTAATGCCTTCTTCACGCCATTCGTCTTTATGTGCATCCACGTATTCTTTTTCAAGAACATCATAAAGACTGGGTGTGCCGTATATGTCTTGATGTGTTACATAGTCCATAAAGTGTTCCCTGTCTTTCTGCCTAAATATCTTTGGTAAATATAATATTGTTTTTTTTATTAAGTCTGTTCGTTCTTCTTTAGGGATTGATAATAATGCATCTCGTGCTTTGTAATACTTTTTTTTCAAGATTTCTGGCGAAAAAGCGTGCTTCATGAGCAATAAGGCAAAGATGGTGGCTCCATCTAAATCTTCGGTTTTTTCTTCATCAAAAGCCTTGCCTACATCAATGAATTCACAAATAAAGGGTAATCCTATCTGATGATAATAAGGGGGATAATCAGGGAACATGGGCTCTTTTTTGGGATTCCATTCTAATTCGCCGTTGTATATAATCAAAACGACTGTCGGGATATTTTCTTGTTTTAAAACCATAATCCCATGCCAATATCGAATGAGTTGTTTGAATATTTTATTGTCTTTGTACGACTTGTGTTCTTCAATGATGCCCACCAAAAGTTTGGCGTTTTTCTTTTGGTCTTTTAGCTGCACTGTAAAAGCAAGGTCAGCTGTCCCTTTGTCTTCTTCTGTGACAAAAGATTCTGAAATTTCTTGCAGAGTACTCAAATCCACGGTGTTGATAAATTCAGAAAGAGGAGTGCTGGTTTTCGCCGCTAAGCGTAGCAAGGCCGCTGTTCGTTCTGGTTTATAAAAGACAGAACGGAAAAAGTGATCATGAGAAAAAGATGATTTATTCATTATAAATCCTTGTTTATATGCAAAAAGCTTTAACACCAAACGTTTAAGACACTTGCATTGGTTAAAAATGGATGTATTAAGGATCTATTAAGAACTGGATTTTTTAATAAAACGTATTTGTTAAATCAAATGTTTTTCTATTTAAACGTAAATGGGAGATGGTTTTTTCATGGGAAAGCAATTTTTTTCATTAAAAGTCAATATTCATTACGATTAAATCTGAATAAGCATTGTTGACGGAAATGGTATTACCTCCTCACTCTGTTGTGTGCTACACAAGAGAGTTCGTCGGCAACAGCCATTTCCGTCTGCTATTTTAATAGTATTATTTAATTGAAATGGATAATTTTTTCATTTGAATCTGCGCTATTGAATTTACAATTCAAATGACGCTTGATTCGGCATGAAAAAACTCAGTTAGGCTTAGATGAGCATCTCGTTGATTTCCAATAACATGAACGCTTATGCTTCAGCATTTTACGTGAGACTTAGCACTTTTAGTGCTTTAGTCGGAACCATGCAGAGCTGCGAGAAACACGTACACTTGCGCTTTTACGTGAAACTTAGCGGTTCACCGCTGTAGTTGAACCATGCGTAGCTGCGCTTAGTAAGAAACACGAACACTTATATGCTTTAGCATTTAGTGAGAGTGATACCCCTGTGGTAAACACGAACACTTAGTAGTTTACTACTTACGTGAGAGTGATACCCTTGTGGTAAACACGAACACTTAGTAGTTTACTACTTACGTGAGAGTGATACCCCTGTGGTAAACACGTACACTTGCGCTTTTACGTGAAACTTAGCGGTTCACCGCTGTAGTTGAACCATGCATAGCTAGTACTTAGCGAGAATGATCCCCTTGTGGGAAACACGAATGCTTGATTTGGCATGAAAAAAGCCGACTTTGGATTAAAGGATATTGCAAAGAGATATTTTTTAAAAAGGAGAATGGACGAGGCAATAAGGAGAAGCATCTTCAACCACATCGTTTCCTATACGAATATTTCCCGTTGTCACAAAAGTAACATAGGCTGTATTTTTTAAGACTACCGGAACATTTTCTAACAACTTGATACTAGAGGTACTTGAAGATGAACTCGAACAATGGGCGTGCCCCAGCGAAACAATAATTACACACAAAATAATTACGCTGGGTCGGCGAGCTACGGGCTTGCCACCTGTCGGTGCTACGCACTAGCACTATTGTGCCACCCTCCGCATGCCTCACGCTGTCGCTAAAATCTTCCTCTTGATTGAGCATAAAATCAATATAAGTTTTTATGTGGGGATATAGAAAGGTGATTTTCGATCATGACAACGGACGTGGCAACGAGGCAACGGGGCATCTATTTTCCAGTAAACTTTGATTCAAGCCATTCTCTTACTTTTCTATTCAAATCCCAAATTTTTAGTTTTTCATTAATACACATAAATGGAATTATATTCAGCGATGAATCATTCCAATAGATATAATTACCTTCTGTTTTTTGAGGGCATTCCTTTCTAGAAACATTCCACTCTTCTTTTTCATAAAGAGATAAACTTTTTATAATATCAAAAAAAGATGTTGTATCATTATCCTTAAATGAAATCACCTCGCCATTCTCTGGTTTATTCCAAATGTATAAAATAGAATCACCTTCTAAATTCGCTTTATAATAGGGCATTGAATCTATTTCTTTGATAAAAAGATTATCATATGAATAATATAATGATTTTAAGGGATAAAATATATTTACGCCTTGGGTTAAACTTGAATCCATCACATTTTTCTTAAAATAAATCGTATCTATAATTTTAGGGGTATTTGATGAACTAGAAAAAAATAATGGATTTAAATCCAAACTACCATTCTTAAAATAGGTCGTTTTAATATTATTTGATGAGCTAGAAGAAGACGATTGAGGTAAAACCAAACGATCCCAAGCACCTATATCCATTATATATTTTCGAATTTCAAATTCAGTGGAATCTAACGGTGTTCTTTTTTTCCCTTCTGCTATAGACGAACACCTTAGACCATTATAAGAAAATTGTTGCAGCCTATTCTCATGAACAAAAAGGATTACTGAATTTATTTTATTATCATTAGAATATTTATCATAGCGTATACAAGTATCAATATCAATTTGAGATAAAATTTTTATTAAATATGAAAGTTTATCAATATTATAAGAAAAAACTTTTTCAGGTTTCTTAAAGGAAATAGGCTTATCAAAATCGTCATGATGTTCTACTTTAGTTATCGCTTTAACACCCTCTTTTTCTTTAATCAAATCAATCTCAACGTTTTCATACACTTCAAAAGCGCTTCTGCTAAAATGATAGGATATCATATCGTTCTTATTTGGGAAAGAAATAATAAAAGATCGAATAAGGCTAGAATCAGACTCTTTATTATTTTCTACCTTCGGATTCAAATTACTATTCTTTGTGCAAGACAATAGTATAAACGTAATTAATAAAATAATGTATTTGTAATTAATCATTCTAATACCTAAATCTTTTTACATTAAAATCCATTTTCCAACCAGCATTATCGTATATACTCCATCGTTCTCGAATTATTGGCTTATCTAGTTTAATACTAAGATCATTTTCGTTTTGAATCGTTTCAGGACCTGTATACCGAACAAACTCTTGCTTTTCAGGAAGTAAAACATAATGTTTAGTTAATACCCGTTTATTAGCTTCATACCCGTCTCTATTTGATGGTCCATCAGGATTATCTGATAATATTGCAAAATGTGAATGAGCGTCATCTTCATTCTCGCCAAACAAATTAGTAGTAAAAGGCTCTCCTTTTCCTTTACGCATTACTATTTCAATCCTTCCATCTTTTGTAAACATGACTTCACATAAATTGCCACACTCCTTCTGTAATTCATATACTTTTTTCAATGTCTCTTTTTTATAGCCTGATGGATGATTATAAGCATCATAAGTCAGAAGATTTGCATATACCTGTCCTCCAAAATTCAATCCTCCGTCTTGAGCGTATTCGGTATGAAATCCAAAAGCCCTTACACCACCATACCATTCACGGCCATTCATATCACCATAGCCCCATTCGTAACCAGCATAAGCCTCTGCACCAAATGCTCCATAGAATCCTTCTACAGCAATTGTCCCACCCATATGTCTTCCGCTGGTATTCCAGTAATTGGCTCCATTAACACCTATACCTGCTCCAAAAATACTGCCGCGTATACCGTAACTAAGAGTTCCTCCACTTAAAGTATTATAAGCGTAGCCAAGATTAGCACCAACACCAACGATGCCAATATTTACAGCAGCACCAGCATTTGCAGAAACAGTATTACTTCCGTTGCCAAAATTGTGGTACGCACCTAATTTAAGATCTACTCCAAACTGATTAGACCCTATATCTAATGCAACTCCAACACCTGCTGTGAAGCCCCCATTTTCCCATCCAATAGTAAAGCCAAAGCCAATGCTCCATAAACCATATAAATCCACATAGTTCAGCGGATCTCCACCATAAGTATATGGGTTTGCAAATTGTGCTGAAGCTCTGAAGCTATGCTTCAGGAGAACGGCTTCGCCGTTTAATCGCTGAAGTATGTCTTTTTCGATGAAGTCTCGCCACTTCAGTGGTGCATAGACTTCACGAAAGAAGACCGCTGCTGGGTCAGGGCTCATCCACATTCCAAAGAATGGGTCAAAGTAGCGAGCTCCAAAGTAGATCTTTTGAATAGGTTCATTCATTGGAAATAATTTATTTTAATAATCAAAGAACCGCCACAAATATAAACTTGATTCTATTGTTTCATGTAATTTCATTTCGATTTTCTTTGACTCAATACGTCCATCTTCAGGAAACATATAAGAAACATAAGCTGTCATGGTAATTTCTTTTACATCCCG
Organism: Fibrobacteria bacterium AD312; assembly: GCA_001462345.1. Classification (GTDB taxonomy): domain Bacteria; phylum Fibrobacterota; class Fibrobacteria; order Fibrobacterales; family Fibrobacteraceae; genus Fibro-01. The sequence continues at coordinate 65 of LIUM01000011.1, read as the reverse complement.
TTCTATTAATGGCCAAGCCACTGAGTCATGTACAAAATTTTTGTCAATTATATCTAAAACACGAC
>LIUM01000010.1 GCA_001462345.1 Fibrobacteria bacterium AD312 | reverse complement strand
AGAAAGCAAAACCATTTCCGTCAACAATAGTATTATTGAGTTTTAATGAAAAAACCATTTCCGTCAACAAGAGTAACATTGAGCTTTAGTGAAAAAACCATTTCCGTCAATACTGGTGTTATTCATGAAAAAAACGAAATAAAGTCAACCCGAGCGAAGAGATAACACCATTACCGTCAACAATATTGAACTGATGTTAATACTAGTTACGCGTGGTTCATTGTAATGAAAAACCAACCAAATCTTTGATGTGACCCACTCTATACCTTGGTTCTAGCGGCAGCAAATTCTCGCACTTGCCAAAGCCTTCGAGGAGCGTAATACAGTCAATGCCCGCACTCCTTGCAGCCATCACGTCGGGCGTATCGTCGCCAATCATCACCGCTTTTTCAGGAGCCACGCTTGTTTGGTGCAAAATCTCGAAAATACCAGCAGGGCTTGGCTTGCGTTCTGGCGTAGTATCTCCACAGAGAATAACAGCAAATGCGTTTTCTAACCCGAATTTCTGGAGAATCTTTTTTGAGGGGGCAAAAGGCTTGTTTGTGAGCATCGCCGCACGCTTGTTTTTTGCATTGATTTTTTTTATCGATTCTAAAACGCCTTCGTATGGTTCTGTATTTTCGGTGCAATGATCCCAGTAATATTCCGTATAGACCTTGTATATCTCAGCGATTTTTTCTTCGGTGTAACCTTCACGAGTAAGCACTTCGGCAACAATCTTTTCTTCTCTGATACTTTTTTCGAAATCGCATCCACCACCCGCTTTTTTAGGCTCCCCTAAGTCATTTTTAATAAAATGAGCAGCAATCGCACGTCGAACTAGATTCAAAGCTCCATTTCCAATAAACGTCTGTATAAGATCCACGCTGTGCGTAGAAAGCCCGAAATGCTTCATTGCATAATTCACCGCTGGAGCGAGGTCGCCAAGCGTATTAAAAAGTGTTCCATCAAGATCAAAAAGGAACAGTTCTTTTTTCGAGAGCAGTAATTTAATTTCATCAGAAGAATTCATGTGCCTAATTTACAAAATTAAAACGAACTATCCCCGTTCCAAAAAAATTTATTACGCACACAGCAAAAGCGTTTCCATAAAACCCATAATGGATTTAAAAAGCAAATAAATAAACCCCAAATACTACTTTAAAAATCTCTTGAGCCAGCTCTTTTTTTGGCTTGTATAAGGACGATACCGTAATGGAAGATCTATTAAAGTACTTGTTTTTAGGATACTTCTAGAGTGAGAAAAAGCCTTAAAGCTATCTTCTCCGTGATACGAACCCATACCACTTTCCCCTACTCCTCCAAAAGGCAAGTGATGATTCGCTAGATGAACTAGAGTGTCATTGACACATCCCCCACCAAAATTCAGCTGTTCAAACACTCTTTTTTCCGTTTGAGAATCGTTGGTAAAGAGATATAAAGCGAGAGGCTTACTCTTTTTTTGAAGCGTTTGAATCATTTCATCTTCGGTGCTGTAAGTCAAAACAGGTAAAATGGGCCCGAAAATTTCTTCTTGCATGGCTTTGGAATCAAAAGAAGCTGGGTATAAAATGGCTGGGCTCATAGTCTCACCATCTATATCTGGCTTTAGATACGGTGTTTCGCCTTCAAGCAAAGAAAGCAAACGATTAAAATGTTTTTTATTAATGATTTTCGGTAAATCAGGCGTTTTTGCGCCTTCTGGAACAAATTCCTTAAAGTAATCTGTCAAATGTTTAAGAAATTCGTCTTTTACAGAAGCGTCTACATAAACATAATCAGGAGCCACACAAGTCTGCCCTGCATTGATTACTTTTCCAAAAGCAATTCTTTTTGCAGCAGATTTTAAGGATGCCGATTTTGTGACAATGGCTGGGCTTTTCCCTCCAAGTTCTAAGATGATCGGAGTAAGATACTGACTTGCTTTTTCCATTACGAGACGGCCAACAGAAGGAGAACCTGTAAAAAAGATAAAATCCCATTTTTGCTCTAATAAAAGCTGGTTTTCCTCTCGCCCACCATTTACGACTTGTACATAATCTGGTTCAAAGGTTTCTGAAATGAGCCTTTCTACAAGAGCCGCTGTATGAGGAGCATAAGCCGAGGGCTTTATTAAAGCGACGTTTCCAGCGGCAATCGCTCCGATCAAGGGATTTATTGAAAGTTGAAATGGATAATTCCATGGCGATAAAATCAAACAGACGCCATAAGGATGAGGGCTTATAAAACTTTTGGCTTTGAATAAGGTCAAAGGGGTGCGAACCGTTTTGGGTTTCATATAAGAAGATAAGCCCGAAATCATATTCGTTAGTTCTGATAACGTAATTCCTATTTCTGTCATGTAAGCTTCGTTATCGCTTTTATTTAGATCGGCCTTTAACGCTTCTTCTATTTGTTTTTCATTTTTTATAATGTTTTTTTTAAGTTTTTTTAACTGAGCTAAACGATAAGAAAAGGAAAGAGTTTTGCCCGAATCATAAAATGCTCGTAAAGCATCAATCTTTTTTACTATGTCCATTTTTACCCTCCAGTTCTTGAATCAAAAGCTTTGAAAGTCTCGTGCACTCGTTTTGCTAGAGCAATAGGATCTCCACGCCCTAATTCTACAACGGCTTGTAAAGGAGTCGAACCTAAATAGCGCATTGGATAAGGCGACAAAGAAATAATTTCAGCTAAAGTTTTTGGATCTACGGCAGGGAATTCAGCAAAAGTCATGGCAAGCATTCCACGACGTTGTTGAACACCTTGTATTCGTAAACGGCCAGCATAAAGGGAGATTTCGCTGATGATAAATAACATTTCAGCTGGTTCAGGAATAGGGCCAAAACGATCCTGAATTTCTTCTCGAATGGATTTTATTTCGAGTTCCGAAGTAATTCGAGCCAAACGCTGGTATAATGTGATTCTTGTTAAGCCATCTTCAATCCAGTCTTCTGGTAAATAAGCATCTACGCCAATTTCTATACGAGGTTGAATTGGTTTTTCTGTGGTGCCGCCGCGAATCAACTCCACCGCTTCTTTTACCAATCGCACGTAAGTTTCAAAACCGATTTCGGCAATAAAGCCATGTTGTTCTGATCCTAAAAGGTTTCCAGCGCCTCTTATTTCTAAATCTCGCATCGCGAGCTGATAGCCGCTCCCTAAATCAGTAAATTGTTCTAGAGCTTGTAATCTTTTTGCCGAATCGACTGAAATTTCACCTTTTGCAGGAGTCACTAAATAGGCATGGGCTAAAACGTCCGAACGCCCAACACGCCCACGCATTTGGTATAACTGGCTGATTCCAAAATGGTGAGAATTCATTATAATAATGGTATTCGCATTGGGAACATCTAAACCAGATTCAATAATGCTGGTGCTGACTAAAATATCAAATTCTCTGGATATAAAAGCTTCCATCACTCTTTCGAGGTCTCGATCCGCCATTTGCCCGTGAGCTACACCCACTCGTGCTTCAGGAACCCAAGATTCTACATCATCAGCCAGTTGCAAGATATTTTGCACTCGATCGTTGACAATAAATACTTGGCCACCACGAGCCAATTCGTCTTTTACAGCCTGAGCTAAAACGACATCGTTTCTTTTTAATAATTTCGTTTCTACTGGAAGGCGATTCATAGGGGGTGTATTGATGAGAGAAATATCTCGAACGCCAGTCATACATAGATGAAGAGACCTTGGAATAGGTGTGGCGCTCATGCTTAACGTATCGACAGATAAGCGCATTTCACGAAGTAATTCTTTTTGTTTGACACCAAATTTTTGTTCTTCATCGACAATTAAAAGGCCTAAATCCTTAAATTCAATTTTTTGAGAAAGTAAAGAATGAGTTCCTATTACAATATCAATAGCCCCTTTCTTTAATTTTTCAAACACCTCTTTTTTGTCTTTAACGGATCGATAACGATTAACTAAATCAATATTTACTGGAAAGGCAGCAAAACGTTCTCTAAAATTTTCATAATGTTGTGCTGCGAGAATCGTTGTAGGAACAAGGACTACGACTTGTTTCTTTGATAAAATGCATTTAAACGCCGCCCGCATGGCGACTTCTGTTTTACCAAAACCAACGTCTCCGCAAATCAGGCGATCCATTGGCTTTTTACTTTCCATATCTTTTTTGATGTCTAAAACGGCGTTGACCTGATCTGGCGTTGGCTCGTATTCAAAAGATTCTTCAAATTCTTCTTGTAATTTATTGTCTGGAGGGAAAGGGAACCCTTCCGTTAGTTCCCTTTTAGCATAAAGCTCTACAAGCTCTTTTGCTATTTGTATGACTTTTTGTTTAACCCGTTTTTTTAGGTTTTCAAAGGCTTTAGAACCTAATCGATTGAGTTGAACTTGACCATCTTCAGGGGTTTGTAGCTTTTCAATTTTTTGTAAATCCGCTACAGGAAATTTTAAGCGATCGCCACCTTGATACTCCAATAACGCACAATCGACCAAGCCGCCATTGACTTCCACGCGAACTAAACCAAGATAACGCCCCACGCCATGGTCTTCATGGGCAACTAAATCACCTCTCGATAGCGATTCAACTAAGAGAGCATTGGAAACAGAGCCAGAGATCATTTTCTTTCGACTCTTCTTGGAGTGGCGATTGAAAATGCGAGTTTCTGTTAGGAACGCTACTTTTTCTTCTGGTAACCAAAAACCTTCTGATAAAGAGGCTTCCAAAAAGCCTTCTATCTCGACTTCATGGAACAAGTGTTGTAATCGATGAAGTGCACCTGAAGTGGGGGCCACTATATATACTCTACCACCATCCAGCGTAAATTCTTCTATTTCTTTTAAAACATGATCAATGCCAGAAGATTCAAAACTTTGAGTGCGTATGTCATAATGAATCCAGTTAGAGGCATTCGTATGAACACGAGTAAAGTCTAAAGTAAACGTATTTGCAATTAAAGAAGAAAAATGAGTGAAATTCCACCAAATCTTTTCAGGAGGAAAATCTTTGAATTGAAGAGCGGCAACATCTAAAAATTGAAGGTCATAAGAAGATCTAAGAGAAGAAGCGTATTCTGAAATAGAAGACAGCTCATCAAAAACGATGCTTGGCGAAGTTAAGTAATCGAAGATAGAGGCTGTTAAAGATTCATAAGCACTACGTTTCCAAAAATAGCCGTTTAGATTTCCTGCAAAATGGAATTTGTCTTTTTCTGCAATATTGAATTCCCCCATTGGGTAAATATCAATTGCAGTCATTGTATCAAGAGAACGTTGCGTAAAAATATCAAAGGAGCGAATGGACTCTATTTCATCACCAAAAAATTCAATTCGAACGGGGTGTTCATATAAAAAGCCATTGATATCTACAATACAGCCGCGAATAGAAAACTCACCAACGGCACTTACAATAGGTTGTTCCTTAAACCCCATATCTAATAAAATAGGTCGCAATGCTTTAGGGTCTAATATAGAACCCACTTTCAGTGTCTGCACTTTATTTTTCAAAAAGCCAGGAGCTGGAAGTTTCATTAATAAAGCATCTATTGGACAAATAACAATTAATGGCCCAGAGGTCTGAATATCTCTAAAAAATAGAAGGCGTTCTTCTAAGACACCATCAAAAGGAACCTTCTCTTCATAAGGTTTTAAGCCTATGGAAGGGAAAAAGCGAATGTTTTCTTCTGAAACAAGACTAGATAGATTGGCCAACCATTCTTCAGAACTTTTATAATCTTTAGTGACAATAACGATGTTTTCTGGATTTTTTAAGAAACGACTCGCTATAATGATTGATTCTGCGGATAAATTGAGACCACTGACGTGTAAAACGCCTTTCGACGGATGATGATCCCATATATTTAAGGTCTCTAAAGAAGATTCCTGAAGAAATTGAGAAAAATTCTGCATCATAAAGGCCCTAAAGATAAAAAGAAAAAAGCCGATCCTTATTAAAGAATCGGCTTTTTCTGAGCTAAGAAGGATTCGAACCTTCGACCCACGCCTTAAAAGGGCGTTGCTCTACCAGCTGAGCTATTAGCCCGACGCAGCCAAAGATAACAAACGTTTAGAATTTTGTAAATTATAAAAATGCATTTTTTTAAACTTTTTTTCTTTTTTCTTGTTTTTTTTAGTCTGACAGCTCCTTTTTCTTTTTCTTTCTTTGAAAAAAATGAAGCTGGGCTTGAAATATTTTCTTTTTCTAGAACTTTTCAAAGTCCTAGAAATATGTCGATGGAACGTTCAGCAGCTGCACTACCTTCCAATGACCCAAGCATAGTCCAATTAAACCCTGCTGGATTAGAAATTCAAAACAACAAAAAGAACGTAGTGGCACTTTATTGGCAAACAGGAGCTTGGGCAGAGAACCAAGGTTTTCTTTCTTACTCAAGAAAATTAAACGCCATGAATGTTCAAGCTTCTTATGGCTGGATTCGTTATGGAGATATTGATGGGTATGATGAATACGGTAACTCTACAGGGCAAATTCATTCTCCACAAAGCCAGTTGTTTACCTTAACAAGTTCTTTTCCACTAACTCATTTCCGTTTTGGTAGTACTGTGAAGCTAGCCACGGATAAACTCTCTGGTGAAGTAGGAGATCGAACTGCTATTGCTCTTGCATTTGATTGGGGTTTCTCTTGGCAATCCAGTAGCACTCTTTATGGTTTTGCTCTTACCGCGAGAGATTTTGGTTCCATGATTCGTGATTATGTAGATGATTCCTCTGACGATTATTACGCTATGGCACAAACAGTTTCTATTGCCGCCTTTTTAAAACCAAGAACAATCCCCCGCTTGAGTTTATTGATGGAAAGTTCTTTTCCTAGATATTCTCAACCAACCGCCTCTCTAGGTGCGGAATATATTCTAGGCAAATATGTTTTTCTTCGTGCTGGATTTAATCGTACCTGGCTTGATCTTAGTCGAGATGCAAAAGAACTTTTCGCCTCTAATTCTCGCCCCAGTGAATCCAATGAAGCTCGCCTTTTTAGTTTAGGTGCTGGGTTTTTACACGAAATTTTCTCGTTAGATTATTCGTTTTCTTACCTAACACAAGGGCTTGGTGTAGAACATCGCTTTGGTTTAAGTTTTAATTTTTAATTCCATGCGAAAACAATTTGATATCATTGTTTATCCTGTAAAAGAAATAGAACCTTCTATAGAGGATCCTGCCATAGAATGGTTTGCTTCTGAAAACATCAATGAAACGCTTCCTAAAACGAATGCAGAGTGGATTATCCTTATTCATCAAGATGTTCGTATTACAAAAGAACATCTTCATGAAATAGGGCAAGCCTGTCTTGATTTTCCAATGATTGATTGTTTTGCACCGACTTTAGTTTCTTCTTCCAATCATTCTTCTTTTGCCTCTGCTTATGTAATCGATATAAATAAAGGCCCTATCACATGGAACAAACTGAAGAGTTCTCCCTATGAATATGTAGCTGGTTCTTCTCCTTATCTTATGGTTGTATCTAGAAGAATAATTCAACGAACTGGGGCTTTTGATTTAGACCTTTCTTTAGCCATTCGATTTATTGATCTTGGGCTTCGAATATACCACGCAGGAGGAAGTATTTTTTCCATTCCTTTATCCCCTGTAGAGCTTATAGATTCTTCAAAACCAGAAGCCATTTTAAAAATAAAAGAACATGAATCGGCTCTATGTATTTTTAAGAATATGGGAATCAATGCCGCATTCGTTTATTTAAAAAAGAATTTCAAATTGAATATTCTCTTTCATTTTCTAACTAAGATGAAATCATTTTATCACAAAAGAAAGAAAGCCATTTTGCTATCTAAATTTTCAAACGAGAGATTGCAAAAAATTTATCAATCGTTCTGAAATATTTTTTAAACTAAAACGATCTAATAAAGCATTCGCTTTATCCCAATCCACAAGCGGGTCTCCAGCTAGTCGTCTTTTTAGAATCTTAACATAAGATTCTACATCATCTGGAGGGAAAACTAAAGGGGTTACACCTTCTAGATTTTCTTTTAATGCAGATGTCGCTGAAGAAACGACAGGCGTTCCACAAGCTAGTGCTTCTAGAGGTGGTAAGCCAAAGCCTTCAAGCCAAGAAGGGTAAACGACTAAATCCGAATGGCGATAAAAATCGCGTAATTGATCAGCGGAAATTTCTGTAAAATGAAATACATTTTTTAATTCTTTTTTCTGAATTAATTCTTCAATACGAGGCGTTTTCTTTCCTATTCGAACAAAAGCCGTTTCAGGGCATACAGCAGCTAATTCAAAAAAAGTTTCCAAGTTTTTTCGAGGCTCATCTAAACTGATGTTTAAACAATAGCCATTAAAACCAGCGATGTTATTTTGTTCTCTAAATGCTTCTTTATCTTTTAAAGTAGGAATCCCTTGTTGCTTATTAAATAAATTAAAATTAATAGGACAACCAAGAACACAAAATGGTTTATTAGATATTTTAAAATGGTTTTGCGCTTCTATTTGAGTGTAAACAGAATCAAAAATATAAGCATCCGCTTTGACTGTATTCTTTATAAAAAACTGGTTGATTAATTTGAACTTGATGCTGTTTGGATAAAGTGTTTCTGCAAAAGTATCATGAACTTGAACTAAGACTTTTGAAGAAGGGATTGATTTTTTAACTATAGGAACCAGAAAACCTAGTTCAGGACGAATAAACAAAACAAAGTCAGGTGCAAATGATTTGGCGATAGAAATCAAAGACTTTCTAAAAGAAAAAAAACCTGTATATAACGAAGAAGCAGCAATAGATTCATCTACATTATCAGTAATCGGAGATTCAGAAAAATATTGGGGCGTAGTTAACCAAACTATTTTGACATCATAGTCTGAGTTCAAAGCCTTTTTAGTGTCTAAAGTGAGACGTCCAAAACTAGTACAAGGGTTTTTATCGCAAATCAAAAGAAGTCGTTTTTTTGTTTCCATAAGCGATAATTATACAAAAAATCAATTGCAAATACAATTGAGTCATTTTGGTTCTCAAAATCTTTAACTACATTTACTAAAGAGCAAGAAGAGGCACGCATTAACTCTGCCATGCTTACTCAATTTTCTTTATCCAAGAGAGCTGAATCATGAAAACGGCCATCATACTAGTGACTTACAATCGATTCGACTTAACCAACGCCTGTTTAAGGTGTTTATTGCCTTTGTTAAACAGGGGTTTTGAAATAGCCATTGCCGACAATGGAAGTACTGATAATACAGTTCAAAAAATTAAAGAACAATTTCCTCAAGTACACGTATTTGAACTTTTTAGTAATAAAGGGTTTGGTGCCGCTAATAATTTTGCCGTACGTCGTTTAATAGAAAAAGGCGTTGAATTTGATTCCATATGCCTTTTAAATAACGATACCATACCTAAAATGCAAACACTTCCTTTATTGCAACAGGCTTTGAGTCGTTATAATTCTTCTCATCCAGAAGAGGCAATCATTGCTCCACGTATTAAAAGCATCAATGGAAGAGAACAAAAGAATTATTATACTGATATTTCGTGGTTTCAATTTGTATTAAATGCATTCCGAACACAGTCCATGGCAGCAAAATATTTACATGGTTCATTAACTCCATCGGATGACCCTACTTTACTCGAAGCATACTGGATTAACGCTGTTTGTTTAATGATGTCTCGATCTCTCTGGGAAAAAATAGGTGGGTTTGATGAACGTATTTTCATGTATTATGAAGATATGGATTTTGCTTTACGAGCAAAAAAACAATCGGCTCGTTTTTTAATTGAAATGCAGTCCATTCTCACTCATTTAGGTGGTGGATCTTCAAAAAGTTCCATTTCACAAGCAATTCAACACGATCAATCTCAGGAATATGTTTTTTATAAGCATCACGGATTTATTGGTAAAATCGTTTCTAAAAAATTCAGATTTTTTAGAAGCTTTTTAAGAATAGTTACAGGTCTTCCCTTTTACATTTTCTTTCCATCCGTCCAAGAAAGAGTGAACATTCACTTTAACTTATTAAAAATTATTTTCAAAAAAAAGTAATCCTATTATGTTAAAGACCATTTTTTTTAGAATCACTATTTTATTCTTTATTCCTACTTTACTTTTTGCTATTCCAAATAGAACAGAGGCAAAAGGGCATTTAGCTTTTACTGATTCCATAGGAAATAAAAAACTCAATGCTAGAATTTCTTTAATCGATTCTCTTCGTGGAACCAATTATCAAAACAGTTCCATCTATTACGATAACAGTACCATTTTAAAACTGTCTCTTGTTGGGCAGTTATCCCCTTCTCTTCGTTTTGAAAGCCATAGTGAATTAATAAGCGATAAAACAAATCGTTCTATTGAAATCAATAATTTTCAACCAGCAGATGGAATTCCTTATACAAAAGAATCCGATAACACCAAAGGCTGGAATCGATTCCGCGCCTCACTTGAATACGATCTTCCTTTTGGCACTCTATTAGCTGGTTATGATCATCTACAAATGGGCGTTGCTAAAAGAAACTCTGTTATTATGAGAGGTTCTAAACATATTTATAGACCATGGATGGATACCACTAGTTTTATTTTTGAACCAGCTCCAACACCTTATTTTGGATATCAATTTGAAGTAGGTCGATTAAGCTACACTCAATACGCCGCCAAACTCTATCACAAAAAAAATACAGGTAAATACTTAAATGCACACCGTTTGCAATTGAACTTGCCTTTTGATGTTGAATTAGGGGCCTCAGAAGTCATTGTTTATGGTTCTACTACCGAATTTAATAATACCAATCCAAACCCAGATGCAGATAGTATATTCCGTTCTTTTGAATGGGTTTACGCCATTCCTTTTGTCCCATATTTATTTGCTGAACCTCTATTAGGTGATTTAGATAATAATGCCCTAGCATTTGATTTTAGTGTAAAAACATTAAAAAATTATGAGTTTTATGGAGAACTTTTTTTCGACGATTTAGCAAACCCACTTTCTATGTTTGATGATTCCTGGTGGGGAAACAAATGGGCCGCATCCATTGGGTTTACAGCGAATGATTTTTGCGTCTCATCCGTCTGCCTTTCATTTAATACTGAATTCACTCGCGTAGAGCCTTGGACCTATACACACCATAAAGGCGGTGGATATACCTATTCCAATTACGGAAGTTCCTTAGGTTCTGATTTAGGACCAAATTCTCAAGAAATTTATACACGCTTAGATGCCGAGTGGAAATGGATGAAACTTACTTTAGAAGCGAGTGCTGTTGATCAAGATACCGCTTTTGGCGGCAATATAAACGATATACATACCCCATTGAGTGACACAGAAAAACATTTCTTAGAAGACGAGTCCACAATACAATATACTGAATTAAAAGCATCTCTTTTAGTTTCTCCTTTCGACTTCTTCTGGACACAAGTTGGGTATAGTTTCTATTTAGGGGCTTATAAAGGAAGTCGCCTAGAAGGATCCATTGGTTTAACCTGGTAAATAAAAAGAGCAAGATTATGACTATTGAACGATACGGATTAGAATTAGCACAAAACGCAAAAAACGCTTCTCAAACAGTACGTGTTCTTCCAATTGAAACAAGAAACAGCGTACTATTAAGCGTTGCAGAAAAGCTCCGTAATGAAGTACCCGCAATATTAAAAGTAAATAAAATCGATATAGAGCGTTCCAAAGGTTCCATTTCTGATGCTATGATTGATCGCTTAACACTCAATCCAACTCGCATTGAAGCGATGGCTCGTGGCGTAGAAGAAATCGCTGCTTTTGCTGACCCATTGAATAAAATACTAGAAGATAAAACCATAAAAAAAGGAATGCAATTATCTCGCATTTCAGTTCCAATAGGTTCTGTTTTCTTTATTTATGAAAGCCGTCCTAATGTCACTATTGACGGAGCGGCTCTATGTTTTAAATCGGGTAATGCCGTTATCTTAAGAGGCGGTAAAGAATCTTTAGAAACGTCTACAAAACTAGCGACTATTTTTAGAAGCGCATTAGAAGAAAATCATGTGAATCCTAATGCAGTACAATTAGTGAATACTCCTGATCGTTCTTTAATGAGTTTTCTTTTGCAGCAAAATCAATCCATTGATTTAGTAATCCCTCGTGGTGGCGAAAATTTAATTAAAGCGGTTGTGGAACAAAGTCGAATTCCAGTCATCAAGCATTTTAATGGGATTTGCCATATTTTTGTGGATAAATCAGCTGATTTTTCAAAAACAGCTCCTATTTTAATCAATGCCAAAACGCAAAGAACTGGCGTATGCAACGCCATGGAAACATTGCTTATCCATAAAGACATAGACGACAAAACAGTAGAACAATTCATCTCTCCTCTACGTGAAAAAGGGGTTGAAATGTTCGGCGATACAGAAGCCCAAAAACGCATTTCTGGCGTGAAAGATATTGGAAATGAAAGTAATTATCATCAAGAATACCTCGCCTTAAAAATGAGCGTTAAATTTGTAGCGAATGTTCAAGAAGCTTGCGAACATATAGAAAAATATAGTAGCCGTCATACAGATGCGATTATCGCTGAAGATAAGCTTGCGCAAAACTATTTTATCGCCAATGTAGACTCCTCAAGCGTAATGGTTAACGTAAGCACCCGTTTTGCAGACGGCGGAGAATATGGCCTTGGTGCCGAAGTCGGCATTTCCACCGATAAGCTTCATGCTCGTGGCCCTATGGGTGTAGAAAGCCTTTGTACTTATAAATGGGTTCTTCGAGGGCAAGGTCAAATTCGAGAATAAAAATGAATGGAAACAATCAAATGTCACTAGAAGAAATTCTTTCTCAAATCAAATTTGATTCCCAAGGTCTAGTTCCTGCAATTGTTCAAGACGCCGTTCAATTAGACGTTTTAATGATGGCTTGGATGGACAAAGAAGCCTTAAAAAGAACTATTGCCTGTGGGGAAATGGTCTTTTGGAGTCGCAGCCGTAAAGAATATTGGCACAAGGGCGAAACAAGCGGAAATGTAATGAGCGTTGTAGAATGGGCTCCAGATTGTGATTTTGATACACTTCTATTTAAAGTCAAAATGCATGGTCCACAAGTCGCTTGTCATACAGGAGCTCGCACTTGCTTCTTCAAAAAGATGTAGAATATTTTTTTGGAAAAAGCCTTTTATTAGGAGTCTCTGGAGGCGTTGATTCCATTTGCCTCTTACATTATTTCCACTCTCATTATCAAGAGATGGGCATTTCCAAAATCTTTGTTTGCCATGTCAATCACGGCGTTCGCGGAGAAGATTCGAATGCAGACGCCTCTTTAGTCAAAAGCCTTTGCGAAACATATCAAATTCCTTTTGAAATTCAAAATATTGACCCTTCTCTATTTGAAACCCAAGACTCGTTTGAATCGAAAGCGAGAGAACTTCGTTATCAAATACTCTTTGATATTCAAAAAAAGCAGCACTTACATTGTATTCTTACTGCTCATCACGCCGATGATCAGGCAGAAACTCTCTATATGAGAATTCGACGAGGCTCATCACTCAAAGGACTTCAAGGTATTTTAGCCAAACGTGAAGATCAAGTCGTTCGCCCTTTTTTACACCTGACAAAGGCTTTTCTAATCGAATATGCCAAGAAGCATCGTTTGAAATGGAGAGAAGATCAATCGAATCAGAAAACCATTTTTGCACGTAATAAAACAAGGCTTTTAATTCTTCCCTATTTAGAATCTCAAACGCCTGGAATTACGTCTACCTTATCTCACATTGCTACTTTAAGCCACGATGTTTACCCTCAAATTTTAAGAAAATCGAGCCAATTTCTTAAATCGATAGAAATTCCTAAAGAGAAATGGCCTTTCCCAGCGTCGTACTCTCCATATGAAAATGTCTGGTGCCTTTCTACGAAAAAATGGAATCAGGCTGTATCTAAAATGGGAACGGGTCTTATTGAAATGCTTCGTTTGCAATTGGATTCACAAGGTTTTTACTTCCCTATGGAAGACTTTTCCAGTTTTATTCTTTCGGAGAAGTTGAATCGATATAACTATCGAGATAACCATATAGAAAAATCAAAGCTTTTTTTATGGTTTTACAGCACGACCAATGCCCAAAAGATTGATAATTTGTATCTTTTTGAAAAAAATAAACGCTTTTCTGGTGAATGGCGCTATCGTCAAGAGGGCGATCGCTTTACTCCACCTGGATCAAAATATAAAAAGCGCAAATTGAAACAGTGGCTACAAGAAAAAGGAATCCCATTATGGATTCGGGATTGTTTACCGCTACTCGCTCAAAATGCCGATGTACTTTGGATTCCTGGAGTTGCTATTTCTGGAAAACTCGAACCTAATGAAAGGATGCCATGACGAAAGCAAAGACAGCTTCCCCTTTTCGAAATAAGAACTTCTTCGTAATCATCACGATGATTTTAATCGCGCTCTTTATGATGCGTTTATATTCAGAAGAGACGACAAAAGAACTTACCAGAACAGAATTTCTATCGATGATGGCAGACACTACTTCTGTCATCACTGAATTAAAGCTTCAAAAAACGGCTGATGGCGTTGTCATTGAAGGCAAAAGAGAAATGACTCCAGAAGAAGCACAAAAAGCTTCTTCACAATCTAAGCCTTTCTCTCGTTTCGCTCAAGCAGAAAAAGATAAGAAACCATCTGTTTTATTTAAGAGCCACATGCTTGAAATTTCTAATGAGCAAATTACCGCTTGGGAAATGTTCAAGAAAGTAAAAGTTAATGTCATTCATGAAACCACAAGCTGGGTCGATCACTTATTCGCCTTTTTGCCAATCATTATACTAATCGCCTTTTTCTGGTTTATGATGTCTCGCCAAGGGGGCGGTGGCAAAGGGATGTTCTCTTTTGGTAAAAGCCAAGCCAAACAGCTAGTCCAGAATGGAAAAAATAAAACCACATTTAGAGACGTTGCTGGATGTGATGAAGCGAAACAAGATTTAGAAGAACTCGTTTTATTCTTAAAAGACCCTAAAAAATATGATGCTCTTGGCGGACGTATTCCAAAAGGGGCACTATTAGTTGGGCCTCCAGGAACAGGTAAAACACTCTTAGCACGCGCTGTGGCTGGTGAAGCAGGAGTTCCTTTCTTTAGCATGTCTGGATCGGACTTTGTAGAAATGTTTGTGGGTGTGGGTGCTTCTCGTGTACGTGATCTTTTTGAAACAGGAAAGAAAAACGCTCCTTGTATTTTATTTATTGATGAAATTGATGCTGTAGGGCGTCAACGTGGTGCAGGCCTTGGCGGTGGTCATGATGAACGTGAACAAACATTAAATCAACTACTCGTAGAAATGGATGGATTTTCTTCTAACGAAGGAGTGATTTTAATTGCTGCCACAAACCGTCCTGATGTTTTAGACAAAGCTTTATTACGTCCAGGTCGCTTTGATAGACAAATTGTCGTCGGTCTACCAGACCTGAAAGGTCGAGAAGAAATTTTAAGAGTCCATCTTCGCAAACGAAAAGTACCTCTTGCAAGTGACGTAGATGTGAAATCCATTGCCAAAGGTACCCCAGGACTTGCTGGTGCTGATTTAGAAAACCTCGTGAATGAAGCTGCTCTTCTAGCCGCTCGCTTTGATAACAAAACAGTCTCCATGCTTGATTTCGAAGAAGCAAGAGATAAATTGTCTATGGGTTCAGAACGTCGTACCCTACTCATGAGCGAAGAAGAAAAAAGAAATACGGCTTACCATGAAGCTGGGCACGCTTTAATGAATTTGTTATGCAAGCATGCCGATCCTTTACATAAGATTACGATTATTCCTAGAGGCAATGCACTAGGGATAACAATGTCTCTACCTGAACGAGATCAAGTGTCTTATAGCAAGGAATTTGCAGAAGAACGTATTATGATTATGATGTCTGGTCGTCTTGCTGAAATGATTTTTTTTAATCATCAAAGCACAGGTGCCTCCAACGATATTATGAGAGCCACAGAACTCGCTCGTAAAATGATTACAGAATGGGGCTTTGATGAAAATATTGGGCCAGTTTGTTATTCTAGAACCGATGGTGAAATATTCCTTGGTCGAGAAATCAATAAGCCTAAAGAAATGTCTGAAAAGATGGCGGAACAAATTGATTCTGCAATCAATGGTCTTATTCATAGATTAAATCAAAAAGCAAAAGATCTTCTAGAAGAAAATAAAGATAAACTAAAAGATTTAGCTGATGCTTTAATAGAACATGAAGTTTTAGATCGTGAAGAAATTGATCGCGTCATGAAAGGCGAAGTACTTGAAAGCACTAAAAAGAGTCGTCAATACCAATCTCTTTCTGAAAAGATGGAACGTCGAAAAAAAGAAAATACACCTCCACCAGATCCAGGTGATTCAATCGAAGAACCATTAAAAGAAGAAGAACCACCAAAAGATGAATCTGAAAACGATCCTAAAAAAGACTAAACCCACACAATTTAGGGTAGGAGAAACTCTTTATAGTGCTTCTCCAGTCCCTTCTATTATGGGAATAGTGAACGTTACTCCAGACAGTTTTTTTGATGGTGGAAAATACAACTCCACAGAAGCCGCTTTTGAACATGCAATAAAACTCGTAGAAGAAGGCGCTGCTATTATTGATGTTGGAGGCGAAAGTTCAAGACCAGGATCGTCCTCCGTTTCAGAAAAAGAAGAATTAGAACGCGTATTACCTATTATAGAAAAGTTAGCTCCGTTCAAGAAGGATCTTCACTTTTCTATATCGATTGATACCGTTAAAAGTAAAGTGGCTTATAAAGCCATGGAGGCAGGTGCTGATATCATTAACGATATTAGCGCACTCTCTATGGATTCGGCTATGGCTCAAGTTATTTTAGAAACGAAAGCCTCTTGTATATTAAATCATATGCGAGGGAATTTTGGCACTATGCAACAAGACTTTAAGCCCTATTCCAACGTCGTTCAAGAAGTCCAAAACGAATTACGCATTTCGGCAAAGAAACTAATTGATTTAGGCGTACCCCAAGATAAAATTTGTTTAGATCCAGGGATTGGTTTTGGAAAATCACTCCAAGATAACCTAGAATTAATTGCATCTGCATCCGATTTTTCAGAAATGGAATTTCCCATATTATGGGGTTTGTCCAGAAAATCATATATTGGTAAAATACCTGCTTTAGAAACTAGTGATCGACTTATTCCTTCTGTAGTTTCAGCATTTATTACCGCCCTTGGTGGAGCCACCATCATCCGAGTTCACGATGTGGCTTCTACTTTTGAATCGTTCAAGCTTTTGGAGGCTTTCCGGAGTTATGAATCTATTTAAGTTATTTGATGTTGTTGATGTCCGCATGGCCGATATTCTCGATATTCTTTTGATATCGATTATTCTCTACTATGTTTTCTTACTTTTCAAAGGAACAAGAGCTGTTCAAATGTTTTTTGGAGGAGCTCTCCTTTTATTAGCTTGGTTTCTAGCTCAATGGTGGGAACTCCATACTTTAGTTTGGATGCTGAGTAACGTCGCTACATTAGGTATCGTAGCCGTTGTTATTCTATTTCAACCTGAAATTCGCGGTGCTCTCACTCGAATTGGTCAAGGCGTTAGCCAAACGAACTGGCGCAGCATTTTTTTCCATTCTAGCGGTTTAAATGAAACTACAGAAGCTATTGCCTCTGCAGTGCAAGACTTAGCTAAAAATCGTTTTGGAGCCCTTATCGTATTAGAAAAAAGAGTGGGCTTAAGAAGCTACGCTGATACGGGTGAACAATTAAACGCCATCATTAGTTCAAGACTCTTACGCTCCATATTCTTTCCAAATTCAGCATTACACGATGGTGCTGTCATTATGAATCATAAAAATATTGTAGCGGCTGGTTGTATTCTTCCATTACCATCCACATCTTCTGATCAAGAATCTAGTTTAGGTATGCGACATCGTGCCGCAAAAGCGCTTGCCGCTGAAAGTGACGCCATGGTGATTGTCGTATCAGAAGAAACAGGTATTATTTCTATTGCCTATAGAAGTACTCTTAGAAGAAAGCTCAGCATCAAAGAATTAGAAGAAGAAATAAAAAGACATTGGCGCATCTTATTTGAAGAAGTAAAAGCCGAAAAGAATGATGACTAGAGAAAGGAGCACCAAAAATGACTAGTCCTAAAGAAGAAAATGAATTTAAAAAAGTAAAAAGATCTAGAAGAAGAAAAACGACCATTCTTGTTTTAATGCTTTTATTATTAGTCACGTTATTTTTAGTTCAGTGTGAATTACAAAAAATAAAAGAGAATGAATTACAAGAAGAAAAAGCTCAAACAGAACTTTTATTATGGCAAAAGCAAAGAGCAGATAGCCTTAAAAAATTAGATAGCCTAAAAGTTATAGAAACCTTATTAAACGATAGCATTCGCGTAGCAGATAGTTTAAGAAAAGCTGATAGTCTTTCTAAAGTCGTTATTCCCTCGACAACAAAAAAAGACCCTACTCCAAAAGTCAATCAAGATTCAATAAAAGCCGTTGAAATCGCCGAAGCCTTAAAAAGAGATTCTTTAGAGAAAATCCGTATACAAGACAGTATCAGAAAATTAGACACCATACCTCCAGAAGCTTATTTAACGCCTCCACCAGGCCGTTACTACGAACCCATTCGTCTCAAAGTCAAGTGTGAAGAAATCAAATGCAAAACATGGATTTCAGTTAACGATACCACTCAAAGACAAGAGGCAAGTGCAGGGATTGAGTATAATAAAACTGGAGAAGTCTTCTTTAAAGCAGAAGATTCTTTAGGAAATGAGACTCCTTGGCAAAAAGGGTCTTATGATATGGCAAGTGATAATCGCTGCGGTAAAAACGAATTTCCAGTCCCTGTAAAAGGGAAAACCATCTGTGTAGATGCTTACGAATACCCAAATACAGCCGATGATGTTCCTAAAGACATGGTTTCTCATGAAGAAGCTGCTGCGCTTTGCGTAAAAGCAGGTAAAAGGCTTTGCTCCATAGATGAATGGCAAGCCGCTTGCCGAGGAAAAGACAATTTCACTTATTCTTACGGAAACAAATATCATCCATTTAAATGCAATACGAATACTAGTAAAGTCACTCGCTCTGGACGAAAAGACCAATGCCGTAGTTGGTTTGGCATGTATGATATGAACGGTAATCTTTGGGAATGGACAAGTACCCCTAGTTCTCAAAAAGCCAATTCATTTTTAGTGGCTGGCGGTGCTTGGAACGGGCAAAACTTAACTCAATGCAAAGAGAATAAATTCAGTTTCTACCCTCAAAACCAATACCCATATGTTGGCTTTCGTTGCTGTAAAGAACCTTAGTCAATTAGTTCTAAATGAATATGCTCATTAGATTTTCCACTTGATTCTAATAGCACTCTACCACGCTTAAAAATTTTTAATTGAGCTTTTTCTAAAAGCTCTTTTTTTTGTTTTGCATTTAAATCCTTCGATCTAAAATCAATAGCCTTATTATAATAATGCTTAGAAAACCTTGCATGATAAGGATAATCATTAGCGCTTGTAATTACAGGAATAAAGCTATCCCCCATCACTTCATGAAAAATGGCCACCAGTTCTAAAGCTAAAGTATCTACAGCTGGTTCTATTTTCCCTAAATAAACTCCATTTTTTTGCTTTGTGCGAAGAAGCAGCAATCGATGAACATCATCCACCGTAAAAGAAGCCGCCTCCATTGAACTCGAAGAAAGGTAATTTGAAGAAGAGCTTAGTATTAAAGAAGTCTCTCGCCTAGAATTGGTTGTTTCATTCCACGCCCAAAAGGCAAAAAATAAGACTAAAAAAAGAGGTAGTAAGTATAAATAACGCATCTATGAATAAAAAAATACTATTTTATAGCGAGGAGATTTCTTATGAAAAAACAAATCCTTTTATTTACATCTATTCTTTCTTTTCTACTCCTTGCAGCTTGCTCTGAAAAAGAAAAACCTAATTATCAAGGTTTCTGGTTAGGAGAAGAAAATATGATTTTTGAAGTAAAGCAAACTAGTGACGGCAAGTATACTGTTTCTAATATTAACGGTTCTCTTAATGCCGAATATAAAGAAGACGCCTTACGTGGTAAAAATTCTTTAGATATGGAATTTTTTATGACTGTTAAAGGCGATTCTGCTTATTACACATTTGGAACTATCACTACTGGCTATAAGCGCATTGATGAAAAAGCCTACAAAGAAATATTTGAAACCTTAAAGCCAATGACAGCTCAATAACAACTGGCTTGATTTATTCATTTTATAAAATTCCTATTAATTAGGAGTTTTTTTGTATTAAAAACCAAAGTAGATTCAGGGTTTATGGCCAAGTACACCCCTGCTTGGCCAGTGAGTTTCTTTTTTATCAATTTATTATTAAAAAAAACACTCAGGACTCCAACGCCTTTAGCATGACAATCTATAGATACTTATAAATCATCAGATAAAAGTGTAGGAAACAAATCTTCTTTCTTATAAAGTTTTTCTGGCTGCAAAGCTTTGTTTAAGGCTTCTGTCACGAGAACTTGCATTTTTTTAGAAAGAGGACGTTTACCTGTTCTTGCTTTTTGAACCGTTTTATGAGATAATTGCCCTAGAGAGGCTTCTACTAAAGCATGATTATTAAGATTGGCTTCTGTTAAAATTAAATCTATTGTAGTCATTAGTTCATGAATTTCCTGCTGAATTTTGTTAAGAATAACGATCTATCGACAATAGATTTTGTCTCGTACAAAATAGTAAGGAAAACAATACTTGCTCGTGTATTGGATTTCTGATTCTTAATCAAATCCGTCTGTTCTTTTCTAATAGAAATGACTTTTTCACTAAGAATACGCCCTCGTTCTTCCAAATCCAAGCAATTGTCATATATCCCAGAGAAAATCATACGTCCGCAATCTTCAATATAATCTGTAATTTCAGACCATAGAGAATCTAATACATGCTTTTGATCATTACTTATTGGAGCAAAATGATTGTCTACGTGCTGCAAGCTTGGATCACAAATACGATCTAAATGGAAAACCATATCACTTGCATAATCATTTGCCTGTATCAAGAAAAATGTTTTGGCAATAGCATCATCCGAATTCATTTTTCTAGAAGCAAGAGTTCCTTGCCTTTTTAATCTTTTTACCACATTTTTTTGATCGTCAATTTTATGATTGACCATGCGTAATTTGGTTAAATCTTCTGTAATAAATGCCGTAATAAGATCTCTATAACGATCTTCCACCCAAATTAAATGCCATCCCCATTCTTCTTTATAATGTTCTCTAACCAATTCAAGAGTTTCTTTTGGATCGTTAGTAGTCATAATCTTATGGAAACGTTCTTGAGCCAAATCTTTAGTTTGAGATTTTTTATTGAAGCGCTTTGAAGAACGAACTAATAAATAAATCACTAATACAAAGAAAGAAAAAAGAATAGGGAAGCCACCAATATAAATTAAAGCACATACGATAAAGGCACTAAAGAATGCAGCAAAGGCTGTAAAGAACCAACCTCCAATAACAGAAAGTACGCCAGAAATTCGATACACAGCACTATCTCTACCCCACGCTTTATCTGAAAGAGAGGTACCCATAGCCACCATAAAAGTGACATAAGTAGTAGAAAGAGGTAGTTTTAAGGAAGTACCAGCAGCAATTAACAAGCTCGCCAGCATAAGATTAACAGAAGCACGAACTAAATCAAAAGAAGCTCCTTCTGCATGTAATGTGAGTTTCGAATCATCTAAACGGGAATCCGTCCATTTTAGAATTTTTTTTGGGAACATGTGAGCAATAGATTCTCCAATAGAATGACTCCAACGCACAACGGCTCTTGCTACAGGATTCGTACCAAACGGTTCATCAGACTCTCCTTGAGAAGATAATGATAATGATGTTTTAATCACATTATGTGCTTTTTTTGACGTCACAAGAGCAATAACCATAATAAGGCCAGCTAAAACTAAAATCCAGCTATCGCCACTAGCCGAGCCTAGTAATGAAGTCATTAAGAATGTGTCTGCAGAGGAACCATTGGCAATAAAATCTTGATAAGAAGAAAGAGCTGCTAAAGGAACACCAATAAAATTGACTAAATCATTACCAGCAAAAGCCAACGCTAGAGAAAAAGTACCTAGAGCAACAATCCATTTAAAAACATTAATCTTAAAAAAATGAAGAACAGAAGAGAGAATGGCAAAGAAGAAAAAAGCAACAATAAATACTTCAATGGAATAGTCATTTACATAATGAAAAAAAGGCAATTTTGCAATTACAGAGCCTTTTAAGCCTTTGAATAAGATAAAGTAAACAATGGAGCTAAATGAAAGGCCTCCAAAAAAACCAATAAAATACTTCATTCTTTTGTGAAAATCAAAAGTAAACATCAAGCGCGTGATATACTGGACAATGGTACCAAAAGTAAAGGCTATAGCTACAGAAACAAATATGGCAAAAATAACAGACAAAGCTTTTTCTGTATTAATCAACATTCCAAAACTTAAATCACCGTTACTTTGTATGATTTTAAATAATGAAAGAGCAAAAGCGCCTCCTAGTAGTTCAAAGACCATTGAGACTGTGGTGGAGGTTGGCATTCCAAAAAAGTTAAATGTATCTAGCAAGATCACATCTGTAATCATCACACCCATAAAAATGGCCATGATTTCTACAAAGTAAAAATGCTGTGGTTGAAAAATACCATGACGAGCAATATCCATCATCCCACTAGAAAAAGAGGCTCCGACAAAGATGCCGAGAGCCGCTATAAATAGAATTGTTTTAAACTTAAAGGCTTTTGAACCAACCGCTGAATTTAAGAAGTTTACAGCATCGTTACTAACACCAACAAACAAATCAAAAACAGCCAGAATAAAAATAAGGATTAATGCAATTAAATATAATGATTCCATATAAAATCCGTTTTAAGTGACGTAGTCAAAGATAAAAAAAAACTCCGATACTTTGTGTATCGGAGTTAATAATAAAAATGAACTATTTGATTATACTGAAAATACTAGGCGAAAAAGAATCAAAAAATTCATTGTAGCCTAGTATTTAATTCAAATTACTCAGTACGGTGCATTTCAATACGACGATTGAGCTCGCGACCATCACTAGAGGAATTATCAGCAACTGGTTCTTCATCTCCATGACCAAAAGCTTTCATTCTCTTCTTAGGAACACCTTGAGAACCAAGGTAATTCACAACTGCCTGAGCACGTTGTAAAGACAACTTCTTGTTTTTGGCTGGACGGCCTACGTTATCAGTATGACCGTGAATTTCAATGTTAACAGAAGCGTTTTCTGGTGCAAGTAATTGTTCTGCAATAGTCTTAAGAACTTTCTTTGCATTTGGTTCAAGAATGGAACTACCGCTCTTAAATGTAACACCTTCTAGTTTCACATTTTCTTCAATTTTCTTGACAGGACAGCCATTCGATTCCACAGAACCAGAATCTAATGGACAGCGATCAAGACCCTTACAAACATTAGCAAATTTGTTAAGCAACTTCTTTTGTGTGACCCAAGGATCGCAAACACCATCCTTATCAGTGTCAGGATCATCTAAAGGACAACCAAAGTTATCTGCAGAACCAGCATCTAAAGGACACTTATCGACGCCATCACAAACTCCAACAAAGAATTTCTGTAAGCCCTTCTCAGATACCCAAGAAGCACAAACACTATCTTTATCTAGGTCAGGATCATCTAAAGGACAACCTTTATTTTCCAATGGACCAACTTCAGTAGGGCATCTATCAGCACCCTTACAAACGGTTTCAAATTGCTTCAATAAGCCTTTTTCTGTAACCCAAGAAGCGCAAACACCATCTTTATCAGGGTCTGGATCAGCTATTGGGCAACCGTTATTAAAGACTGGACCAGCTTCTGTTGGGCAATTATCTATACCTTTACATACAGTCTTAAATTGATCCTGCATGCCTTTTTCTTTCACCCAAGGAGCACAGAGAGAGTCTTTATCAATATCAGGATCTTCCACAGGACAACCGTTATTAATCAGTAAACCGGGTTCTGTAGGGCACTTATCTGAACCTTGACAAACATCCACAAAACGATCTTGTTGTTTTTTCAATGCCACCCATTGGTCACAAACACCATCTTTATCAGTATCTGGATTATCAAATGGACAACCTTCATTATCTGCAGGGCCAAATTCATATGGACACTTGTCGACACTCTTACATTTCTTTACAGTACTATCTGTTGGGTTTTCAAAAAAGTAACCCATTTTTTGCTTGATAACCCATTCATCACAAAGGCCATCGCCATCGGTATCTGGATCTGGCCATGGACACCCTTTATTGGCTGCAGGACCAGCTTCACCTGGACAATTGTCATAACCCTTACAAAGATTAGCAAAATCAGAAAGTTTGTCTTTTTGAGAAACCCATGGATCACAAATACCATCACCATCTACGTCTGGATTATCATGAGGGCAACCCTTATTCGAGGCTGGACCAACTTGTGTAGGGCAACTATCCACCCCTTTACAAATTTTCTTAAAGCGTTTGCTCATTTTTTTCTGCTTCACCCATGGATCACAAATGCCATCGCCATCGGTATCTGGATTATCTAGAGGACAACCGTTTTTACCTTCTCCCTTTTCATTTGGACATTCGTCAACACCTTTACAAACATCAGCAAAAATATCTAAGAAACCATTTTCCGAAACCCAAGAATCACAAAATCCATCGCCATCAATATCTGGTTCAGGGAATGGACAGCCACCGTTTCTAATATGACCAAATTCATCTGGGCAAGAATCTTCCTTATCAACAACGGTATCACCATCACGATCTTGTGGTAATAAGAAACCGCTCCAAGTAATACCACCATAAACACTATATTCAGGAATAATACGTCCGTTATAAGTAATACTTCTTGTATGGTTTACATCATCAATATGATAAGCAGTTAAATTGCTAATGTATTTTTCGTTAATAAAAGAATAAGTACCACCAACATGAATATCTAAACCAACAGGAATATGAAAAACGAGAGCACCAGTCAATTCTGCAATATCCAAAGTTTCTTTTTGATTAGTCGTTGGATTATCAAATTCTGGCATGATATCCATGTAGTATTCAGCAAATAAAGAAAGGAATTCAAAGAAGAAAAATTCAGTCGCTACACTTCCATGCATAATGTTTAAATAGGGAGAGGAATCACCTTCTTTAGGCATTACGTAACGATAACCGCCATTAAAGTGGAATATCCAAGGAATACCACCGTCTAATTTACCAAAATCAATTGATAGAGCTCCTCCACCACGAAACAGAAGATCAAGGTTATCATAACCATAAGATTCTGCTCTTAAAGATTGTGTATTAATGTATTCTGGTTCACGAACCCACATACCATCGTCACTTAAACTCGATGTACCGATATCGACACCACCAAAAAGAGCGATATCAAATGGTTGATAATCAGGAAGAGGAAGTCTTATTTTAATATTGGCTTTTAAATTTCCAATGTATCCGACATCAGTTCCAGAAATTGTAGAATTATCGTCTGTTTCAGTATTGATTCGTTCATAATAAACAGGGAGAGTCACCCCTAGATCCAAATAATTGGATAGACCTAGTCCAAAACTGATGTAACTATTAATTCCAATTAAATCGTTGATTTTTGCATTTGATGTATCGTAAATATCTTCAGCCTTATAATAAACAATTTGTGTAAAATCACGAGAGTCACCACCTCTATTTTCAATCATTGAAAAATCGTTCGTCACGTTTCCAAGAGCTGAAAAAGAAAATTTGGAATGCCCTAGTGTTTGGGCTGATTGAGTTTTATTCACACCAGCAAAACCATATTTATTAATCGTTTTGGTGTCCGATGCATAAACACTTGTTATTGCAAAAAGCAATAAAGACAAGTATAATCGTTTCATACAATCTCCTTTGATACAGATAGCTAAACAGAAATAAATCTTATTTCTCTTAATCTAGTTCCAAAATCTAAAATTTCAAAGATTTTTGAAAATAAAACCTATTACTATGATCAAAAAATCATCTATTTTTATTCAAAAAGAGAAGGATGTTCCCTTTTTATACTAAGAAATCCAGAAGCACTGACTATTATATGATCTAAAACAGGAATCGAAAGCAATTGCCCTGCTTTACAAAGCGTTCGAGTAATATTTAGATCATCAGAACTTGGATCTAAATTGCCAGAGGGGTGGTTATGTGCAAAAATAACGGCTACAGCTCTATTTTCAATGGCTTTTGTAAAAGCTTCTCTAGGATGCACTTGAGTTTGATTAGCAAGCCCAACAGTCAATGTATGAGTTTCAATAATATTATTTGCTGAATTTAACGAAATAACAACAAAATTCTCTTGAAGAGCGTTTTTTAAAAATGACAAAGATTGAATGGCTTGTTCAGGGGAATTAATTTCCTGACGAATCCCAGATAGTAAAAAACGACCCGACAACTCTAAACAAGCAAGTACTTGCGATGCTTTAACAGGACCAAGCCCTTTTATTTTTAATAAATCTTCTAATTTAGGGACTTTAGGCTGCACAGAAATGTAATCCGCTAACTCTTCTGCTAAAAAAAACACGTTCTTGGTTTTACTCCCCTTCCCTAATATTAAAGCAATTAACTCTTTTGTTGAAAGGACTGAAGTCCCATACATTTTCATTTTTTCTCGTGGCTTTAGTTCTGTATTCATATTGATCTCCTTGTTACTTTTATGTTTAAACGTATTAAGAAGAAGAAAAAAAGCTTTTATTGCTTTTTAAAAGAAAAAACAAATATTAGCTCAACTTTAACATAGATTTACAAGTATTTAAAGATATAAAACCTTAATATAATTACTTTTATATTAAAAATATAGGACTTTTCAAAATCAATAAATAAGAATCGATAGCTTTTCAGTAAAAATAACTAATTTTTAAATTTTATTAACAAATCCAAAACTATATTTTTTCAAAAACAGTATAAAACAATACAAAATTAAAACATTTTTATTTTTATTTTTTAAAAACATATAATTCTTTGCTATATTTAATACAAATCTTCTGAAAAGAGTTTAAAATGAACGAAACAAAAACAAAAAAACTTAATGGCGCCGAAGTGACTCTCGAATGTTTAAAGCGAGAAGGCGTTGAAATTATTTTCGGCTATCCTGGTGGATCAGCTATTCCTTTATTTGATGCTTTATACGACTCTAATATGAAGGTCGTTTTATCAAGGCATGAACAAGGAGCCACTCACATGGCAGACGGTTACGCTCGTCAAACTGGAAAAGTGGGCGTTGCTCTTGTCACTAGCGGCCCTGGCGCTACCAATACATTTACAGGTATTTATACCGCATTAATGGATTCTATTCCTATCGTTGTTCTTACAGCACAAACAACAACTCCAAATTTAGGGAAAGACGCATTCCAAGAATGCGATACTAGCGGAATGACTTTTGCTGCTGTAAAACATTCTTATTTGGTAAAAAAGTCAAACGATCTTCCTCGTGTTTTAAAAGAAGCCTTTCATGTGGCTAGAACAGGTCGCCCAGGCCCTGTGTTAATCGACTTACCTAAAGATGTCCTTGCAGGAGTATGCACCGCTTCTTTTTCTGACGAAATGGATTTACCTGGTTATAAAATACCAACCTATGCAGATACGTCGGCTGTGGAACAAACAGCAGAATTATTAAAAACATCTAAAAAGCCTTTATTGTTAGTGGGTCATGGAGCCATGATTTCTAACGCCTCAAGGCAAGTGAAAGAACTAGCAGAAAAATTAAACGCTCCTGTTACAAGTACTCTTCTTGGCTTAGGTGTATTTCCAGCGGATCATGAGCTATCTCTTGGAATGCTTGGCATGCATGGGACAGTATATGCAAATAAAGCCGTTCTGGATTGCGATTTGATTTTTAGTATTGGATCTCGTTTTGATGATCGCATAACTGGAAAACTTGATGAATTTTGCAAGAATGCAAAAATCATTCATTTAGATATTGACCCTGCGGAACAAGGAAAAGTACTACAACCCGATGTCTTTTTATGCGGAGATGTTAAGCTTGTTTTAGAACAATTGCTTCCTATGGTGACTCGTTTAGATTCCTCCGACTGGGTAAAAACGGTGCAGACTTGGAAAAAGAGATATCCTTTAACCTACCCAAAACAAGGTGGGTTACGTATGCAGCATGTGATTCATACTTTATGCGAACTAACCAAAGGTAAAGCAATTCTGAATGTAGATGTAGGCCAACACCAAATGTGGGCAGCTCAATTCTTTAGAGCCAATTACCCTCGCCAACTTCATAATTCTGGTGGAGCTGGAACAATGGGCTTTGGATTCCCTAGTTCTATTGGCGCTTCCTTTGGAAACACCACAGGCTGGCCAGTTTGTTGTATCGCTGGAGATGGCGGCTTTCAAATGACTCTATCTGAATTAGCGACAGCAGCTATTCATAAATTGCCTATTAAAATCTTTGTCCTTGATAACAAATATCTAGGTATGGTACGTCAATGGCAAGATATGTTCTATGACAAACGTTATTCAAGCGTAGATCTTGTTGGAAATCCTGATTTTGTAAAATTAGCAGAAGCCTATGGAATTCCAGGACTTCGCTTAAAAAGAAGTGCTGATGCAGAACGTATAATTCAAAAAGCTCTCGACTATAATGATGGTCCTATTTTAATCCATTGTGAATGTGAAAAAGAAGATAATGTGTTCCCTATGATTCCAGCAGGAGCTCCGATTACTTCTATGATTACAGAAACGCCAAAAACAAAACTTGAAAAGCCTACAGGGAGTACCTGATA
Source organism: Fibrobacteria bacterium AD312 (assembly GCA_001462345.1). Classification (GTDB taxonomy): domain Bacteria; phylum Fibrobacterota; class Fibrobacteria; order Fibrobacterales; family Fibrobacteraceae; genus Fibro-01. Next base: position 60,899 of record LIUM01000010.1, on the reverse strand, counting down.
TGAATCCTATACAAGAAAGAGCTCATTCCATAAGTCTTATGGTGGCAAATAGACCAGGTGTACTTGTACGTATATCTCTTGTATTTTCTCGCCGAGGATATAATATCGATTCTCTAGTGGTTTCTCCTACTTTAGATCCAAATTTCAGCCGTATGAATATTGTGGCTCGAGGCAATCCTACTATTTTAGAGCAAATCATTAAACAGCTCGAAAAGTTAGTGGATGTGGTTCAAGCAAAAGATCATACTAATATGAATGTAGTTGAAAAAGAGCTTGCCTTAATTAAAGTGAAGTGTTCTCCAGAACAACGCACCGAAATGCTCCAACTTTGCGACCACTTTAAGGCAGTGACTGTTGATATGACTGAAACGTCTATGATTATTCAAATTACTGGTAATACAGATAAGATTGACGCGATGAAAAGCTTAAGTCAAAAATTTGAAATCATTGAATATATTAGAACAGGTAAAGTCATTATGCTTCGTGGAGAAGATAAAACTTAAAGCCTTTATAATTCAAAGAAAACGCTTTCCTTTTTGAGGAAAGCGTTTTTTTATGGAGAGAGCAAAATGAAAATAAAGAATTCTTTTTTTTTGAAGAATTTATTTATTGATATTAAAACGTTGGATTTTATTACCCACTTTTAATAAAAAAGAACCTGAACGATTCATTAAAAAAGAATACTCTTTCGAAGAGGCTTTTGTTTTTAATAAAACATTTCCTTGAATGTCCATGATTTGTATTGTAGAACCAATTGAAATATTTTCGATTTGTAGACTAGATTCATTCACATAAGCATTCCACATAGAGGATTCAAGATCCATTGATCTGACAAACATCATTTCTGTTGAAGAACTACTTATACTCTCTGAAGAAGAGGATTCGGTGACCGAAGAAGATATAGAGGTTGATGAAGAGCTATTTTCCTTCTGCCAATTCAAAAAAGCTTCTGCATAACGTTTTCCAAAAGTTCTTTGCGATTCAGTAGTGAAATGAATATTATCACCTCCTCTCAACAAGCCTTGTGAAGAAACCACTAAAGTATTTGGAATCACTGATGGAAGCTGATCTATATAGGGATTCATTTGCTTAAAATTATTCTCTGTATCAGATAAATGCCCTGCAATAAAAGGCAAATCATAGTCGATATTTAAATCTGCTTTAATATCAGAAATTACATCTTCTACACGAGAAACCCAAGTCGTTGGATTACCTCCCCAGCCCGAACAATCTGACTCTCCTTGATGGAAAAGAATTCCTTTCAAATTTCCTTTTTCAAGAGCTTTTCTTAATTTCGTAAGCATCCAATCATAACCAGCTCCGGATCTATTATTTTCAAAAGGGGTATAATTGTAAGAATAAGAAATCCCTTTACGAAATAAATCAATACCAGCTCCAGAAATAGCGACAGGAACTAATCCAATCGTATCAGGATACCCTTCTTGAACTAGCGTTTTTGCAAACCAATCCCCAGGGCCTACCCCTTCTGTACAATTATGAAGAGGAGGTGACGCAATATCCCATTCATTATAAACTCGAGAAGGATTAGAACAATCCTTAAAGCCTAATACTCGAACTTGTTGTAATTCTTCAAGATCAATAGACGAGGGTGTTGCTGCCATTCCAGCCATATTAGACTGGCCTATAAGTAAAAAGATACTCCATTCGGCAAATGCATTTGTAAAACTAGCAAGAAAGAAAATCAACACCAAAGAATAATATTTTTTCATATTAAACCACTCCTATAATAACCAATAAATTATTAAGAAAAGTTAGGTCTCTGATGTAAAAAATTTTTACTCGTTGTAGCCAAAAACAACAAAAGAGGCCAATACTCAGAGTATTGACCTCTTTTGAATAACATACTTACACGATGTCTATTAATTCATTTATTAAATCAGACCATCGCTGCTGTTAAAGTGGCATTAGAAACTAATTCTTCACCGCGATAAATTGCGCCTTCAAAGAACATAATTCCCTTTCTGAACTTATTTAACTGCACTTTAACAGTTAAAATATCACCTGGCACAACAGGTTTTCTAAAACGACATTCTTGAACACCCATAAAAGCAGGTCTTTTGCCTTCAACTTCTTTTTCATGAGCTAATAAACCGATAATACACCCCGCTTGAGCCATCGTTTCGATTTGCAAAACGCCAGGCATAATTGGTTCTTGAGGGAAATGACCCTTAAAATAATATTCATCGGCCTTTACTTCACGAACGGCAACAATTTGAGGAAACTCACCCTCTAATGAAATTTCTTTTACATAAGAAATAAAACGAAAAGGATCTCTCTGAGGTAAAATTTGCATGACGACAGATTCATCATATAAAACACCTGGTGTATTTGATTTGGGGAGCGTTTCAAGCAATGACATAAGCTAATAACCTCTCTAAAATTTGATGATGGACAATATGACCACCGTTGTGAATTGTTATCCGTAATTTAGGTAAAAAAGGATAATGGAGGGTTAAATCACCAATCAAATCCAAAATTTTATGAAGTATTGGCTCTTGAGGATGACGCCAAGGGCCACCAGAAAGGATTTCCAGCCCACCTAATGAATTTGTTTTCACTAACAACCCTGTTTTCTCATCGACTCCAGCTAATAAACCATTCTTTCGAACATTATAAAAATCTTCTTCAAAGATAAAAGTTCTTGCAGATAAAATAGGTAATAAATCGGTACCATCATAAATACTAACAAATGCCGAATCCGAATAATGATCTCTAGAAAGAGAATACTCTACTTCAAATGTTTCCGCTGGGGCGATTTTAACAAAGCCATTTGGAAAAGACCATTCTTCTTTAATAGGGAAATCATAAAAGGAAAGGGCTTGAGGCACTTTTGCTAAATGACGTAAAGCATAAAACCAGGGCAAGGCGCTTCCGTCCATTAAAGGAACTTCTAAGTTTTTCACATGCACATTAAATGATTCTTGATTCCACAATAAAAAAACGGGAGCTAAATGTTCTGGAGAAGCAATCGTTTGAAATGGAGAACTTATTAATGTTGTTCTACATACTTCTTTTTTTAACGATTGAAATGTTTTAAAATCTCCAGAACGCCAAAGACATTTTCCATTGACAAACCAAGATACACAAGGTTCATGTCTTCTAATATGCTCTATAGATACACAAGTATTTTTATAAGATAAGGAAGGAGATTCTAATGACAACATAGTGATTAAATCTCACTTTTCTTATGCATCGCTTTTTGACGAATGGCAATCACTTCTCTTCGCCAAATATCAATGTCTATAGCAGGAAAACCAGCAACCGTTGCACCTGTCGCTACATTTTTTGTTACGCCTGCTTTTGCTGCAACACGAGCCCCTTTACCAATCGTTAGATGTCCTGCCACTTGAGCACCACCAGCAAGTTCCACATCATCTTCTACTATCGTAGAGCCTCCTAGCCCCGATTGAGAAGCCATATAAATGCGATTTCCTAATGTACAATTATGCCCTATTTGTACAAAAGAATCAAAATGACATTCGTTTCCAATGACTGTCGGCGATAAAAAGCCAGAAGCTACAACCATGTTCGCCCCAAATTCACAAGAATTACCTATACGAACACCTGAAACGTGAGGAACAGGAAAACGTTCATTCTTAAATTCATAAAAACCAAAGCCACGACTTCCGATAACTACACCCGCTTGAATAATACAATCCGAACCAATGATCACATTGGGGTAAACAGTAACATTGGCTTCTAATATGGTTTTATCTCCAATAAAAGCACCTTTTGAAACAACACAACCAGGACCAATTTGACAATGTTCCCCTACAACGCCTTCCACGATTGCCGAAGGATGAATCACCGCAGTAGACGCCATTTTAGAGGAAGGGAAAGAAATAAAAGGAATATGAAAATGTTCTATAAAAGAAATCATGGATTGATAAGGATTATCTACTCTCATAAATGCTCTCGCAAGAACAGACGTATCTTCGTAGTTTTTAGGAACAAATAAAAGTCCAGCTTTTAAGGATTTAAGTGAAGAAGAAACAATAGATGAATTAAAAAAAGAAACATCGGAAGGAGTTACTTTTTCAATAGATGCAAAACCCTCTAAAATAAAATCAGGTTCTTTTTTTTCTGCAACTACACCAAAAAAAGATTCTATTTCAGATAAAGATACTGGTTTCATCGTTATGGGACCTTATACTAATAATACGGCTTCGGATATTGATTTTATCAAAAACTCTTATCTCAAAGATAATATTTGTACTTGCATCCCATATTCTATAGTGATTTTTGAGCCGAGTTTATGGGTTAAATCTTCGCCATCTAATTGATGAAACTCTGAAGGATTTAATTCTAAAAGAATCGATTTAGCTTTTACGCTTTTTAGAAAATATGTCTTGTATAAAAAACCAATAATAGGAATATTGCCTAAAAGAATAGCTCCTAAAAAAGCAAATAAATTTGGAACAAATACTACTTCTAACAACTGGTCTGACATTTTTGAATTTAAAAACGGATTTGCTCCACTTGCAAAACTAGGAATGTTCCCTATAATCACCGTTCTGTAGCCAGAAACATTATAAATTTTACTTGTTCCATTAGAATTAACAACCGAAACAGAACCTTTTGACAAAAAATAATCACGATCAGTAAAAAATCGTTTCACATAATGAATTTTATTAGCTAAAACAGAACGGCCAGAAATTTCACCTTGGCTGCGGGCCTTATTAAAGTCATGAGCAATTCGAGCATCAATCCCACTTGAAAAGTAATTTGCTAGTGCCTGTTTTCCATTGACTTTCCAAACATCGAAAGGCTGAGTGTTTGCCATTAATAAACTACGAACTAGAAACAGAAGACCTTTATTTACAAAAGGTTTGTAAAGATTAAGAACTCGAGCTAAATCATTACCTGTACCAAGAGGAATCACTCCTATTTTTACAGAAGTAGATACGCAAGAATCTAACAGAACTGAAAAAACAGCCGAAACAGTACCATCTCCACCTACAGCAATTAAAGTTTCTGTAGACTTTAAGGCGTGGTCAATTTGAGAAACAAGATCTTCAGATCGAGTAAATTCAGCACGCCATTCCTCTTCTTGAAACCCCATAGACTCCATAATCTCAGGCAAATACTTATAGATAAGCTTACCTTGCCCACCACCACTTATAGGATTAATCAAGAAAATAAACTTTAACATCATTCAGATCCTTGAAGCAATTCATCTTTAACTATAACGTAATTAGCTGCATCTCTCGCATTCATTTCCATTTCTTCCACTGTTAATGAACGCCCGATTCGAGCAGGAGCACCAATGATTAATGAGCCTTCGGGATATTCCTTATCTGGAGTGACTAAGGCACCAGCAGCAACCACAGAATTTTTTCTGATGATTGCTCCATCCATAACAATAGCACCCATTCCAATTAAACAATGATCTTGAATAGTACAAGCATGTAAGATAGCGTTATGACCAATAGTCACATCATTTCCAATTTCTATGCCTTTGATGTGAGAAAGGTGTATAGTAACATTATCTTGAATATTAGTACGAGAACCTATACGAATGGAAGAAATATCTGCCCGTAAAACAGCATTAAAAAAAACAGACGAATCGTCACCAATTTCAATATCACCAATTAAACGAACGCCATCGGCTAAATAGACCTTTTTACCCAATTTTGGGACTTTACCGTTGAAACTGATTAAAGAAAAACTCATACCCCGTAATGTACATTAAAAATTTTATAGAAGTTTAGTAATCAAAAGAAAAAAATGGATAGAATTTCTACTATAGATACAATCAACAATCTATTTTGAAAAGAAATTAGAAAGAAAGCTTTAAAAAAAGATTTAGGAATAAATTCAGCGTACTTATAAGGCTTTTAGAACGATATAATTTCAAATGAATTGAGTATAATGAACTTAATTCGAAGCAAGCAAATCTTGTAATGTAATGACAGAAACGTCTAAGTAATTTTTCCATTCTTGTTTTTCTGTAAGAACCCCATCAGCACCGCTCCAAAATGCAGTTGCGAGCTGAATAGATTCTTCCACATCTAAAGAAAACTTTGCTTGAAATTCTGCCGCTTTTAAAGCAATATCAGAGTCTACTTCTCGAAGATAAAGCAAATCAGATCGAGTAAAAAATTCTCTATATTGACGAACTAAAACATCATTTTGGGTGGAGAAAGCCTTAAAGGCCACTCGATGTAAAGTCATAGAAGAAACAATCATTTTTATTTTTTTTTCATACACGATATCAAGAACTTCAGAGACTACTGGGTAATAAGGAGTACTAAATTCCAAGAGCCTCTCAATTGGAGATACGTCAATAAATAAATGCCTGACTTTTTCTATCTGTTTCATTTTTACTCGTAAATTTCAGTGTAAGCAGCATCGGCTCTTGTTCCCATGCGAACCATTTTAAACCGCTCTGCTTTTGGGAAATATAGCCAAAGCATCCATTCACTAGACATATCCGTACGCTTTGTTTTAAGCGCAATTGGCTTTTCTCCATCATAAAAATCGTTCCTATTAGGAATCATTCGTTCATAAGGACGATATGTATGAATTTGATCTCCACTACGACGTTCGATCATGCCCTCCCCATTGACGCTCCAAACAATCTCCACATTACCATTTTCATCCTTAGTCTTTTCACAAGAATCAGGGCCCTCTGGACACCATAAAAATTTTTTGAAAGTGAATTTAGTCTCTGGGAATTGAAATGTCTCCGCTCGACGAATTGTCTCTGTATAGTTATTATACTCTCCAGCAAGCTTATAATTACTTGTAGAATAAGCTTCGCAACCCGTTTGCAAAATTTTTAGTTTTCTCTGAAATAAATCAATATCTAAACGGCAATCTGGTTCTTGAAAACGAAAGCGACTATGGCCATTAGCTTCTTTCACCTCCAAATTACCTACCTCAAATTCAGCACGTTCTCTATCGGATCCATTTAAGATAACTAAAGAAAATTTACCTGGTGAATTTGGAGATTTTCGTAAAACAGCAGACCCCGTTTCTGAAGAATAAGTTCCACTGATGTCCATCGTTCGTTCAAAAAAACGAGCGAGATCAGCCCTATTGACATAGCCTGAACCATACTTACATTTTACAGGAACAAAACGAGGAGGCTCGTTAGAAGTCACTGTTTCATACTTCACTTTTTTTGTTTTACGGCCTTTTTTATCCTTAACATAATATGTTTTCTTGATTTTTTTTACAGGAATAGGCTGTTCTTTAACCCAATCAGAATGATTTAGCACCCCTAAAACAGCCGATGAATCTGTAGATTTACGATAAACATTCAAATTCTGAGAAAAACTAAAAACCGTTATAAAACAAATAAACAAAAGTATTTTTTTAAGAATCATAACAAGAACATAATATTTTAGAGTCTTTTTAATCTTTCATATAAATAAAAAAACCTTTTTTTTACTAAAATTTACATTATGCTTTACTAAGGAGACCAAATATGAAAAAAACACTTTTTATTTCCCTATTATTAACCACATTTGCTCTAGCTGCAGAACCAGCAACTCCAGTTAAAGAAACTTCAACCACAAAAACCACGACTGTAGCTCCTGCTGCAAAAACCGCAACACCTGCTCCTGCTGCAAAAACCGCAACACCTGCACCTGCTGCTAAACCTGTTGCTGTGGACTCTACTAAGCAAGCCGAAGCAGCTCCTGCTGCTAAACCTGTTGCTGTCGACTCTACTAAGCAAGCCGAAGCAGCTCCTGCTGCTAAACCTGTTGCTGTCGACTCTACTAAGCAAGCCGAAGCAGCTCCTGTAACTGATACCACAACTGTAGATACAACAGCAAATGCAGAAGCCACTCCTGCCACTGAAACGGCTACTGTTGACTCTACTGCCAAAGCAACACCTGCAATCGAAACCGCTGCTATTGACACCGCTGCAAAAGCCACAACTCAAAAAAAGAAGAAAGCTAAAAAGGTTAAAAAAATAAAAGCTAAAAAAGCTCCTCTTATTACAGCAGGTGCTTTCAAGTTTGACATGAATTCTGATTTTGAAATTCAAGCAGGGAAAGTGCTTTGGGCATCAGAAAAAGACACTAGTAAAAACAACTTTGAAGAATGGACTGGTCGTGCCAACCTTTCTTTTTTCACTCAATCAGAAAACTTTGATGGTAAAGTAGCCTTATCTGTTTATCCTGGCGATTTAATTGACAATAAAACAGATGAAAATTATACAAGCAAAACAGAAGTAATCGATGTGATTGAGCTCAAAGAAGCATGGGCATGGCAACGTACAAAATATTTTAATTTCAAATTAGGCCGTTGGGAAAATACAAGTAAAAACGGAGATTATTTTGGTGGCTATGTTGATGGTTATTTAAATGGATTCAAATCTACTTTTGCCTCAGAAAACATGTTCCAATTTGGATTTACTCCTACAGAAAATCTCTCTATAGACCTAGCTTTAATTAGCACTGGCCCGTACTTAAATACAGGCGATCTTCGTTTCGTAGCTCATTTCCGTGAATTATCTTCTATTGAAGCTCTGGATATTGATCTTGCTTTACGTACAAATATTTTTGATAAAGTTAAAGACCATAATAGTGATGTTCGCACCAATGTTTCTCTAAAAGTAAACATTCCTATCATTGAAGACAAATTATTCTTATTTGGTGAAGTTGCTATGCTTGGTTTAGGTGGAGATTCCACAGAACTTTATAAAAATGATCAGAATATTACCAGAGAAAGAGATGTGGTTGTCGATTGGAAAATGCCTGTAACTGGTGGTCTAATGCTTAAAAATACTGCTGTAGACAGAATCATTCTGGAAGCAGAATACATTTCCGATCGTATAGATACAAAATACCAAACGAATTCAAAACACGTTAAAGACGTTCTTGGCGCCTTCTATATCGAAAAAGATCTTACAAATCGTTTCACCCTATCTGCTGGTTGCCATAGTTTTGGAAGTTCAAAAGACTGGGTCATCAATGGTAATTTGATTGGTCGTATTAACTAAATAATCAAATAAGACTTTTTATATAAATCATTTAAAAGCTTCCTTTTGCAGGAAGCTTTTTCTTTTTCTACATTTGCACTATGAAAAACTTTTACATCACTACCCCAATTTATTACGTTAATGACGCCCCTCATATTGGGCATTCTTATACTACTGTTTTAGCCGATATTTTAACACGTTTTCATAAACTAATCGGTTATCAAACCTTTTTTCTAACTGGTACAGATGAACATGGACAAAAAGTGCAGCAAGCGGCCGCTAAAAGACAAGTAGACCCACAAACCCATGTTGATGAGTACAATCTTCGGTTTAAAAATCTCTGGAATAAAATGGATATTAATTATGACTATTTTATTCGAACAACAGATGCAGACCACAAGCAATTTGTCAGAGAATGCTTACAAAAGCTTTGGGATAAAGGTGAAATTTACTCCAAAGAATACGAAGGTTGGTATTCTGTCGGTGAAGAACGTTTTTTTAGTGAAGAAGAACTTGTCGATAGCAAGGACCCCATCAGTGGACGCCCTGTCGAATGGTTAAAAGAAAAAAATTATTTCTTTAAAATGGGAATGTATCAACAACGATTGATTACTCATCTTGAAGAAAATCCTGATTGGATTCTTCCTGATTATCGTAGAAACGAAATTTTAGGATTCTTAAAACAACCGCTTAATGATCTTTGCATTAGCCGCCCTAAATCTCGTTTAAACTGGGGAATTCCCCTTCCATTTGATGATGAATATGTGACCTACGTTTGGTTTGATGCTCTAATCAACTATGTTAGTGGCGTTAGAGATAGAACTTATGAGAATGGAGAACCTATTTGGCCTGCTTCTTATCATTTAATAGGGAAAGATATTCTTACGACGCATTGCGTCTACTGGCCAACCATGCTTATGGCTCTTGAAATCCCTTTACCAAAGCATGTTTTAGCACATGGTTGGTGGTTGACTGGTGGGTCAAAAATGAGTAAATCCAGCGGCACAGGCGTAAATCCAATGGATTACATGGAACAATTTGGAGTTGACGCATTTCGCTATTTTCTTGCAAGAGAAATGGTGGTGGGTCAAGATTGTACTTTTAGTGATGATGCTTTTAAGCGTCGAATCAACAGTGATTTAGCTAATGATTTGGGTAATGTATTGAACCGAGTCCATCGTTTAGTTCTAACGAACTTTGAAGGCAAGCTTCCAAAGGCAACTCAAATAGATGCACCTGCTCAAGAATTAATCACTCTTGCTAATCAAGTTAAAGAACAAGTTTTTTCAGGGATTACTCAAGTCAAGTTGTCTCAAGTGATTGAAGATATTATGAGTCTTGTTCGAGGAATCAATCGCTATCTCGAAATTAAAGCTCCATGGAAACTAGCGAAGGATGATTCAGCCAAAGACGAACTCGCCACTGTTCTATTTACTGCTGCCGAAGCCGTTCGTTTATCATTATGCTTTTTATGGCCTGTTATGCCTACTAAAACTATAGAAGGCTTAGCCATGCTCGGTACTACTTGTGAAGGTGAAAAAGATCTTCACTGGGGCAAATTCCAAGGTGGAGAATCCTTTGGAGAAGGGAATCCTTTATTCCCAAGAATTGAAGTGGAAAAAGCTCCACCTCCACCACCAAAAACAAAAGAACAAAATAAACCAATACTTGCAACAGATGTACCTTCCTTATTAGATCTTAGATGCGCCAAAATCATTTCTGTAGAAGATCATCCTGACGCCGAAAGTCTTTACGTATTAAAAGTCGATGCAGGCGAAAGTGAAGTTCGGACGATTTGTTCTGGGCTTAAAAAAAGCTATTCTAAAGATGAACTTCAAGACCGCCTAATTTTACTTTTTTCCAATTTAAAACCAGCACCGCTTCGCGGGATTATGAGCATGGGAATGCTCCTCGCTGGAGATGGTGAAGAAGGGAAAGCCGTTCTGGTAGCTCCACCAGCCAATACAAAAATTGGTGCTAGAGCTTTATTTAAAGGAATTACACCTTCTGAAAGCAGAGAATTAAAAATAAAAGACTTCGACAAAATATCTCTTTACGTTAAAGACAATACTATTTTCTGTAACGATAATCGTCTTGAATTTAATGGGACACCAGTTTCTTGCGATGTCAAAGACGAAGCCTCTGTCCACTAAAATCTGAATTCAATATTATTACTTAGGAGCAAAAAAAATAAATTTTTTGCTCTTTTTTTATTTGAATCTGTATGTGAAAACAGAAAAAAATGAAGCCGTTTTTCTTGATTCGATAAGAAAAAAAACGTAAGCACTTCTATTAAATGGCAAATGAAGTGTTGGGTTCCTCAAAAAATTCATTCACACCTACAATTACTTGATCCATTCGAGAAAGTGCCCTATTGAGATTTTTTATTGGGCGATTATTTTTCAAAATATGGTTTTCATAAAATCAATTTGTTATTTTGTGTATATGAAAAAAAACATCTGCAAAATAAAAACAATTGTTTTTCAATACATCAAAAGCTTGAACTGGAAAATGCTCATTATTTTAGGCGTTTTTTGTGTTGTTTTAGCAATCCTAAACAATATTTTTGTTGATGATTCTAAGTCTGTAGAATGGATAGGCTCTCAACCTGTTTTAGAAGTACCGGAGTAAGTATGATTATAGCCATTATCTCTTTATCTATAGCAACGCTACTCACTGCCTTTGGTGTCGCTGAAATTTCCTTTCCAGAAACTTTTTTAACAATTACAGACAAAGATTGGTTCTTGGAAATATTCCCTACGGCGTGGAAATACAATATTTATATTGGTGTCTCCGCTATTATTATTGCAGCACTTTTGATCATTCCTGCTTGGAAATCTGACAAACGTTTTTCTGAAAAAGCCCTTGAAACGTTGCTTAGACTAGGTTTAGGCGGTATGTTTATTGCAGCGAGTATCTTTAAAATTCAAGACCCACTTGCATTTGCTACGTTAGTCGCTCAATATCAGTTTTTACCAGAATTTATTAACAACTTTTTTGCATTAGCTTATCCACAATTTGAGTTTTGGTTTGGGCTTGCGCTAATATTTAGTCCTTATACAAGAGAATCGGCTTTAGTCATTTTCTTAATGTTTATTTCTTTTATTATTGCACTTTCTTGGGCCTTATTTCACGACCTTGGAATTACCTGCGGCTGCTTTCAAATTGAAGGTGCTCAAGATAAAAATGAAACATGGACTTCTTTAATCCGTGATTTGGTGTTAATTGGCCCCAATTTCTGGTTAATGCTTAGAAAAAATAAGAGCTTAATTCGTCTTTGGCACGAAAAGTAAGATTCATTTATACTACTCTTAAAAAAAAACAGACCAAAAAAAGGTCTGTTTTTTTATAAACGCATCAAAATTAATATTATAAAAATTACCCTCGAATAGGGGCATTTGAATTTTTTTCAAAATCAAATAACCGACGAAGAGATTCGAGCTTAGCTGGTTCGCGTTCTTCTAACAGTTTTAACGGACTCATGGCAATTGCTACTAAAATAGCATCTGGGTAGTTGTTTACTCGTTTGATAAACTCACTAACAGAAACACCTTCGGTATAAAAATCAACAACAAAAGTATCCCATTCGTCAGCTTCTAATAAAGCAAGAGCTTCAGATTCTGTTTTAACACCTTTTACATAAGCTCCCACTAACAAATCAGAGAGAACTTCAACCGTAATGCCACAACGTTCGTCATCTTCTTCCCAAACTAAAACACGTCTAGTGGTATAATCACGAACAACTGGGGTTTGATCTGAAGAAGAGGATTCACCAACTTCATCATTATCGTCTTCTAAAGAAAGAGGTTCATCTAAATCGTCTATTTCATCATCAAGAATTTTTGTCATAATGCACTCAAATATAATAACTTAAATATTTCCGTCTAACCAGTTTTGTAAAATAATTGTCGCTGCTGCTCTATCTACAATTCCTTTATCCTTCTTTTTTTTTCGACTCATATAAGAAGTCTGTTGTAAAGCTTGGACACTAGAATACGATTCATCTTGAGTAAAAATAGGGATTTCAGGGAAATGCTCCTTTAATTCGTCAATAAAGACCTCTACGACCTTGTTTTTGCCATCTTTTCGCCCATCTGGATGAAAAGGCATTCCTACTACAAAATGGTCTATTTTTTCATTCAAAACAATCTCATCAAGCCTTATCCATAGATCTTGTAATCGGGTATCAATAGTCTCTCTAGGAAAAGCAAAACGTAGTTCTGAGTCGCCCACAGCAAGTCCAACGCGTCTTTCGCCAAAATCAATGCCTAAATATTTCATAGAAACAAATATAAAATTGCAAAATAGTTTTGTTATTTCTAAATTTCGCGCGGCTATAGATTTTACTTAGCTCTTTTATCAAAAGCGAATTATGGATACATCAAACATTAGAAATATAGCGATCATCGCTCACGTAGACCACGGTAAAACAACTTTGGTCGACCAACTCCTAAAACAATGCGGCTCTTTTCATGAAAATGAAGAAGTACAAGAACGCGTTATGGACTCTGACAATCTCGAAAGAGAACGCGGCATCACCATTTTATCAAAAAACGCTCATGTAAATTACAAGGGCTATAGCGTTAATATTGTCGATACACCAGGGCATGCTGACTTTGGTGGTCAAGTGGAACGAGTGCTTGGTACTGTTGACGGAGTTCTTCTTGTTGTTGACGCTTTTGAAGGGCCTATGGCTCAAACCCGTTTTGTCACACAGAAAGCTCTAGAACTTGGCTTAATTCCTATTGTTGTCGTTAACAAAATTGACCGTGATGGATGTAATCCACATTTAGCTCTAGATAAAGTATTTGATTTATTTTGTGAACTAAATGCAAACGAAGAACAACTCGATTTTGCTCATGTCTTCGGAAGTGGTCGTAAAGGCATTTGCCGTCGTGAACTCGGCGATGAAGATGGCGATTTTAGAATTCTAATGGATCTTATCTTAGAACGCATCCCTGCTCCTAAGGGTGATCCAAAAGCAGCTCCCCTACTACAGATTGCCTCTTTAGAGTATTCTGGCTTTTTAGGGCGTCTCGCTGTTGGTCGTGTTAAAGAGGGTACATTTAAGCCTAATCTAACAGTAGCACAATCTTTAGATGATGGTACTGTTCGCTCTATCCGAATTCAAAAAATACTCCGCTACGAAGGAGTTACTCCTAAGCCAGTAGAAGAAGCGGGCCCTGGAGATATTATTCTTATTGCTGGGTTAGATAAATTTGATATTGGAGACACTCTTTCTTCAGTAGCAAATCCAGTTCATCTTCCTCGTATTCACATAGATCCACCTACCATATCTATGCTTTTCACAGTGAATACATCACCTCTTGCTGGCAAGTACGGTGGAAAGTTTTTAACAGGAAACCATTTATTAGAACGCTTAGAAAGAGCACACATGTCAGACCCTGCTCTTTTAGTTGAAAAAGTAGATGGAGCAAGTACATTTAAGGTTTCTGGTCGTGGTATTCTTCATTTAACAATTCTTGTAGAAAACATGCGTCGTGAGGCTTACGAATTTACAATTGGTAGTCCTCAAGTCATTTTCCAAAAAGATTCTTCTGGTAAACTTTTAGAACCTATAGAATCCTTTAAAGTGGAATTACCTGCAGAATATAGTGGAGCTGTTATTGAAGAACTTGGCAAGCGCAAAGGCGAAATGCAGAACATGGTTCAAGATGATAACAATCGCGTATTCTTGGAATATACCATTCCTAGCCGTGGTTTAATTGGTCTTCGTCCTGTTCTCCTTTCTCTTTCTAAAGGGTATGCTGTTTCTCAATCCATTTTCTTAGAATATCAAGCTTATAAAGGGGAAATTCCTGCTCGAGTCAATGGCGTGATGATTGCAAAAGATTCTGGAGATGCCGCAAGCTATGCGTTATCTAAATTAGAAGACCGTGGCTACATGATTATTCCACCAGGAGCAGAAGTGTATCCAGGTATGATAGTTGGCGAACATAACCGCAATGTCGATATCATTGTGAATGTCACTAAAGGCAAGCATCTAACCAACATGCGAGCTTCGGGCTCCGATGATAACATTCAATTGACTCCATATCGTAGGCTCACTCTAGAAGAATGCGTCACGTTTATCAATGATGATGAATGTATTGAAGTCACTCCTGAAATACTTCGTATTCGTAAAGCCACTTTGGATCCTCATAAACGCAAGCAAGAATCTAAAGTACAAACTGAAGAAGAATAAGATTAGACTCTTCCTAAAAGGCCTTCACCGCCTTTTAGGAATTGATCCAAATAGTTTTTAGCAATTTGGCAGGATTCTACTAAAGAATGCCCTAAAGTTAAATTGGCTAGAATCGCTGCCGACAGCGTACAGCCAGTACCATGTTTACCTTGTCCAGGGATACGTTTAGAAGAAAACTTAAATTGTTTATCTTCAAGCCATAAAGTATCAGTGGACATGTCTCCCTTTTGATGCCCGCCTTTTAATAAAACGGCAAAATCAGATCCAATTTTTACTTCACCCCTAGAAGCTGCAAGCCCAAGCCCAAGAAACGTAAATTCGTTTTGATTAGGTGTAATAAGATCCATTTGATTTAGCCAAGGTAAAAAAGAATCGACTTCTTGAGGAGTAAAGAATTTATAACCAGCACTAGCAGAAAGAATAGGATCCCAGATAATAAAAGCTTTTGGAGAATGTTTTCGAATGTACTCCACTACATTTTTCAAAATTTCTGCAGAAGGAATAAGGCCTATTTTGACAAAATCAAAAGAACGCTTGCGATATAAGGCTTCTAACTGAGCTAAAATGGTGTTCCATGGCAAAAAACCAGGTTCCATAAATTCAGATTCATTTTGAATTGTATTTGCTGTAGAGACCGCTTGCCCATAAACGCCAAAAGATTCAAAAGCTTTAATATCGGCGAGAATTCCTGCACCACCAGAGCCATCAAACCCTGCCACAGTCAATGCAAAAGGCATTTTATTATTGATATCCACAAAGAAGAAAATAGTATTATTTTTTTAAATAAATACTTTTATTTTGATCTAATAATTTCAACCCATGCTTGAAGTGGATCAGCATAATGCCAAATGCCCCCAAGTAAAGCAGCTCCTGCAAAACCTATTTGTTCTAATTCTTCGAGATTATCTTTATCCACTCCGCCTAAAGCATAAACTGGAATAGATTTTTTTTCTGCAACGCCAGAAAAAAATGATTTTAATTCATCAATAGAAAAAGCGGATTTATAATCGACTTTTGAAATAGAATCATAAATAGGACTTAAAAAAGCATAATCGATATAAGAAGGCAATTCATTTAATTCTTTTAATGAATGGCAAGAACAGCTATAAGAAAATGATTCTGGTTTCTGAAGTAAAATGGAATCGGTAGGTAATAGAGGTTTGGTGTGCACGCCCCCTACTTCAAGATCTAAAGCAGTTCCGAGATCACTATGCAAAACACAACGTTCTCGATAATCATACCCCAAACCTAATAACCAATAATCTAAATCTCTTTTAGAACGACCTGGTTTTCGAACATGAAGCCTAGATAAACCTTGCTCAAACATTCTTTCTATAAGAACATGTTCGTCAGCAAAGTCTTCTGGACTTGTGATTAATAATAGATTATTCTTAAAAGCCATTAAGATTCAGAAGTCCTATAATTAGGAGCTTCTTTAGTAATGGTTACATCATGTGGATGAGATTCACGGAGACCAGCATTTGTAATTCGCACAAAAGTCGCTTTCTTAAACATTTCCTGCAAATTAGCCGCTCCAACATAACCCATCGCTTGATGAATACCACCAACCAACTGGTAAATCGTGTCACGAAGAGGACCTTTATAGGCCACGCGGCCTTCGATTCCTTCGGGAACAAACTTCTTTTCTTCTTTAATATCAGTTTGGAAGTAACGGTCTTTAGAACCATCCTTCATAGCACCAATAGAACCCATGCCACGATAGCTTTTGAAGCTTCTTCCATCGGCGAGAATAATTTCTCCTGGGCTTTCTTCTGTGCCTGCAAAGAGGCTGC
This sequence comes from Fibrobacteria bacterium AD312, assembly GCA_001462345.1. GTDB lineage: Bacteria > Fibrobacterota > Fibrobacteria > Fibrobacterales > Fibrobacteraceae > Fibro-01. The sequence goes on along the minus strand of LIUM01000010.1, from coordinate 43,945 downwards.
CCATCATCACAGCACTTGCCCCTGCGGCCAAAGCCTTCGCAATATCTCCAGAATATTTTATACCGCCATCAGCGATAATAGAAATACCTGCTTTACGTGCAGCAGCAGCACATTCTACAATAGCAGTAAACTGAGGAACACCAACACCTGCAACAACACGCGTGGTGCAAATAGAACCAGGGCCAATACCCACTTTAACAATATCAGCACCACATTTGGCAAGTTCCGTAACGGCTTCAGGAGTCGCGACATTACCACCACAAATGGTGAGCTTTGGATACTTTTTACGAAGTGTTTTGATCATATTGCGAACACCAATATGATGACCATGAGCGGTATCAACAACAAGCATATCCACGCCAGCTTCCACAAGAGCCTTTGCTCTATCTAAAGAATCGGCAGAAGTACTTACTGCAGCAGCAACAAGAAGTTGTTCATTCTTATCAAGACTTGCAGCTGGATTACTTTCTCTCTTTAAAATATCTGTCATTGTGACAAGACCTTTTAAATTACCAGACTGGTCTACAAGAGGAAGTTTTTCAATGCGATTGGAATTTAATATTTCTTTGGCCTTAGACAATTTGATTTTTGGAGATGCCGTAATCAAATCTTTAGTCATGACTTCAGAAATTTTAATGTTCGTATTTGTAATGGTGCGTAAATCACGGCTTGTAAGCATTCCAACTAACTTTCCATTCAAGAGAATAGGGAAACCACTTACTTTTAGTCTGGCGCGTAATTCAATGGCATCGCTCACAGGTTGATCTGCATTTAAAGTCACTGGATTAAAAACAATGCCTGACTGCCAACGCTTGACAGCACGAACTTCTTCGGCTTGTGCTTCAATAGACATGTTTTTATGAATAACCCCAATTCCACCTAATAAAGCAAGTGAAATAGCAAGAGGTGCCGTTGTCACGGTATCCATAGCTGCACTGACAATCGGAATGTTCAGTTTTAAACTAGACGATAAAGTAGTGCTCACATCTGTCTTTGCTGGTAAAACATTAGATTCACCAGGGACAAGTAACACATCGTCAAAAGTTAAAGCTTCTTGACTGATTAAACGCATATTAACCTCTCTTTCAGGATTATCATCCTTGAAAATAATAAAAAAACTAATCTAATGGACCGTTATATCGATCCATACAAGCCTCAATTCCTTTAGATAGCCATAAAGAAATCAAAGGGGAAACATGTTTTAAGGTGGACTGGAAAATAACTGCATCTTCTTTTGTGAATTTCGATAATACCCAGTCCGCTAAATCCCATTGTGGAGGGCACTTCCCTACCCCGAAGCGAACTCTTGAAAAAGAATCTCCTACTTTTTCAATAATATCACGTAATCCATTTTGCCCGCCATGACTTCCTTTGCCTCGAACTCGAATTCGTCCGCAATCAAGCTGAACATCATCGACAAGAACAATCATTCGATTTAAAGGAATTTTATACCAACTAAGAAGTGGTAAAACAGCATCGCCACTTCGATTCATAAACGTTTGAGGTTTTGCAATGAGTACTTCTTCAGAACCGATTTTGATTTTTTGAGTCAATGCTTTATGTTCTGACTTCCATGTAGTGTTTGGATCGGCAAGCTTATCCACAGCAATGAAACCCGCATTATGACGAGTGTTTTCATATTGAGAAGAAGGGTTACCTAAACCTACGATCAAATACATCAAAATCCTCTTAATACAAGAGAAGGCTCACCGCAAGGCGAGCCTTCATCAAAATTCTTCAAAATCCTTGCTTATTTTGAAGCGGCTTCTTTTGCACGTGCTTTTGAAATCGCAAAAATCACGGTGCGAGGTTTAGAAACTAAAGAAACTCCATCCTCTAATTTTAAATTTTCAGCATAGAATGTTGTTCCTGCATGGAAATCAGAAATATCGATTTCGATTGATGAAGGAATTTTAGCAACAGGAGCTGATAACTTAATATAGTAGTTTTCTTGAGAAAGCATACCACCTTCTGACTTAACACCAATAGGCATGCCAGAAATACGCACAGGAATACGCACAGGAACTGATGTATTTTCATCAATTCTTAAAAAGTCAATGTGTGTAATTTCTTGAGAAATGGAATCTTTTTGGTAGACATAAACAAGTGCAGGATTACCTGACTTACCGTCAATTTCAAGATCCAAAAGCGTATAACGCTTGCCAGGGGCTAGGACCTTGCGTACATCAATAGCACTAACGCTAAGATGCACTGGCTCCTGACCCTTACCATAATAGACAGCCGGAACCTGACCGGACTTGCGCAAGCGATTTGTTTCGCGGCCTGCGCCTAATACTCTCGAGGTTGTTTTGAGCGAAGTGAATTCCATAATAACTCCAGTAAAAAAAAGCCTATTGGGGTAGCTGGATTCGAACCAACGAATAACGGAATCAAAATCCGTTGTCTTACCACTTGACGATACCCCATAGGGAGACCCAAAGATAATAGAATTCAAAATAAATTTAAAGGGATTTTCTACGCTTTTTTCACTTTTTTTCAAAAAAAGTGGTCACTGCAGCCCAACGAGCTCGGTTTCCCAATTTGGAGAGGGCTAAATCGGCCTCTCGACGGTTTTCGAAAAAGCCAAAAACAGAGGACCCAGAGCCTGACATCAATGAAGCGATAGCCCCATAGGCTAAAAAGTCCTTTTTCATATCGGCAATCAATGGAAATTGAGGTAAAACAGATTCTTCAAACTTATTGTATAGTTCTGGTATTGCCGTTGAAACATAGTTGCTTTTCCATTGATTCCAACGATCCTCTCCAGAAAGCTTTACGCCTGCATAGGCGGCTTTAGTTGGTACTGCACACTGAGGAGTCGCAATTAAGAGAATAAGCGAATTAGAAAGTGTAAGAGGAGGCATAGGTGTTAATCTTTCACCAATACCTTCCGCAAAAGAAAGCCCACCTTCCACTAAAAAAGGAACATCGGCACCGAGATGCAGACCTAAAGATTCAAGTTCTTTTGCAGATAATGAAAGCCCCCAGAGCCGATTTAAAAGACGTAGTGCAGCCGCCGCATCGGCACTGCCACCACCAAGGCCAGCTCCAATAGGCATCGTTTTAGTAAGGTATAAATCCACACCCATTTTTACGTCATAAGTACTTTGAAGTAAATGAGCTGCCTTATAGACTAAATCAGACTCAACAGGATAATCTTGTTTTGCATTATAGGAAAGAGTAATAGAAGTATCTTTTCGAAGTGATGCTTCTAATGTATCCCCTGCGTCAATGGTTTGAAAAGCAGTTCCTAAATCATGGTACCCATCGGGGCGTTTACGTAAAATGTCTAAAAATAAGTTGATCTTCGCTGGAGCGTATTCTTTATCGGTCATGGCAACGTTCTCATTAAATTTAATAGTTCTTCTTCTGTCATTAAAATATCTCTAGGCTTTGAATTTCCTTTACTTTTACCACAAACACCTAGATATTCTAACTGATCTACAAGCTTCCCTGCTCGACTAAATCCAACGCTAAAAGAACGCTGTACAGCAGAAACAGAAACGCCTTTTACATTGATGCACCAAGCAATGACTTCGCCAATTCGGCTATCTAATTTCATGTTATCTTGAGGGCCTTCTCCATCCTCATTAGATTCCACATCAAAAGATTCTATTTGAGGGTAATACACATTTTGATTAGAGCATTCATCAGCTAATTTTTCCGCTTCTGCATCTGAAAGGAATGCACCATGCACACGATGCGGTTCAGGATCTTCTGTCGCACGGAAAAGCATATCTCCACGACCAAGTAATTTTTCAGCACCTGCTTTATCCATTACAGTACGAGCATCAATCTGAGAAGCCACCTTAAAGCTGATACGCGTTGGCAAATTCGCCTTAATTAAGCCCGTGATGACATTGACAGAAGGCCTTTGAGTCGCTAAGACCAAGTGAATACCAACAGCACGCGCTTTTTGAGCAATACGAGCAATAGAAGTTTCTACTTCTTTCCCTGCAACCATCATCAAGTCCGCTAATTCATCAATCACAATGACAAGAAATGGCATTCTCTTATTTTCATCTTCAGGGAAGTCTTCATCAAGTTCCTTGGCGTCAACTTTTGCATTGAAACCAGCAATATTACGCACACGAGCTTTTGCTAAGACTTCATATCGCCTGTCCATTTCAATACAAGCCCACTTTAAGGCTTGAACAGCGACTTCTGGTTGAGTAATCACAGGGTGAAGTAAGTGAGGAATTTTTTCGTATAATTTTAATTCCACCACTTTAGGATCCACTAAAATCAAGCGAAGTTCATCTGGTGTTTTGCTAAACAAAAGACTTGCCATTAAAACGTTAATACAAACTGATTTTCCAGAACCCGTTTGCCCAGCAATCAAAATATGAGGAGCTTTTGCTAAATCCATAGTGAATGGATTTCCCATAATATCTTTTCCAAGAACAATCAGAATCTTTTCTGGCTTAGGTGCAAAAAGAGGGCTTTCTAAAATATCTCGAGAGTATACCGTATGCATTTTTCGATTCGGAATTTCTATTCCAACGACCGATTTCCCTGGTATTGGAGCTAAAATGCGGATCGACATGGCTTTTAAGGCAAGAGCCAAATCTTCTTGTAGTGCAGAAAAACGAGAGACTTTTACGCCTGGGCCAGGTTCCACTTCAAAACGTGTTACTAAAGGCCCAGTAGAAATGCCAACAACCTTTCCTTTCACCTTAAAGTTTTCAAGCTGAAACTCTAACATTTCTGCCGTTTGCTGTAATTCTTCTTCTGAATAGTCTGCGGTTTGATCTGGAGTTGGAGGTAAAATATCAGAAATCACAGGAATTTTATATTCGTCATAAATAGTAGGCTCTTCTTCTGGCTTTTGTGACGATAGTTCTGTTTCATTTAGAGTCTCTAATTCTATCTCACGCGCTTCAGAAGTAGGAACAATCGTTTCTTCATCTAAATCCAGTTTTTCTTGATTTATAGGAATCGTTTTTTCATCTTGACGAGAATCCATTTCACGACGTACAAAACCCTCAATCGCAGGGCGCTCTCTACGCATATCTTCCCATTTATTTTGTTCCTGAATACGACGCAATTCAGCGATTTCATCTCGAAGCGTACGTTTTTCTCGAAGCCCTAAACGGTCTTCATTTTCTAATAAGTAACGTTCTTTTCTAGCAATTTCGTCTTCTTTATCATCAAAGTCATCCACTTTTGTATCAAGATTAGTTTCACTGGCAACATCTGCTTTCGTTGTATTTACAAAAGAATCGCACCAAGAATCAGATGGTTTGAAAGGTTTTGCTTTGCCTGTTTTCACAATAGTAAAGTCATCTAATAAGAAAGCCTTTTCTTCTTTTTCCGCTTCTGCTTCTTTAGACTCTTGTAATAGCCTCTTTTTTTCTTGACGTACTTTGTACCAAAGCACTAGTTTATCCCATAAGACTTTCAAAAAATGAAAATGACGGAAACGCAAACCAAAAGCAAAAACAGCGATTAGAATTAAAAGAAATAGACCTATCATGAGAGGAGCCAAAGGGGAACTTCCAAAAACAGGGCGTGCTATATCTTGAGCAAAAAAGCTCCCCACTAGCCCACCGTTTTCAAATAGAATAGACTTTGTAGGGTGAATCACTTCGTAAACACGCAAAGAAAGCAAAAAAGAAGTCGTTAAAGAAAGAGCTAAAACGCCACCTGCGAGCCGAAACAAACGAAAATGCTTCATGTTCAAGACAAACCAAAGGCCCCAAACGATAGAGGCAAGAGCAAAAATAAGAACTGAAACTTGACCAAAAACAAAAGTCATCGCTTCTGGAAATAAAGATCCAAGATAAGGGCCAAGCCAGTTTTCATTACCACCTGAATAACGGACAGTCATTGCCGATAGTAAAAGAAGAGAGCCAAAAAATATAAGAGACCATCCTGTGATGATACTCCAAAGACTTTGTCCATTTTCTTTCTTCTTTGTCGACTTGCGTTTTTTAGTTGTTACAGCCAATTAAAAACTCCAATTTAGGGTTCTTCTAAATTTCTTTTCCATTATTGAATTTATAAAAAAAAATGTCTGAACGAAAATTCAGCCTAAAAATCTCATCCTAAAACGAACCATTAATGGATTTACTTTGTGGATTTCTAAACAGATTATTGACAAATTCATGAAAAAGACTTTTTATGTAAAGCTGATCTTTTACTATGTTTTCCATATGTCTTTAATGCAATCCAAAAAAGTAAAGAAAACGGTCGTTGCACTCGTTTTAACATCTATTATTTATTTTGGAATTTTACTATTGGGCTCTTCTGAAAGCTATAACACGAACTTCATTACTTCTTGGGTTCAAAGTCTTGAAAATATCTTTTACGATTCTTTTTTTAAGTTGAAAACAGATGTAGATCAAAGCACTGAATCAACAGGTGAAAATATCACCTTAACTGAAAATTATGACCCTCATATTTTTATTGTCGATATTGACGAACCTTCTTTAAGTAAGCTTGGGAACTATAATGAATGGCAGCGCAAAATCCACGCTGATGTGATTGAAAATCTCTCTAAAGGCGGAGCATCGGCTATTGGATTTGATATTTTATTTAAGAATGCGGATTTTGGAAAAACAAAAGCCAATCAAACCGTTAAAGTATTAAAAGAAGTCTTACCCGAAGAAGATTGGGACACTCAATTTTCATCGATTAAAAATAAGTATAACGACGATTCTATTCTTATTGAACGAATCCAAAGAAACAAAAACGTGATTCTCTGTTATTCTTTTGATGATAAAGACGCCTATAAGCACGAATCTCAATGGAGGCCATTAAGCGACAAAAAACGTCAGCTTTCTCTAGGCACTTATTCCACCTTTAATTTATCTCAAGTGGATAAAATAGAAAACGTGGAGCCCAAGGATTTATTAGACAACCTATTCCCTGAATTAGCAAAAGCATCTCCTCATCAAGGGACAATCAATGCTTTTCCAGATCCCGATGGCGTTGTTCGTCATGTTTCCATGATGTATCAATTTCCTAACCCAGAATTATACCCTAACGAAAAAAGCCTTGTACACTATACAATGTCTTTGAGTACACTATTACACTTGTTCCACCAAGACCCTAAAAATGTTCAAGTGAAGATGGGCCAGTATATCAATTTAGGCAAACCTTTTGGTGTTTATAGAGATTCTAGCGGCCTCAACACCACTTTCCCACAATTCAGCTTCCCGATGTTTGAAGCTTTATTTGAAAAATGGCCTTCTATTCAAAAACAAGTTAAAGAAAAAAGTCAAAATCAATTTTTTGAAATCGCGGGAAAAATTATTGCCCAGAAAGATAACTCTGGAGAACTTTCGTTTGAATTATTTGAAGGGCAATACGCCACACCTCGTCTTTCTAAACTCTTGCAAAATCTCAAGCTAGACGAACTAGAAAAAATCGATTCTAGCCTCACTCTAGAAAATGATTTTATTATCAAACGGAATAAAGAAAGCGATCGTTTTACTATTGAAGACCTTCTTGAAGGAGAAGAACTTTCCATCAACCCCTATACTATAAAAACGATTCATTATTTTTCTGAACAAATAAATAATCTTCCTCCCAATTCTTCTAAACACTTATCGACCGATTTAGATTTAAGATACGATCAAAAAACAAATAAATTCTCCTCTAATTTTATTATTCTAAACCACTCCATTCTAATGGAATTAAATACCACCAAAATGGAAACCATTCATAATCTTGCTATTGGTAAAGAACTGCGTTTTGGTAAAGAAAAACACGTACCTATTGATGAATTTGGTAGATACCAAATTGCCTATAAAAGCAAACACTACATTAACCCAAACCTACGTACATTCCAGCATCTTTCCTATTACGACGTCACCAAAAATCGATTAGACCCAGCACAATACCAAGGTAAGATTTTTATTTTAGGTTCTGCTGCTACCGCTTTATTCGACTTTGTGAGTGCCCCACACGAAGAAAACTTCCCTGCTGTATTAATCCACGCGACAGTGATCCAAAATATTTTAAATGACGATTATATCATCAACTTAAAATCAAATCAGCAACAATTAATTGCTCTCTTGCTTGCTTTAATTTGTATGCTTATTGGTGTTTTTACCAATAGCTATATCAGTGTCACAACGATGTTTCTGTTAATGGGGACCTACTCTGGCATTGGGTATTACTTTTTTGATAAAGGCGTTTACCTTGGGCTTGCAAAACCTTTTATTGTTATCTTATTAACATCGATTACCTCCATGTTAGTCCGTTTTTATTTTGAATCCAAAGAGAAACGCTTCTTAAATAACGCCTTTAAACAATATATTTCTCCAGAGCTCATTGATGAAATGCTCAATAATGAGATTATGCCTACCCTTGGCGGCGAAAAGTCTTTTATTTCAGCTTATTTTACTGATATCGCAAGCTTCTCTACTTTCTCAGAACAAATTGGAGACCCGTCTAAATTAGTCGATCTACTTAATGAATACCTCACAGCGATGACAGATGCTCTTTTGAAACATCAAGGGACATTAGATAAATATGAAGGCGATGCCATTATCGCGTTCTTTGGCGCTCCTATGCCACTTCCAAACCATGCGCAAAGTGCTTGTGAAACCGCTTTAGCCATGCAAGAGCAGCTAAAAAAACTTCGCAAAAAATGGGCATCAGAAAAAAACAAATGGCCCAAAGTAGTTTCTGAAATGCACATGAGAATAGGCATTAATTCTGGTGATATCGTCACTGGAAATATGGGTTCTTCGATGCGTAAAAACTATACAATGATGGGAGACGCGGTGAACTTAGCCGCTCGATTAGAAAGTCTTGCCAAATCCTATGGTGTCTATATTTTTATTACAGAAACCACCTATAACCTAATCGATAAAAAAGCTTTTATTGTTCGTTCCATAGATAATATTCGTGTCGTAGGAAAAAGTGAATCTGTTAAAACATACGAAATCATTTGTAAATCGAATCGTCCAAACGCCCATGAGCTAAAAACATGGGTTTCTCTTTGGGAAGAAGGCCGTCTCGCTTACGAAAATCAAGAGTGGGAAAAAGCAATTTCAATTTTCACAGAGACCTTAAAAGAAGAGCCCCACCATCCAGATGTAGACTCAGGCTCTTTAACAACGCCTTCTCATGTGTACATAGAGCGATGCATGGAATACCAAAAGAATCCACCTGTTGCTAATGGTGAAATTTGGGATAAGGTTTACAACGCGACTCATAAGTAAAAGATTCATATTTATGAAATTATCAAAAAAGCATCGCAAAAGTTGGGCAAAACCGCCCAATACAATCTGTATTAGGCAATTTTCGTTCCTGTTTTTGCTTGATTTTTTTACAAATACATTTCATCAAAGCCATTTTTTAAGGTGTTCTAAAATGAATCGGCCATTGAACTTCATTCTTATTCTCCTATTATTTTGCTCCATTACATTCTCTGAAAATGGAAAGCCAACGATTGATACGATTAAAATAAACGACCTTTATTATTATCGAACATTCGAAATAGGAGAAGTAAATATTACTGTGAAGCGGTTTGAACTTCTTGGAGAACGAGAAGCAGATAAAAAAATCAATATAGCCTTGAATGGACAATATCCATCGGATCAAATAAACGATAATTACTTTAACCAATTTGATAATGATGTTGAAGAAGACCATATGGTTCAAATTCCAGAACGGTGGCTTGGCCAGTTTCTTGTAGTGCGTGAAGCACATAGCTGGTTTTATAAAGGATTAAATCATAATCAGTATGATAGTCACTTTAGAACATTTGATCTATCCACGGGTGAAAAAATTGACATGAAATCTTGGCAGTCCTGGATAGATAATAACTGCATAGATTTGTATAATGAGAATACTCAATTAAAAGTAAGGGTAGATACGGTAGGAATCATTTTTTTCACCGAATTTCCGACAGGTAATTGCGATCAAGAATTCAACATCTCTTTTAAAGAGTTATAGCCTTTCCTTTCTAAGAAAGGGAAAGAAATGATGAATTTATTTTTAAAGAAATAACTATTGTGTATAATATTACTATATTGCAGTCTTTTTTAAAACGAATAAAATATGATTAAATACATTGTTTTTGATTTTGATGGCACTCTTGCAGATACATTAAGCTTTATAAAAGAAATCGCTTATGAAGAATTTGAAAATGTTTCAGATCATGATTTTGATGTTTTAAGAGAAGAAGGTGTTGGAGCTTTAATTAAAGAAAGAAAAATTCGCTTTTGGAATTTGCCCAAAACAGTTTTAAAATTAACATCAAGAATGACCAATGTTCAAGGTATAAATTTATTCCCAGAAGTTATAGATTCATTATTAGTCCTGAGTCAATCTTATAAACTTGGTATCGTTTCTAGCAACTCAGAAAAAAACATCTTTGATAATTTAAAAAAACACAATGTTCATCACCTATTTGATTTTATTTTTTCTCAAAGTTCTCTTTTTGGAAAAGATAAAGTGCTTAAAAAGATGTGTAAAAAACATCAAATACATCATTCTGAAGTCATCTATGTAGGTGATGAAGATAGAGATATTGTTGCAGCAAAAAAAGCGAAAATAAAAAACATAGCCGTTTCTTGGGGCTATAACTCTAAAAATAAACTACGTCAACTAAATCCTGATTTCTTAGTGAATTCTCCAAAAGAAATGGTTTCGTATCTCTCCTAAGAAAATTATCAATAAGACATGCGAATAGAAAAAATCAATGATAATAAAAAGCAATTTCTTAGCCTCTTATTATTAGGAGACGAGCAAGAAAGCATGATTGATCAATATTTGCCAAATGGGGATTTATTTGCATTATACGATAATGATCTAAAAAGTATTTGCGTCATTTTAGGCATTGATAAAAACACATGTGAATTAAAAAATATCGCCACAGAGGAAAAAGAACAGGGCAAAGGGTACGGCACTGCATTGATCCATTTCATTTTAAACTTCTATAAAAATGAATATAAAACAATGCTTGTAGGTACTGGCGAAATTCCCTCTATTTTATCTTTTTATAAACGTTTCGGGTTTGAAGAATCACATCGGATAAAAAACTTTTTTATTGATCATTATGACCATCCGATGTTTGAAGAAAATATTCAGCTTATAGATATGATTTATCTAAAAAAAGATTTATTGGAATCATAAGGTCACCTCTAAAAATTCATTTTTATGATTTGTTCAATAACACATCGTGCTAATTCTTGACATCAATCATGTTCAAGTAAACTTGATCGCGATATTCGGCATACGGAATTGTGTCCACTTTTCATTCCTTACATCGCTTGTTTTTTGAACAAATCATTTTACCAAACCGGCTTAAGGCGAGCGTCGCGGCAAAACTTGTTTTATCATGACCGAGCCGTCACAGGTTGCACCTTGTGCAAAGCAATTTTTAGAGATTCCCATAATTTTATTCTCTTTAGTGAACGATACATACCTAAACTTTTTTATAAATAAGAATTAATTAAAAAAAACGATATTTAAGATACACATGATGATATAATAAAAACTATTTTTTAGATAGAAATACACAAAAAATCTCATTAAAAATGGAAAAAAAATGAAAATACCATTCTTCAAACTGAGTGTCATACTTCTATTTTTTATTGTATCTGTAGCAAATGCTCAAGCTCTCATTGATCTAGAAGCAGGTGCTGTCTTTACTGGATATAATGATGTTCGCATTCCAGGAGATGACGGCACGCGTTTTTCTTTTAGTGACGATTTAGAGTCTGAAACATCCCTTTTTTATAGAGTCCGATTAAACTATACCATTAAAAATCGTCATACCATTTCTTTACTATATGCACCACTGCATACACAATCAACTGGTCGTATATCAAAAAATATCCAATTTGAAAATGTTCTTTTTCCTGCCAATACAGAAATAACTGGAGATTACAAATTCAATTCATATCGCTTAACTTATCGATATGGCATTGTAAAAAAAGAAAAGATTGAGTTTGGTTTAGGACTTACAGCAAAGATTAGAGAGGCTCTAATCGCATTATCCTCTGAGACTTTAGATGCAGAAAAAACAAATGTTGGTTTTGTCCCTATCATTAATTTTAGCCTATTATGGAATATCAACAATCAATTTGGACTTTTATTTGAAGGAGACGCTCTAGCCGCTCCACAAGGAAGAGCAGAAGATGTTCTCTTGGCTTTGACCTACAAAATCACAGATCAATTAAAAATACGCGGCGGATATCGAATGCTTGAAGGTGGTGCAGATAATGATGAAGTATATACCTTTTCATTATTTCATTATGCAGTCCTTGGATTATCTTACTCTTTTGGAAAATAAAAAACATTTGAAAGGCATAACAAAATTGTAGATCTCAGTGTCATGCAAATTTATAATAGACGACATCACATCTCGCTTATTCAATAAATATTTTTATTCTTTTTTTAATTTTTTTTAACTTTACCTTGATTGTAAAAAAAAATAAACTAAATTCACGCAAAAAAAATAGCAAAAAAAAGCGAATTATAACTGAAATATAAAGAAATAATAAAAACTAGCAATAGGATTTTTTTCTTATTGTACGTTATCTTTATTTTTCGAAAATGGAGTATTAGGAGTATTTTCTTGCTTTTGTTGTATAGAAAATGTTATTCAAAAACAAAGGACACAAATGAGACTTAGGCGATTAAAAATCAATGCCATTTTTTTGTTAGGATTAGGACTAACAGGACTACAGGCACAAACAAGCGTGAATACCATAGGTGGAAACGCTTGGGGAAGTGGAGGGTCAGCCAGCTATTCCATTGGACAAGTATTTTACCAAACCCATTCCAGAACAAATACTTCTATAACAGAAGGAGTACAGCAACCTTACGAAATCCTCGTAGTCACTCAAATAGAAAAAGTAAAAGGAATCAATCTTACTTTTTCAGCGTATCCAAATCCAACAATCGATATTCTTACACTAGAAGTAAAAAAGTCTGATTTATCAAATCTAAACTATCAATTATACAATATTCAAGGCAAGCTCTTACAAAGCCATAAAATCACAGAGCCAAAAACAAATATTATCATGAGCCATCTTGTTCCTTCTGTTTATTTCATAAAAGTAACTGAAGGTCAAAAAGAAATAAAAACTTTTAAAATAAACAAAAACTAAGGACCACAACGAATGAAAAATTTATTAATTATTTTAGCTACACTATTATTAACAGCAAATGTATTTGCTAATACACCCGAAAAAATAAGCTATCAAGCTGTATTAAGAGATATAGATGGTAATTTAATCACCAAAACTAACATCACTATGCGAGTTAGTCTATTGCAGGGTTCTGCAACAGGAACTGCTGTTTATGTAGAAGAGCATAAACCAACCACAAACATAAATGGCTTAGTCAGTCTTGAAATCGGAAAAGGAACTTCTGAAGATAATTTTTCCTCTATCGATTGGGCAAACGGCCCTTATTTCATTAAAACTGAAATAGATCGTACAGGTGCTACAAATTATACCATCTCCGCTACAAGTCAATTACTGAGCGTACCTTACGCTTTTCACTCAAAAACAGCCGATTCACTTGTAGGTGGAATCAGTGGATCTGAAACAAAAATTCAAGCTGGAACCAATGTAAGTGTATCAGGAGAAGGAACTACAGAAAAACCTTATATTGTAAATTCAACTGTAAAAACATATTCTGTAGGCGACTATGCTCAAGGCGGTGTTATATTTTGGGTTGATAAAACTGGGCAACACGGCCTTGTTGCTATGAAAAAAGATCAAAGCGTAAGTGCAAAGTGGTATGCTGGTGCCAATGGCAATACAAGAGCTAAAGGAGATGGTATCTATGCAGGCAAAACAAATACGTTATTAATTATTACCTCTCAAATGCTGATTGGTGATGATGGAGTGCCTTATGCAGCAAGCATTTGCAATGACTTCGCTTTTTATAGTATGAGCACAAATTATGGAGACTGGTATCTACCTTCAAAGGCAGAATTAAACATAATGTTCGAAAAAAAAGAAATTATTGATTCGGTGTCAATAGCTAATGGAGGTGTTGCCTTTACTAATGGTTGGTATTGGAGTTCTACTGAATATGATAATGAGTATGCTTATGCACAATACTTTGGTCACTTAAACCAATTGGAAGTTCCTAAAAGTAGTGAATTCCTAGTACGTGCTATTCGTTCTTTCTAAAATGATTTAATCATTTACTCAGTTTTTAAGAAACTATTCAAATATTTTTATCTCAGATAATAATCAACCATGTAAATTTATAATTTTACATGGTTTTTTTTGTTAAAAAAACATGGCTATTTTATATAAAAACCAAACGAATCAGCCCAAAGATATAATGCGAATCGAATTAATTAAAGATAATAAGCTGCGTTTCTTAGACCTATTATTATTAGGCGATCAACAAGAAAATAGGGTTAATAAATATTTAGATTATGATGATTTATTTGCTTTATATGACAATGACTTAAAAAGTGTTTGTTGATACTGGTGATGTCCCATAAAAAATTCTATTATGAATTTTTCTATATTTTCCGAATGCTTTAATTAGGGCTTTTATGAGTTTTCTTGCGATTTTATGGATTTCAATCAGCTTAGGCATGGATTGCTTGGCCGTTTCTATTTCTACAGGCCTTTGTCAAAAAACACTTGCCCAAAAGAATTTGATTGGGATGGCTATTTCTTTTGGGCTATTTCAAGGTGGCATGACTCTTTTGGGAAGCTTAATTGGCAACGTCGCCGAAAGTACATTTAGTTCTATAAGTCTATATATTGCCTGTGGAATCTTAATTTTACTTGGCCTCCGAATGATTTACAATGCCTTTTTTTGTAACGCTGATGATTCCTGTTTACCTGTACTTTCACTCCGACATGTACTCATTCTTTCTCTCGCCACGAGTATTGACGCCTTTGCCATAGGCATTTCTTTAGCAATCATTAAAACGCCTATTCTAAAAGCCTCTTTAATTATTGGGCTCACTTCTTTTGTGATGAGCTTTTTTGGAGCTTTTCTAGGTTGCTTTACAGGGAAAAAATTTGAAAATAAGATCCCAGAAACCCTAGGTGGTCTTATTTTAATTTTTATTGGCATTAAAATGCTATTTTAAGAATGTTATAAATATTTTATGAATTCTATCAAAAATTCTTTTTATAAAAACATTCAAAAGTAGCCCCAACCGTTTTTAAAGGCTTTTTATGAACTCTTCTTCAAACGATTTTCTTAGATACCAAGAGCTATGCCAAAGACTAAATGAGGCAAGCAAACTCTACTATGAAAATGCTTTTTCACCCATGAGTGATGAAGAGTTTGATATGGGAATGAAAGAGCTAGAAGTTCTAGAGAAATTGCACCCTGAATGGAAAACAGCATCGTCTCCAGTACACAAAGTCGGCAGCGATTTAACAAATGATTTTCCAAAAGTCACTCATCAAGTGCCCATGTTGAGCATCGCGAACGCGTACAATGCAGAAGAGATGGACGATTTTATTCGAAGTGCCACACAAAATAGCGATACTCAAATAGAATGGGTCTGTGAAAGGAAAATCGACGGCGTGAGCCTCTCTGTCATTTATGAAAACGGCGTTTTAAAACAAGCAGTCACTCGCGGCAATGGCGTTCAAGGCGATGAAGTGACCCTGAATGCCCTGACTATAAATGATATTCCCAAGCAATTAAAAGGTGCACCACAAGGCTTATTAGAAGTTCGAGGCGAAGTCTATATGGAACGTGAAGCATTTCTTGCTTTAAACGAACGATTCTACACCGAAGGAAAAAAGACGTTTCAAAATCCAAGAAATACCGTCGCGGGGAGCCTTAAACTTAAAGACCCCAAAGAATGTGCCGCAAGACCGCTTCGCTATATCGCCTATTTTATCACTCAAGATATAGGCACTCAAACACACTCTCAAAACTTAGAACAACTCAAAAAATATGGGTTTATAAGCAACGATTATTGGCTATCTAATAATTCAGAGGGCGTGATGAAAATAGCGGATCAGATTTATTTTGGCAGAGAATCACTAGCCTTTGATATAGATGGCATGGTCGTCAAAGTCAATTCCTTGCGCGTACAAGAAGAACTAGGCTCCACAGCCAAAAGCCCTCGCTGGGTTATTGCTTATAAATTCAAAGCCGAACGCGAATCTACTCAAGTCCTTTCTGTCGAATTTCAAGTCGGCCGAACAGGAGCCATTACCCCTGTGGCAAACTTAAAACCAGTATGGTTAGGTGGTACCACAGTCAAACGAGCCACACTACACAACTTTGATGAAATCGGGCGCTTAGACCTTCACATTGGAGACTTCGTTTTAGTCGAAAAAAGTGGAGAGATCATCCCAAAAATCATTCAAGTCGAAAAAGAAAAACGGCTTCCTACTATTGAAACGATAGAAAAACCAACACATTGCCCAGTATGTGCTTCTCCTTTGCGACAAGACGAAGAAGAAGTGGTGATTCGCTGCGAAAACTTACACTGCCCTGCAATGAAACAAAGCCTTCTCGAGCATTTTGTAAGCCGAGAAGCCATGAATATTGATAATCTAGGGCCAAGTTTAATTGCTCAACTTCTCGCCTCTGGAAAAGTCAAAAACATTCCAGATCTCTATCGCTTAACCAAAGAAGACCTTCTTGAATTAGAGCGTATGGCCGATAAAAGTGCCGATAACGTGATTACAGCGATTGCAAAAAGCAAAGAAAACAGCTTAGAACATTTTTTACATGGTTTAGGCATTCGTTTTATTGGCAGAACAAGTGCTCGAAACATCGCAAGACACTTTAAAAACCTAGATGCTATTATTCAAGCCTCCATCGAAGACCTAAAAACAGTACCCGATGTCGGTGAGCGCATGGCTCAAAGCCTCTACCAGTTTTTTCATCAAGAACGTGAACTTGCCGAAGTCTTAGAACTCAAAGCTCTTGGATTACCAACGGAATTCAAAGGGTCTGTCAAAAATCTATTCCAAGGGCAAACGATTGTAATCACAGGCACTTTGCCCACCTTAGGCCGAAACGAAGCCCGCCAAATGATCGAAGAATTTGGTGGCAAAGTATCCTCTTCGGTCAGTAAAAAAACAAGTTGGGTTCTCTTTGGCGCAGATGCTGGCAGCAAACTAACCAAAGCCGAAGAATTAAATATTCCTCTCCATGACGAAACCTGGCTACTAGAAGCGATTAGAAAAGAAGGTTGATTGAATTACTGATTTATCAAGATTTTAAAAGCGTAAAATCTTGTATATAGTGACAAAAAAATCAAATGGATGCCGCTACATGGAGTAATAAAAGTAAATTGTTGAAGGAGTAATTTTAAGGAGTCCATATGAAGAGCATTATCTTGAACTTATTATTTGCAGTAGGAATCATTTTCATTCTTTCATGTTCAGAAGAAAAAATAACCGCAGGATGTAATTGCATGTCCATAGCATTAGAAGTAAATGCTATTGGAAAAGATAGTACTACTATTTCATTGGATTCAATTCAATACATCTTCAACAATGGTGAAATCGAAACGATTGTTTTATCTTCAGAAGATAATTTTGATAACATTGTAGGTTTTCAAGCTGGCGAATACCAAGTTTGGGCTTTTTATAATGGCTTACAATCAGAGACGGTTACTGTAGATGTAGAGATGGCAGGCCCAGAAAACTGTAGGCTGCCATCCACAAAAAGAATTACGTTTCAATTTGAAGACGAATATAAAGGGAGCCTATTAGAAAAAATAGGCAACTGTAGCGAATAGAGAGTTACTTCTGTTCTTGAGTGAACTGAAAGCCATTTTCTTTTAGCAGCAAACGATACTTTAACGGAGCTAAGCCTGGAAGTGTGCGAACTAATAGGCCTTTCTCTATGCTAAATTGATCGTTTCCTTTGTATTTATAATCTGATGGGAGCGTTGAATTATCCCAAGAGAAAAGAGGCACTACGGCAAGCGGTCCTTTTTCTTGAGGCACAAACGCATACACATCCTTAAAGCCACCTTCTGCTGCACTTTCAGTGATCAAGACCAAGTCTTCTAAACCATCTCCCGTTAAGTCTTCTAAAAGAATATTCGAGACTTTATCGGTTTCTAAGGCTATAGAAACGTCTAATTTGGCTCTGCGCGTATAAACGCGAAGGGAACGCAATGAAGATTCTTTTTCAAAAGATTCTTCGACAAAAATGCTTTGCCCGTTATTAATACGGAATTCTTTAACTTGCACTTCTATATTTTTAGCAGGAGCGTTTTCTGTTTTAGCTACTGTTTTAGAAGTTTCTTTTTTCGGTTCTTCCTTTTTAGCCTTTAATGTCCCTAACCAAATATCTGGCCAGCGGTCATTACCTGTGTGGTAAGTGATTCGAGTAGCTTCATTGACTGGAGAACCAATCTTCCAAATGTATAATTCATAATCATAAATATCATGATCATGGCCTTTATCGGTAGCCCCCCAAACAAGCCACTTGCCATCAGAAGACACTCTTGGGAAATACTCATGCGAACGACGCCCAGGAAGATCCATCAAACGAACCGCTTGAGGAACACCAAAGAAGCCAATTTTCTCGACTGGCTTTCCGTCTTTCACTGTAAACCAAAGAATTTCACTTGGAGCAGCGGTGCCTCCATTACCTGTAGGATTCACACGATATAATCTAGAGCCATCGGCAAACCAATCAATCTGGCAGCCATCTCCTGATTTTGTCCAAACTTTTTTCTCTAAATCCCAAACGCCTGTTTCTCTCATGGAGCCGCGAAGTGTAATCGCAATGTGTTTACCATCGGGAGACATATTAGGTTCTTGTAAGATCACACCTTTTTTGTTAAAAATCACTTCCCCATCAATGAGTAAAGTTTCTTTTTTTGTGGTAGTATCAAAAGAAAAGACTTGAGCTGCTCTTGAAAAAATAATGGCCTTTCCATCTGGTCTATATGTAGCCCATGTGGCATTCGAAATGATTTTTTGTTCGTCTGTGCCATCGGAATCAATCTGCCATATATCCCATTTTTCTGGGTAATTGGCGTCATTTTCAGGGACCCATCCGCTTTTAGAACGGTTAAAAATCACTTTAGAACCATCTGGAGAAAAGCGTGGAAACCAATCCACTTGATTACTTTTTGTTAAAGCTTTTGCACCTGTGCCATCGGCATTCATAATCCAAATATCATGTTTTGAATTCGCACGACTCGTAGACCAGACAATTTTCCCTTGAATTTGGCCAGAAATGTGTTTTAAGGCCTGTTGTTCTTCTGTAGAAGGATCAACTGGAATACCTGTGGGAGCCTCTTGAGCCCATAAAGAGCCGACTAATAACAAAAAACAAGCCAATCTAATCATAAAATCTCCATTGTACGTCTAATTTAGCAAAAATGTTGACCTAAGATAACATTACACATCTGTATACAACAAAAATACCTGTTATTAGCTCCATTTTGTTTTTTCGATTTATGTTTAAAATGGATTGATTTAGAAACGAGGCCCTTATGAAAAAAATATTCATTCTTTCCTTACTAGGACTATTTTTCACTTCTTATGCTCAAATAACACCCATAAGAGTTGGCCCTGTTAGTCAATACGGAGAGCTAATTACTGGTAAAAATTCGTCTGGCAAAGGTCAAATCTATGGCACTTGTGATAGTGTTGCCAACGGAAAAGAGGTTCAAGTCAGGGGAATGAGTCTTTATTGGAGTCTTTTAGACAATGCCCTAGATTTTTGGTCCGAAGAAGGCGTTACATCCATGGTGAACACTATGAAAATTCAAATTGTTAGAGCTGCCATGGCTACTGGAACAGAAGACTGGAGCGATGGTAAATATAAAGGCTATACTGCAGACCCAAATACTCAAAAGAACTATGTCAAAAAGGTAGTAGAAGCTGCCATTAAAAACGACATCTATGTCATTATTGATTGGCATTCTCACAATGCTCATAATCAAACCGAATTAGCCAAAAGCTTCTTTTCAGAAATGGCTGAACTATATGGCGAATATGATAACGTAATTTTTGAACTCTATAACGAACCTGAAAAGATTACATGGTCTCAAATCAAAGATTATGCCAATCAGGTGATTGCAACTATTAGAAATCATTCTGATAATTTAATCATTGTAGGAACACCTGAATGGGATCAAAAAACCAATGCCGCTGTGAATAACGAAGTCACAGACCCAGAAAATAATGTAGCCTATGCATTCCATTACTATGCTGGCAGCCATTGCTTCTCAGGACAAACATCTTGGGGCGGAAGCTGTGAAGGCCAAAATGCAGTAGATGCCATGAATGCAGGCCTTTCCGTTTTTGTCAGCGAATGGGGCACTACGAATGCAAACGGAGGCGGAGACCCAATGGGCGATAATACAGGCTGGCAAAATTGGATGAACACCCATAAATTATCATGGGCCAACTGGTCTGCATCAAAAATTCCTGAAGGATCCGCCGCATTTTCTTCTGGAGCATCCCCTACCAATCTTCAATTTTCAACCTCTGGAAACATGATTAAGGATTACTTAAGCAGCAATCCGTCTTCTTACACCACCTGCCCAGAAAAGGTGAGTACCGAAGTTAAACGTCCATCTTCTGAAATGAAAATAACCGCTGTTTCAGAAGGAATTCGTCTTTCTACAAGCAAAAGCGGACTCGTTGAAATTGATGTATTTGATATGTTAGGCCAAAGCGTATTCTCTGCAAAGGAATACTTTAATCAAGGCTCCTACATACTTCCTCTTGAAAAAATCAAAGCAGGAAAATATCTCGTAAGAGCTAGAACAGGCAAGCAAACACAAACCATCACTTTTCAAAAACGATAATTAAAAACAATTGAGAGAAAAAAAAGGCCATCAGATTTTTCTGGTGGCTTTTTTACTTATATAAAATTCAAAAAAAGAATGATCACAACATAATTCTTATTTCATCATAAAAAAGATTTAATTTTTCACACACCTTATTGAAAAAGAAGAATAGACATCATGTTGATTTTTTTGTGTTAATGTCTTTTGTGCATTTAAATTCCAAACACGCTTAACACTAGACTCTATTCCCAAAAAAAATGCCGTTTCAGTCATTTCGCAAAACTATTACTTGAATTTTAATTGCAGATCTCCACATAGGACTCTACTAATTCTCCTTCAACACAAGTCATTAGAATAGATTGATCCTTATCAAAAATACGTAACCCCTCATTTTCTACACCACAAGAGATATTAAAGTTTTCAATATTGGTAGTATAGATATTCGCTTGCACATCGTCCACACTTTCAACGCATGAAACAGATGAACTCGAAAAAATAACTTCACTAGAACTACTATTCATAGGAATCTCTGAGCTACTGCTATTTTCTTGTTCAGGCTTGCTATTAGTAGGCGAATTTTCATCACAGGCGATAAAAATCAAAGTAATAGCTAAGCAGAATATAATTTTGAAATTCATTTTTATCCAAAGTAAAGAAGTTTTAGGTATCACTAAATATAAATTATAACATTTTCCTTACTTCACAAAAACTCTCCAAACTTTTCCTGTTTTTTGGCTTTTTGCAATATAGACTCCTGATTCTCTTGGTTTAATTTTTCCAAGAGGCTTTCCCTTCAAATCATAATAAAGAAGATTTGAATTATAATCAAGAACATTGGATACATCTTTTAATAGAGCTTTATCCTTTTTTATAGAAATAATATTGTCTTCTGAAGGAGGGATATAAGTGGAAGCTCCTTGATAGAATGTATTTACAGAAGATGATGGCTCTACCCAACTAGGAACAGCACTTGCTGAAACTTTCTCAAAAAGCCTAAAATCCCCTACTTCATAACTCTGAAAAGAGATATGATAATAAGTATTACCGTCTTCAGATACCGTATATAGATAGTCATAAGCATAACCATTATCATCAAAAATTCTTAAAAAAGTATTATCTACGGTGTACCAAGTACCTTTAGCAAGAGAGGTAAAAGAAGGAGGGTCATACACAAAAAAACGAGTATAATCATCATTATCAAAATCAAACCTATACCGATGTGTGCCACCTGCACCAAGAGCCACATTATCTTGAAGCCAAGCATTATTTGGCCCTTCTATTAAACGAGAATCTCGTCCATCCGTCGGTGGATTTTTCATATCAATGGAATAACCAGCAGGAGCTAATTCTTCTGGTGTTTTTGGATTAGTAATAGAGGGAAGAGTTACTTTAGATGCTCCTACCACATCTGCAATATTTCGTCTTTGATACCTTCCAGGCATTCCCCCTTCTGGCATCAGCGATAGATTATCACTATCTACTAAATAATAGATATACTTTTTCTGAGCTCCTGAATTAGGAACGATATTAAGAGAAAAGCTGTTTAGCGTATACCACTGCCCTTTTGCATCTTCTGTAACATACGTGTTATTATAAACAGAGGCATAGATCGCCGCATTCTCTTTGATAATCAAAACATTAATGTAATTCTCCATTAATTCGTTCACCCAAGCTTCTCCATCAGCATTGATTAAACGATTATCATAAAACCCTGGCATACCACCTGTAGGAGGTGGTTTTTGAATATCACAAGGATCTAACATTCCTTCTGGACGAGAATCGGTTACAGAAATAGCTAAACGAATGCCAATGGAACCATCTTTACCTTCTATAGAACGAATCTTTCTGGCTGAAACTCTTGATTCTGAAGCAGGTTGATCGTAGCTTCCTCCTCGACGTACCTTTTGTGTATGTAAAGTTGCTGGCCCTGTAGGATTTGTTAAATCTGCTTCACTGAATGTACCATAACTATCATACATCCATTCATAGACGTTTCCACTCATATCGTAAATACCAAGCTCATTGGGTGCTTTTGTTCCCACATCTTGAGCACTTTTAAAACAAAAATCTCCAAAACAAGTCTCTTTTATATTACCAGAATACCAAGCGACGTCATCGGCATTATTGCTCCCAGAATAAAGCGTTTCTTTACTTTTATTCCCTCCACGTGCAGCAAATTCAAATTCTGCATCTGTAGATAATCGATATTTTTTTCCTGTTTGTTCGCTCAACTTACAAGTAAAAGAAATGGCATCATACCATGTTACACTTGTTTTTGGTTTATTATCCTTCGTTGTATTATCAGCCATGACTGCTTGCCATTGGGCATTCGTAAGTTCATATTTGGAGATGTAATAATCACTTAACGTCACACGATGAGCTGGCTTTTCTTGTGCTTCGCATTGTGTATCGCCATCAGAACAACCTCTTTGATAGGATCCGCCCTGAACATAAACCATTTCTAATGAATTATGTGTAGAACTTAAGCCACTCAATTCTAAAGTGTAATTATCTTGGCTATAGACTAACGAACATAAAATAAAAGAAAGGATTACTACAAAAAACCGTATTCGCATTGAAGTCTCCAAGAAGGTATTTTCACATAAAAATAATGTAAATAAAAACAAGAATTCTCTAATGCTATTTTCGAATTTTTAAAAAATATTATTGTTTTTTGTTGTAATATTTAAGCAAGATAAATATTTATTTACAAATTAATTTATAAGAAAATTCTCTAGATGTAAGCTATAATTTCTTACATAATAAAAAACCAAAACGTTTATAGCAATGGTTTTAAATACTTCCCTGTCAAAGAACGTTCGCATTTCAAAAGATCTTCTGGTAAGCCTTCAAAAAGCAACTCGCCGCCTTTTTTTCCACCTTCTGGGCCCATATCAATAATCCAGTCTGCATATTTTATAATATCAAGATTATGTTCTATAATAATTACGGTATTATCGTTTTTTACTAAAGTCTTTATAATCTGATAAAAGTGATTCACATCAGACATGTGAAGCCCTGTCGTTGGCTCATCCATAATATAAATATTACCCTTCTTTTTAAGTTCAGTGGCAATTTTTAGACGCTGAGATTCTCCGCCCGATAACGTGCTTAGAGACTGCCCTAATTTTAAGTACCCTAAACCGACTTCTTCTAAAAGTGATAAAAGATTTTTGATTTTAGAGGATTCAAAAAATTCTAATGCTTGAGAAACACTCATGAATTAAACTACTCTTTCCACTGCCAGCAACGCCTGTAACGCACGTTAATACCCCTTTTGGAATTTTAACCGATACGTTTTTTAAGTTATTGGCTGTTGCATTTTTAATTTCAAAAAAAGACGTGGCTTGTTTTCTTTTATAAATGGGTTTTTCTTGTATTTGTAGGTATTTCCCAGTTATACTATCCGTATTTTTTAGGCCTTCTGGCTCCCCATTATAAATAACTCGACCACCATACTGCCCTGCTTTTGGGCCTATATCGACAATCCATTCTGCCGCGCGAATGATATCAGGATCATGCTCCACCACAAAAACAGAATTTCCTTTTTCTTTTAGTCGAGATAATATTTTCATCAAATTTTCTGTATCTCTTGGGTGTAATCCTATAGATGGCTCGTCTAATACATAAAGCATATCGACTAAATCACAATCCTTCTGCTTACTCATCTTCACTCGTTGGGATTCCCCTCCAGAAAGAGTCCCTACAGAACGCTCTAAAGACAAATAACCAACGCCAATTTCTATCAATTGTTGAAGTATAAATTGAGCTTTCCGTAAAATCGGTTTTGAAACCTCATCATTAATTTTTAATAAAAAAGAAAGTACATCGACTAATTCTAACCGACAAATATCGGCCATGCTCAAGCCATTCAGCTTCACGTTTCTAGCTCGCTCCATAGATACCCACCAACCTTATAATGAGGGTGAGTAATAGCACCTTCTCGAACTGTTTTTTCTTTATCTAAGAAAAGATCTAGGTTAATCTTAATTTGCTTTCCTAGTCCATGACAATGAGGGCACATTCCCTCTGGATGGTTAAAAGAAAAATAAAAAGAAGGGCCTATAAAGGGCTGTCCCATTCGAGAGAACAACAAGCGTAAATAAGTATTGATCTCTGTCGCTGTTCCTACTGTGCTCCGTAAATTCTTTCCCATTCGCTTTTGATCTATCACAATCGACGTAGATAAATTGAGAATTTCATCTACATCTGGCCTTGATAACTTTGGCATTCGAGTGCGTGCAAATGTGGAAAAAGTCTCTACTAATTGCCTTTGAGCCTCGGTATAAATGGTATCAAAAAGTAGTGAAGATTTACCAGACCCAGAAACCCCTGTAAAAACGACTAATTTATGTTTTGGAATTTCAATATCAATGTTTTTTAAATTGTTGGTGTGAGCATTCCTAATAATAATTTGGCTTCGATCCATCTCTAAACCTTTTTTTATTTCTTGGCGATAAGATATCTTTTTATAATCCATTCCGTCATTATTTCTAAGACTTCAGGAGTAATCGTTTGTT
Organism: Fibrobacteria bacterium AD312; assembly: GCA_001462345.1. Classification (GTDB taxonomy): domain Bacteria; phylum Fibrobacterota; class Fibrobacteria; order Fibrobacterales; family Fibrobacteraceae; genus Fibro-01. The sequence continues at coordinate 18,739 of LIUM01000010.1, read as the reverse complement.
CTGTTGTTGCATATTCTTTAACAAGTTTCGAATATGGTTTTGGCCCACCAGATTCTACAATTTGAAATAGATGATTCGCTTTAGGAATAACCATCGTTGTATAATCCGTATTCTTAGCTTTTTTTAAGGCTTCTTCTATTGCCGCTAAATTATCTTGAGGTAAAACTTGAATATCGTATTCTCCATTTAAGGCTAGCACAGGGCACGTTACCTTTTCTAGAGCTTCTGCAGGGTCATACATAATAAAAAAACGGTTCCATTCAGAAGCAGTGATATTCATTGCAAACAAAAACTGTATTTTCATCAGAAGATTAAACCTTCCATAAAAATCATTCACAGCTTGCCAAATCTTTTTCTTTCTTAATAAAAAATCGGGTTCATTGAGAATAATTTCATGCGCTATTTTTGCAAATGCAGCATCTTTTTTATTTTCCGAAAAATATTGATTTTGCTTCACTGCGATTTCTCTGCCGCTCAAGCCCGTTCCTGCAAGAGTGATTATAAAAGCGACTCTGGAATCCGTAGAAGCTACAATAGGAGCGATCACTCCGCCTTCACTATGGCCAGCAATACCAATAAAAGAGGAATCTATATTTTCTTGCTGTTCAAGAAAATCGACCGCTGCTTTTGCATCGTTTGCAAAATCCTTCGTGGTATAACTCCACCCCTTTTTTATTGGCATCTTAAAATGACGATCATCATAGCGTAGAACAGCAATTCCTGCTTTTGTCAAATGATCTGCAATGACTAAAAAAGGTTTATGACCAAGAATTTCTTCATCTCTATTCTGTGCTCCAGAGCCAGTAACAAGAATCACCGCAGGGTATTTTTTTTGAGTATCGGGTAAAGTCAATGTCCCTTTTAATACGGTGCCATCAATGCTATTTGTAAAAGAAACTTCTTTTTCAATATAAGAAAAAGGTCTTTTTGGTTCTTGTGGTCTTTTTTTCTTAAACATCTCGTTGTTTTCCTTTTTTCCTGAAAATCATTCAATCTAGCAAAACTTAATATACAACTAATTTTCTGTCTGTTTCGAAAATATACCCCATACATTCTTCTTTTTTGCCGTCAAAAAAAAATAAAAATACAAACTGTTCTTTATTCAGATACAATATAAAGTTTTCCATTTTTAAAACAACCGATGACAAATAAAGCATTAAAGAGTATAATTAAATATCATTTTTAACATTCATTTTATGATAGTTTTTGATCATTTTTCCAAAAGCTTTTTCTTTTTTTCTTTTTTCCACCACAGACGTTTCAAAATACTCTTTTTCTTTTTGCATCTTCTGGTAATGGTCATAAACAGCTTTACTAAGTTCCCCATTATTCAAAGACTCGATAACGCAGCACCCCATTTCTGTGGTATGAGTACAATCCTTAAATTTACAGCTTAATGATAAATTATAAATAACATCAAATGTTGTTTCTAAACCATCTGAACAGTCACTAATTCCAACTTCTCTCATCCCTGGGTTATCAATAAGAATCCCGCCATTTTCTAGTACAAATAATTCTCTATGGCTCGTAATATGACGCCCTTTATTTGTACTTTCACTAATTTTTCCCGTTTTCATTATGGACTTTCCAGAGAGATTATTTAATAACGAAGATTTTCCAACGCCTGAAGAGCCAAGCATGCAGTAGGTTTTACCCTTTTGAATCACCTCTTTTAGAAACTCATAACCCTCTTGCGTTTCATTACTAATCGCATAAACAGGAACATCACTCATTCGTTCTCGAATCATTTCGAGACATTTCTCTTTTTCGTCCTCATCTATTAAATCCGTTTTCGTAAGAATAACAATTGGCTTCACCTTTGATGAATTACATATGACCAAGTACCTCTCTAATCGATTCATATTAAAATTATGTCCAACACCTTGCACAATCAAAGCATAATCAATGTTTGTGGCAATGACTTGAGACTCCCCAAATTGGCCGACGGCTTGCCTTGATATCATAGAAAATCGAGGCAGAATTTTATGAATAATCGCAAATGAAGAATCACAACATGTTATTGCGACCCAATCACCAACAGCGGGATAATCTTCCCGGTGAGCGGCTGAAAATCGAAAACTACCAGTGATTTCAGCTTCAAATTCCCCTGTATCTGTTCTGACGATATATCTTTCTTTATGTTCTAATATGACTCGTCCAATTTCATAATTTTGGAGATTATTTTCAATTCTTAATTGATCAATTTTTTCATCACACCCTAAATCTTCTAGTTTCAAACTCATAATACTCCCGAACGAGAAAGTCATGCCCTCTCTCCCAATAGCCATAGAAATGAAAAATTAAAATGCTATTATTGTGTCAAAAAATAGAGAAGAACAATGAAACAAAAATTAGCTAAAATATTATTTATCTTATTAATAATACTCGCCTGTTTCCCACAAATATCCTCTTGGATGGCTTTATTAGCAGGAATTACTTACGCTTTTATTTTTGGCGGCCCTGCTTTTCCAAAATTTGCTAAAAAGACTCAGAAATACCTTCTCCAAGGATGCGTTGTTGGGCTAGGCTTTGGAATGAACTTGCATATGGCGCTCGCCTCTGGAAAAGATGGCATGCTTTTTACCATCGTTTCCGTTGTTACAGTGATGATTTTAGGCTTTATTGTTGGGAAATTAATCAAGGTAGATACAAAAACATCTTATTTGATATCTTCTGGTACCGCCATTTGTGGCGGTTCTGCTATTGCAGCCGTCGCCCCCGTCGTGGATGCAGATGATAAACAAATGAGTGTTTCTCTAGGAACCATTTTCTTATTAAATGCTCTAGCCCTCCTCATTTTCCCTCCCCTAGGCCATTTTTTCGATCTTTCTAACCAACAATTTGGAGAATGGGCAGCGATAGCCATTCATGACACTAGTTCTGTCGTAGGAGCTGCAGCCGCTTATAGCGACGAATCTCTACAAATAGCTGCACTAATCAAGTGTACCCGAGCACTTTGGATCTTTCCTCTAGCAATTATCACGATGATCTTATTTCCCAAGAAGAAAAGTAAAGGCAAATTAAATGTCATCCCTTGGTTCATCATCTTATTTGCCATTGCGATGGTCATCAACACATACCTTTTTCCTGTATTAGGTATTCCAGACACCATCAGTAAAGATATTGTGTTTATCGCCAAACGAGGATTTGCCATCACCTTATTTTTAATCGGTACAGGCCTCTCATGGAACACCCTTAAATCCTGTGGTTCTAAGCCACTGATTCAAGGCGTCATCTTATGGGCAGCCATCGCTACTATTAGTTTACTAGTGATTCTCTAAATCAAGCATTAAAAAACAACAGTTTTTTAAGAAAAATCTCTATCGGTATAAAACAAATTGCGAAGAGCATCCTCATCATTTGAGGTTAAAATTTCTAGAGAATCCGTTATTTTTTGAGCAGACCAATTCCACCATTGAGCCGATTCAAGAAGAGCAATAACATCTTCGCTAAAGCGTCTCCTGATTTCATTTGCAGGATTTCCCCCGACAATCGTGTATGCAGGCACATCTTTCACCACCACCGATTTAGAGGCAATAATCGCTCCATCGCCTATTTTTACCCCAGGCATAATCAAAGCATCATAGCCAATCCAAACATCATTACCGATAATCGTATCCCCTTTGAAAGGCAAATCTTCAAGCGTAGGAGTCACTCGTTCCCAACCATTCCTAAAAATGGAAAATGGATAAGATGAAAAAGCATCTATTTTGTGATTTGCCCCATTCATCATAAATTTCACATCACGAGCAATAGCACAAAACTTACCTATAATTAATTTATCATTCATAAAAGGGTAATGATAAAGAACATTTCGTTCAAAGCCCTCTGAATCCATAGGATCATCATAATAAGAATAGTCTCCAACGATGATATTTGGATTTTTGATTACGTTTTTCAAATAACAAACTTGATCAAATCCCTTCATCGGATGAATTTCTGTTGGTTTAGGGCCTATCGTAAAATCTTCTTTTTCTATCATAAAATCTCCTTTTTGAATCGACCGTTCAAAAGAAACTAATAAAAATGATATTACACCAACAATTTTTTAATTCAAAATAACTTTCTTAAAAAAAAAGCCGCTAGAAAAAGCGGCTTTAAAAATGTTTCAAAAACGAACTATTAATAATGATAATACAATTTCAAAACAGGTTGACCATCTTCATTTGCACTGTTTCCAGATACAAAAAGAGGAATATTAGGGAATCGACCTGAAGTTTCAGAAAGATTACGTAATAACATACCATTATTAGAGGAAGGATTTTTTACCCATTCATTCACAAGTTCAGTCACAGTGAAAACGACTTGATCCTTAGAATAATTTGGTATAACAACTGAAGAATAAATCTTTGCAGAAGCATCAGAATCATTTAAGCCTAAGCCCACTTCATTCCATTCTGTACCATAAAAACGTTCTACGGCAGTTACACCATTGATGGAAGCAGAGTTGCGATCTGTACCAAGCTCACTACAACCAGAAGAAGTGCCTGTGCCTTCATTCCAAGATGAAAGGATTTTATGAATGACAAATGTTTCATCAGTAGAAACACGTTTTTGTTTCCAAGAATCAATACTTAAAATGAAAATAGCTGAATCTATAACAGCACCTTCAGGAAGAGTATCAATACTAAACTGATATAAAGAACGCATTAACGTATTGTTATCATAAGCAGATGCTGTTAAACAGACCAATGCGCCTAAATTTAAGGAACTCTGAGATGTAGCATAAAAGCTGCTATCACTTAAAAGTCCAAAATTGATTTGAGCATCTTTTACATTTTTAACATCAAGAGAATCGAATGTAACAATTTTATCAAGATTAACAGTATAACGAGCCTTATCAGAAACTCGAACCTGATCAAAAGCACCTGATGTACTCATGCTTTCATACTGTGATAAAGCTTCCATGCAACAACTTGACTTTTCACCAATCACTATACGGTTAGAATTTTCAGAGAAACGTGTAGAAGGAACATACCCATATGAATGAGGAATCGAAGCTATTATTTTCCCGTTGACAGCTAAGCTAAGTGAATCATTACCCCATTGACCAGCAATTAAATTCCAACCAGAATCTAAATCCAACAAACCTTTTACGAAGTAATGAATATCTGCATGATTCTTTTGGAAGATTAACTCTCCATCTTTTACAAAAAAATGAACTCTGGACTCGTCATTTCCAAGAAGTGTTTTTGGTGCTCCATCAAAGAAATTTTCACTTGGCTTAAACCAAAATTCAACTGTACCTACAGGCATAGAATCTTTTAACAAAATGTTAAGGGAAGTGCTTTCTCCTTCTGAAAGAAGAAGTCCATTTCCACAAACTCCTGGAACTAAAATTCCCTCAACAGGAGTTCCTTCCAATTCTTGCATATACAAAGTAGATTCATCTACAACTAAAGCGGGAGCAGAACAATAAAGATTATCAATAAAATTCGTATCATTAATTATAGAATCCAGTACTAATGTATCTTTTTTTAAGGAATCATTTTCTAAGGAATCTGTAGATGTAGTGTCTTTAGTCAAAGTATCCAATAGTAAGGTATCATTAGCTAAACTATCTAAAGATTTTTGATCTCTGACTTGATTGCTCTTAGCAAATAAAGATTCTGAATCTGATGCTTGAACTGTTTTTTCTTGATCACAGCCAAATAAAAATAATGCTGAGAAAACAAAAACAGGGCCTAAAATTTTTAATGACATTGCGCCTCCATAATTCTTTTTGATAATGACCAATGTAATTTTTTTTTTGTGTTAAAGCAAGTCTTTTTTGTTTTTTCATCCATTTCAATAATAAAAAAATCGTAATAGACCGTTAATGCTGGTTGACAATATGAAACTAAACACATTTAAGTGACCACATTAGATAAACATTCGTAACGTTGCATAAAATTAGCTAACAAGAGAAAAGCCAAAATTAATTAAAGCGTCTTTTACCTTACAAATAGAAATAGGTTCTGTCTTTAATATTCAATAACGAACTTTATTAGAAACACGAACCTGATCAAATGCACCTGAAGTACTCAGACTTTCATACTGTAATAAGGCTTCCATGCAACAACTCGATTTTATACCAATCAGAATGCGATTAGAATCATCAGTAAAACGTGTTGATGGAACATATCCAAAAGAATGAGGAATCGAAGCTATTACCTTTCCATTAACAGCCAAACTAAGTGAATCATTACCCCATTGCCCTGCAATTAAATTCCAACCAGAATCTAAATCCAACAACCCTTTTACAAAATAATGAACACCAGTATGATTTTTTTGGAAGATTAATTCATCATTTTTTACAAAGAAATGAATTCTTGAGCCATCATTTCCGAGGAGAGTTCTAGGAGCTCCATCAAAGAAATCTTCCCCTGGCTTAAACCAAAATTCAACTGTACCTACAGGTATAGAATCGTTTAACACTATATCAAGAGAAGCACTTTGACCTTCTGAAAGAGAAAGTCCTTTCCCTGAAACACCAGGAACTAAAACGCCTTCTACCGGAACTTCGTCCAATTCAGCCATATATAAAGTGGCTTGATCAAAAACTAAAGCACGAGAGGATTCTGAATCTGACCCTAGCATACCACAGCCAAATAAAAACAAAGCTTCAATAGCAAAAACAGGGGCTAAAATTTTTAACGACATTGTACTTCCATAAACCTTTTTAATATTTAGAAATATAACTTTTTTTTTGTTGACGCAAGTCTATTTAAGTTTATTCATCCTTTTTATAGCTATTTGGATTCTTTGGTTATAAAAATTAATACTATTATTGTTAAAAAAGGACATTTCGAAAAATGAAATTAGCTATTGATGCCCGAATGATTAATAAATCTGGAATAGGAACTTGCATACGTCAATGGCTTCAATATATTCATTATGATATCATCTTAGGAAATAAAGAAGAATTAGAAAAATTTGATTCAAACTTAAAGCATATTATTCCTTTCGATACAGGAATCTATGGCTATAAAGAGCAAATTTCTTTTCCTTACAGAAAATTGAGCCTCGCTAAACCTGATATTTTACACATCCCTCACTGTAATATTCCTTTACTCTATCGCGGTAAATTAATTGTAACCGTACACGATTTAACACATCTAATTTACCCTGAGTTTCTTCCTATTAAACTAGCTAAATTTTATTTTAAGTTTATGTTCTGGTTTATTTGTAAACGAGCTGACCGTATTATTACCGATTCTCAAAACACAAAAAATGACCTTCTTCGTTTTTTTAATGTTTCCAGTAATAAAATTTCAGTCGTTCCTTTAGCATATGGTGAAGAATTTAATAAAAAGTCTAAAGAAGAAATTTCTTATTTATATAAAAAATTTTCTATCCCAGAGGATAAAAAAATCTTATTATATGTTGGAAACTTCTTACCACATAAAAATTTATCCAGACTGCTAGAAGCTTTTTCAGAAATGAAAGGGAAAGAAGATTGTCGTTTAATCCTTGTCGGCAAAGCGTTTGAAGGACGATCAAAAAGTAACGAAGAGATCAAATTCGGAATTGAGCAACTAACAATTCATACGGGAATTGTAGATCAAGAAGATTTAGTCCATTTATACAATTTAGCTGATTTATTTGTTTTACCATCTCTTTATGAGGGTTTTGGCCTTCCTGTTTTAGAAGCTCTTGCTTGTGGAACTCCTGTTGCCTGTTCCAATACATCTTCTCTACCTGAAGTAGGAGGAGATGTTGTGAATTATTTTGATCCTATGTCTATTAAGGATATGGCAAATACTTTATATGAAAGTCTAAATAAAGAAACGGCCTCAAAAGAAGCAATTAAAGAATGGATTCAACAATTCTCTTGGGAAAAAACAAGTCAGCAAATTCTAAATATTGCTCAAGATGTTTTTAAAAAATCATAAGAAAGCTAAATTTACCTCATGATTCCTTATAAAAAAATATTATCCACTATTTTCAAGGCGATTATAAGCTGTAGTGGTCTTATTTATATCTTTTGGAAAGTCCCCTTAAAAGAAACCATGACTCATTGGAGCATGAATATGGTTCCTTGGGTCGTTTTTATTCTTTTCTTGACTTTTTTATCTATGGGAATTCAAGCCAACCGTTGGCGAGGCTTGTTACTGGAAGATGGTAAAAAAGTAAAATTCCGAACATTTTATGCTTATATTGCTTTAGGTTATTTTTTCAATAATTTACTGCCTGGTGGTTTTGGTGGTGACGCCGTTAAAACTATTTCTTTTGGAAAACGTTTTAGCCAAACAGCTCAATCAGTTGCAGCAGTTGCTGTTTCAAGAATCATGGGTTTACTTGCCATGTTTCTTTGTTTTTTTATAGCTCTTCCAATTGTTTTATCTCGCTTTTCAATTCCTGACTATTACATGATTTTTATTATAGCATGCTCTTTAATAGCACTATTATCCGTATTCATGTTTTTATTTTTAGATAAAATTAAAATACCAGATGCATTAGCAGAAAAAATACCCTTTATTGCAAAATTACAAAATGCCTTTAGCGTTTATAGACATCATAAAAAAGCATTTCTCCTTTCTGGACTTGATTCCATTTGGCTTCAAGTTTTCTCGATTTTAATTCACTTCGCCTATTTTAAGGCGGTTGGGTATTCAATAGATCTTTGGACAATCACAGTATTTACAACCATTACTGTTACACTAACAATGCTCCCCATCTCAATTAATGGTATTGGAATTAGAGAAAATGTACAGGTTAGTCTCTACTCCACTTTGCTTGGTATTCCAGCAGATGTTGTTTTAGCATCTACTCTTATTGGCTATATTCCCTTGTTATTTCAAGCTATTCAAGGAGCTGTTGTATTTGTAAGGCTACCTAAAAAAGAATCGTAAAAAATTATCTTTATTAAGTAAAAACAACAATATTTGGATTTTTTTAGTTCTAATCTATCATTTTGTATTAAAATACAAAAAACCTCATCTGGTTGATGAGGTTTTAACATAAATGAGTGAATCTTTTTTTATTACCAAACTTCCGACTTCAATTCTCGTTTCATTAATTCATTAATTGATTTTTCTGGGGCTTTACCATTAAAGAGCGTTTCATAAACGGCATTGACGATAGGCATTTCAACACCCACTTTTTCAGCCAAAGCTTTTGCACTCCTACAAGTAGGTACCCCTTCTGCAACCATTTTCATATGAGCAAGAATCTCATCCAAAGTTTTTCCCTGTCCAATTTGTTCACCAACAAAACGATTACGACTATGTGAAGATAAACAGGTTACAATAAGGTCTCCCATGCCAGCAAGCCCAGCAAATGTATGAGCATCTGCACCTAAAGCGACCCCTAAACGACACATTTCAGCTTGCCCACGTGTCAAAAGAGCGGCTCGAGTATTATCACCAGCATTTATACCATATAAAACGCCACTCGCAATAGCAATCACATTTTTTACAGAGCCACATAATTCGACACCGATAATATCTGTGGAGGTGTAAACTCTTAAATAAGAGCAGCTCATCGCTGATTGTACAAACTGAGCGGATTCTTCTGAAGGACAAGCAGCGACAATCGCTGTATAAATTCGACGAGAAACTTCTTCTGCATGAGATGGCCCACTAAAAGCAACCATTCGATCTGGAGTAAGCCAAGAGACATTTGATAAAATAACTTCACTCATGCGTTGTAATGTGGATTCTAAAATACCTTTTGTCGCACAAACAACAATAGTTTTTTGTTTATTTGAAAAGTTGACTCGACCCAATTGCTTTGAAACGCTATCCATAAACTGAGAAGGTACAACAATAAGAACCATATCGGCTCCGTCTAAAGCGAGAGCCATGTTTGTTGTATAAAAGAATTCTTTAGGAAACACAACGCCTGGAAGTTTATCTTTATACTCATGAAATTCATTTAAAAGATCGACTTCTTCTTGAGAATGAGTCCAAAAAGAAACTTTATTTCCATTTTCAAATAAAACACGACCTAAAGTTAATCCCCAACCACCTGTACCTAATACAGCAACTTTCATACGTAAAACCTCACTTCAACATCAATAATGATATTATAATCTATATCTTTTCTTCTGAAGATTTCATTTTTGATTTGTTTTTAGAGCCAAAGCCATTTTCTGTTCCATTCATCAAGCGAACAATATTAGTTCTGTGTTTGATAATCACAAAAGCGGCAACAACAAAAGCCAATAAAAATATACCGCCATGAATGTTTTTATCAGGAAATCCTAATAAAAAACTAGTACCAGAAAGAGATGCGAGAGCAAGGCAAGCACCAATACTACCCACAGAAACATACTTTGTCAAAGCCACTAATAAAACCCATATCAAAAAACAAATAATCGCAGTTAATGGAGCTAACGCTAAGAATACACCAAATGCAGTAAGCACCCCTTTTCCGCCTCTAAAGCCAGCAAAGCAAGTAAAACTATGGCCTACAATAGCAAGCATACCAGCGACCAATGGCAACCAAAATAAATCAGGACCACCTTTAGCAATGGAGGCATTATTCATCCAAAGTGCAATGGATGGCGCTAAAAAGCCTTTTGAGAGATCAATCAGTACAACAGGAAGAGCTGGTTTCCACCCAAGTACTCTAAAGACATTCGTTAAGCCAGCGTTTTTAGAACCATGCTCACGTATGTCTATTTTTTTTACGATTTTCGCGATCCATACGGCTGAAGGGATCGACCCCAACAAATACGCTATTGGAAGACTCAGTAAACTGCTCAAGTTCTTCATCCTTTCTAAGGGTTAATTTCTGATCAAAATTTAATCTCAAAGGGGCGCCATGTAACTGAAATTCTTCATAAAAATTTTTCAGTAAGTAGCGCTTATACGCTTCATCGACAAGTTCAGGTGTTCTTGTTTCAATAGTAATCACTGGCGGCTCTACCATTGTTTGGCAAGCTCTATTTAATACAATAATTCTGGATTGGCGTGGTGGATGAGGATTTCTTATTGTTAAACCAGCAAAAAACTCAGCCAAGTGTTCTCGTCCAAGTACACGGCGGCAATTGGAATAGACCTTTTTTATTTCATCCACTAAACGATGCACACGCTGCCCTTCAAGAGCACTAATGGAAATAATTGGCACCCATTCGAGCATGGTTTCTCGTTCGACCATGTCTTTTACAAGATGGTCAAATGATTTTTCAGTCTTATTTTCTAAAATATCCCATTTGTTTAGAAGAATGATTAAGCCTTTTCCAGCTTTTCTAATCTCAGTAATAATTCTAAAATCTTGAACTTCTAAACCACGAGTCACATCAATCATTAAAACGCAAACATCCGAGCGACGAATACTTTCCATCGTTCGCATATTACTAAAAATTTCAACTTCATCAGAAACGCGTGCTTTTTTACGAAGTCCTGCCGTATCTGTTACAACAAAAGGAACATCATCGACGGTAAATTGACAATCAATAGAATCTCTAGTTGTTCCTGGAACATCAGATACTACAGCTCGTTCTTCGTTCAAAATCTTATTTAAAAGCGTGCTCTTGCCTGCATTTGGACGGCCCAAAATGGCAAAACGAATAGGACGTTCTTCTTGTCTACGAATAGACTTTTCACCTGGAAGAAGTTCTAAGACTTGATCTAAAAGAGATAAGCAAGCATATCCAGTAAGTGCGCTAACAGTATGAGGAGGCCCAAAACCTAAAGGTAAAAAGTTCCAACTTTCTGTACGATCCGACTCTTTTTCGCTTTTATTGGCAACTAAAATGACTTTTTTGTCTAAACGCTTAATCATTCGGGAAAATTGTAAATCCAACTCAGTAATGCCAACTCGAACATCCACCATAAATAAGACTAAATCGGAATCTTGTATGGCATTAAAAATCTGCACTCGAACGCTATCTGCTAATACGTCAATCGTATCATCAGGCAGAAAACCACCTGTATCAATGATGATAAACTCACGATTTTTATAGTTCGCGGTTTGATAATGGCGATCCCGAGTGACACCGTCACGATCAGATACCACCGCAGCACGGCGACCTAAAATTCGGTTAAAAAGAGAGGACTTCCCCACATTTGGGCGTCCAACGATAGATACTACAGGTAATTTCATCACGCCGCTAATATAGAAAAGGATTTAGAAAAAGCGTTATTTGGAGTATAAAAATAAGAGGTTTCTATGTTTTATTGTATTAAAAAATGGGAAAAACAAACATCTTAGAGAAAACAGAAAAAAGTTTTAAAAAAAGTAAAAACAGACCACTAAAAATCTCAAAAAAGAGACGTTTTGCTTTTAACCAAGAAATGTTTTCTGGATAGTTCACTTGATAACATTGCTTAAAATGACGTAAAAAAAGCGAAACAATTGTGTTTTTGAGAATCATAATACATTTAAATATGTATTTTTATGAGGAAATAAATCATGGAACTTTCCAATTAGCGCTAAAAACGCTAAAAGGCTTCTCTGAAAATTGCTTTGGTATTTTTTTAATAACCAAGTAATTATGGGGAAATTTTTGCAAAGAGTCCATACACGAATGGTTTTTACCATTTTAGTATTTAGACACTTGTAAGTGCAACACGCAGTGTATTCATGAAGCATGTCTGCTGCACTTATTTTGGCAAATAGACCTGTATGCACAAAATGTTATTGAAAAAAAATTTGAAAATCAAATTTTGAGAATTCTTTAAAAATTGAAGTTCCTATAAAAATAGAGGACTTTGTGACGCACATAAATGGCAAAACAAAATTGCTTGGCGTTTTTGGATATCCTATTGAACACTCACGATCTCCAGTGATGCAAAATGCATTACTGAATCGCTTAAATATCAATGCTACTTATCTTCCCTTTACATTTTTACCTGAACAACTACCACAAGCTGTTCAAGCGTTTCGTACTTTTGGTTTTATAGGTGCTAACGTAACAATCCCTTTTAAAGAAAAAATTATCTCTTTAGTCGATGAACTAGATTCATTGTCAAAGTTCACAGGAAGCGTGAACACGCTATACTGGAAAGATGGTATCGTTGGTTCCACATTGATGGGAACAACAACGGATCCATATGGAGCCCTATTTAATTTACAAAATGCGTTGGGACCTTCTTTTGAGTTAGACTCTTCTGTAAAAGTAGCTCTATTAGGTAATGGTGGTGCCGCTAGAGCCATTGCTTTTGTCTTAGCAAAACAAGGGATTCCTCTTACGATTGTCTCCAGAAATCAAATGAAAGGCGAAGCTTTGATTCACGATCTTAGTGAAGTCACTCTGGCAAAACAAAAAACAATTTTATTTGAGAATTTTGAATCGATTACAGATTCAATCGATCTGATTATTAACGCCACTTCCGTGGGGATGGCTCCTTCAATTGATGAAACCCCCTTACAAAAAAATCAATTACGTTCTTCACAAATTGTATACGATATTGTGTACAACCCTCCAGAAACTCGCCTTTTACAAGAAGCAAAATCCATAGGCTGTAAGGTAATCCTAGGAACAGGAATGCTTGCCGCTCAAGGGGCTGCTAGCTTTGCAAAATGGTTTCCTGAGTATTCTAAAAAAGATCACATTCTTTCGAATGCCTTATTCATGAATGATGTTCTTATTCAAAATGATGAGGGGTCTCATGTATAAGCATATTTATTTTACTGGTTTTATGGCGAGTGGTAAAAGTCGAGTTGGTCGTCATGTTGCTGAACGCTTAAAACGTCCATTTATTGATACTGATTTTTTAATTGCAGAACAAGCAAACAAAAGCATTTCCGAAATTTTTGAACAAGACGGTGAAGCCGCTTTTCGAAAAATGGAATTGGAAGTCATTGAAAAACTAGCTACCGACCCAGAGCCAAAAGTCATCTCCCTAGGTGGAGGCGCTTTAACACAAGCTTCTGTTGTCAAAGCCATTCGTCAATCAGGTGTTTTAATTCGTCTATGGGCTGAACCTGAAGTTTTATCGGAACGGATTAGTAGAAAAAACAATCGTCCATTAATGGCTGGTCTTGACGATACTCAACGGCTAGAAAAAGTAAAAACACTTCTAGTAGAAAGAGAAGTTTACTATTCTAAAGCTGATTTTAGCGTTGAAAGTTCTAATGAATACCCTGAAGAACACGTCACTGAACGAGTGGTTCGCCTTTTACATTTTTGGGAAGATCATGTATTAAACGTAGAAACGTCTTCTGGTGATCGCTACCCTATTTTTATTGGAAATCATTTGTTATCCAGAATGGGAATTCTTCTAGAAGGTCTTCAATTAATGCCTTCTCATGACTTTTTAATTTGTACTGATAATGCCGTTGCAAAAGCACAAAGTCAAGCAATTTCTCAACTTAGAAATCAATCTTCTCAATCTCTTGTTTTTAAATTCAGATCTGGTGAAATAAATAAAAACTTTAATAGTTTAAATCAGCTATACACCTTTATGCTTCGTCGTCATTTTAGTAGAAAAACTTGTCTACTTCAATTTGGCGGCGGTGTTGTTGGAGATATGGCTGGCTTTGGTGCCGCCACGTACCAACGTGGAATCCCTTTTATTCAGCTTCCCACAACGCTACTCAGTATGGTTGATAGTTCTGTTGGTGGAAAAGTGGCAGTGAATCATATTGAAGGGAAAAACATGATAGGAGCTTTCTATCAACCAAAAGCCGTGATTTGCGATATTTCGGTTTTAAGCACTCTTCCTCACCAAGAATTTTTAGCTGGACTCGCTGAAATCATAAAATATGGTGTGATTTACGATGCCGCCTTTTTTGATTTTATCGAGAACCATGTGGAATCCATTCTCAATAAAGACCCTGAAATATTAAAACAACTCATTAAACGCAGTTGTGAAATTAAAGCAGAAGTCGTCGGAATAGATGAAAAAGAAACAGGGCTTCGAGCTATTTTGAATTATGGACATACCTTTGGCCACGCCATTGAAAAACTGACGAATTATCAAAAATTTTCTCATGGAATTGCTGTTAGTTTAGGGATGAGAGTCGCTGGTAGAGTCGCTACCCTTCTTAATCTCTGGACTTCACAAGATGAAGAGCGCCAAAACAATCTATTGAATCGATTTGGATTTCCTACTTCTTTTAATGTTTCAGCCGAAGAAGCTTGGAAAGCAATGAGTATTGATAAAAAAGTGGATAAAAATAATAGAAATTATATTCTTCCACATAAAATTGGTTTTGTAGAAAAGCATTCTAATATTGATGAACAGATCATTAACAACGCCTGGGATTCTATTCGGGCAAAAGAGGAACTATGAGTATTCTTGTCACTGGTGGTACAGGAGCCTTAGGGTTTCACATTTTATCTGGAGTCACGCGCTCTGGCCGTAAATTGTTTAGTTTTAGTGATGAACAACCACAACCATGGCAAAAAGTACCAGACGTTAATTATTTAACAGGTAATTTATTGAATTTTAAAGATCTTTTTGAAGTTATTCAAAAGATACAACCTCAATACATTTACCATCTGGCTAGCCAATCTTCTGTTGGTCTTTCTTATAAAAAGCCATTTGAAACCTTAAGTACTAATCTTCTAGGAACTCAAAACTTGCTTGAGGTAGTGCGCCAAGCCTGCCCTAAAGCCAAAGTTCTTCTTTTGAGCTCCAGTGAAATTTATGGTCGTACCGAAGAACATTTAACGACATTACATAAAGAATCTAGTCTTCCTAACCCATTAACACCTTATGCCTCCTCAAAAGCGTGTATGGAAATACTTGGGAACCAATTTAGAAATGCCTATGGATTGCATATCGTTTTTGTTCGTCCATTCCATTTTACAGGCCCTCACCATAGCAGACGTTTTGCCATTCCATCCATCACCTACCAGCTCGTAAAAATCAAGCACTACGGAACCGAACCTGTTTTATTTACAGGAAGTCTTGATATTAGTCGTGATGTTGTAGATGTTCGAGATGTTGCTAGAGGAATGATTCAAGTGCTTAATGGGTGTGAATCTGGCTCCATTTATAATATTTGCTGTGGAAAATCATATACTTTCAGAGAACTTACTGAATTTTTAATTGATATTGCAGGTGTAAGTGTCGATTTTAGATACGATCCTGCCTTAGAAAGAACAAATGATATTCCTTTATTAATTGGTGACCCCACTAAAATAATGAGTATTGGCTGGAAACCTCTAATTAGCATAGAAGACAGCTTAACCGATTTATTCAATGAAATGGTGATTAGACGGCGTTTAGAGCTAAAAATGCAAACGGAACAAAAAATGTCTACTCCATAATTATTTTTTTCTTTTTTTTCTTCCCTTTATAAAAAAAGAATATATATTGTACTTTCTCTCTCTTGAGAATGGCGTTTGATTATTTCAAACAGCCTTTTTCTTTTTAAATAACATTTTAAGTTTTAACTTAGAGGTCTGAAAGAACAAACATGATTGATCGTCAGAAGCATTTACTTCGCCTCGCTGATTGGAGCGAAGAAAGAATTCTAGAAACAGTAGATATTGCTTGCCGCTTAAAAGCAGAGGTACATTCAGGGCAATATTCTGACCGATTTAAAGGCCAGTCTCTTGGTATGTTTTTCGAAAAACCTTCTTTACGAACAATTACCACTTTTCAAGTAGGTATTCATCAATTTGGTGGATTACCAGTTATTCTAGACCCTGATTCTATTGGGCTTGGAAAACGTGAAAGCATCAAAGATGTTGCTCGTTGTCTTTCTCGATGGATCAATGCCCTTGTAGTTCGCTGCTTTAAGCAAGAACTAGTCGAACAACTCGCTCTTTATGGAGATATCCCTGTTATTAATGCTTTAACAGACGATTTTCATCCATGTCAAGCCGTCTCTTTTGCTCAAATGCTTCGTGAACAAATGGGCGATTTCCAAGGTAAAACCGTTGCATTTATTGGCGATGGGAATAATGTGGCAAATTCTCTATTAACGCTATGTGCTAAGCTCGGTATGAACTTCACTTTAGCTTGTCCCAAAGGGTTTGAACAGCCGAAATGGATTGTAGAAGAATCTCTTCCTCTTCTTAAAAAACGTGGCTGTAAATACCGCGTATTCAATACCCCAGAAGAAGCTGTTGTTGATGCCGATATCTTATATAGTGATGTTTGGGTTAGTATGGGTCAAGAAGGTGAAAAAGAATCAAAACAAAGTCACTTCCTTCCTTTCCAAATTAGCGATCACTTATTGACTCTTGCTCCAGAACATTGCAAGGTTTCTCACTGTTTGCCAGCACATCGTGGCGAAGAAATCACTGATTCTGTGATGGATGGATCTAAAAACTTTAGTTATGAAGAAGCTGAAAATCGCTTGCATGCCCAAAAAGCAATTCTTTGGCAAGTGATGACTGCCACTAAAAGCATCAAATAGTCTTACTAAAAACGCCTTCAGACTCTTGGTTTTCAAGTAACGGGTCTATTACAGAGACCAAATAACGAATTACAAGCGAACCAAGTGTTGTTGTGCGGATTTCATCGTCATTTATTTTCGTTAAAAGTCCTTCTTTTTCTAGCGCACAGAGACGATTCCATCTTTCTCCGAGTGCCTTTTTCTCTATTTCATTGATTTTTAACGCGTTATTACACATTAACCGTTCAATCATATTTCGCCAAATTTTTTCATTTTCCGTTAATGGATGAACGCGCACCTCAGTCATTTCTTGCCTTTTTACTTTTTCCATATAGTCTGAAGTGATATGTGTATTTTGTAGATAAGCGTTATCTAGCTGAGAAATGGCACTAGAACCAAAGGCATAGACTTGCCCCGTTGTACTTCTTGTACAATAGCCCTGAAAATTACGATGTAAAAGACCTTGCTCGGAAGCAAAAAATAAGGAGTCAGAAGATTTAACAAAATGATCCATTCCGATATTTTGATAACCCGCTTCTTTAAACATATCGCGAGCTTTTAGGAAAAAACTCATTTTATGATAAGCATCAGGAATATGGTATTCTTCTAATCGCTTTTGTTCTGGGCGTTTCCAAGGGACGTGAGCATAACTAAAAAGGGCAATTCGATCTGGATTAGCCGCAATTGCTTTTGAAACGCTATCAGAAAAGCTTTCGAGTGTTTGCCCTGGTAAGCCATAAATCAAATCCAAATTAACGCTTTGAAAGCCGAGTTTATGGGAAAGAGAAACAAGAGACGGGACATCAATTAAAGAAGGATCTCGGCCAATGAGGCGAAGCGTCTCTAAATTAAAATCTTGGATTCCGTAACTAATGCGATTAAAACCTGCTAGAGCTAAATCCGAAAGAAGAGTCTCTGTCACGGAAGCTGGATTACATTCTATAGCAATTTCTGCTCTCGATGAAAAAGTAAATCTTTCTTTTAGCCTATCTAAAATGGATTTCAATTCACTCACAGGAACACTAGTAGGAGTCCCACCACCAAAATGCACTTGCGTGACTTTTCTAGACGAATCAATCCATGGTAATTTTTTTTCCATTTCGAGAGCAATGGAATTCATATACTCTTCTCTATATGAATCTTCTTTTATCGTCTCAGAAGTACAGCCACAAAAAAGGCATCGTTTAGAACAAAAAGGGATATGAAAATAAAAGCTTAAATTGGATGGATTTAAGGAATTAGATGCTTTCCATAATTCTTCTACTTCTAATTCATTTTCTGCTTTTCTAAAAAGATTCGCTGGTGGGTAGCTTGTATATCGAGGGGCATTGATATTATAGTGTAGAAGAGTTTCAATCATGATTTTAATATAGAAAAAAAGCTTTTATGCAATTATTCGCTTTAATTAAATTAACGACGGAAATGTTTTTTTCTTTTTTTTATGAATAACTATATGTGAGATGCCCCCAAGTGATGGACACTTGAAGTGATAGTTTCTGTTCATAATTTAGCT
>LIUM01000009.1 GCA_001462345.1 Fibrobacteria bacterium AD312 | reverse complement strand
CTTCTTTTTTTAAATCCCTTTTTTTGTCTTTTCTACAAATCTTTCAGCAATTGAACTTTTTCATTTAGCTATCATTATTCTGTTGAGGATTTTTTTGCCATCGTTATCCATTGTTTAACTTTTCTTTTTTGCAACAGTTAATTCTCGAGAGAACACTTTTGTTCGATTCTACTATTAAAAACTTGAGTTTTACGTACGATATTTGACTTAATTTTTTGGGATCATTTTTATTTCAGAGTTTTTTCTGCTTCTATCTATTATTCATCTTTTAATCCATTTTTGATCACTTCTGTTATTTACGGCATTATTATTGCCGAATCGTTCCTGTTATTAAACGCTTGAATTATCTTCCATTTCGGTTTTTTATATTTCTGAATCATATCTATTCTCATTGATTTCTTATTATATTGATTTTTAAAGAGATATAATGATTTATGTATAAAATTAAACTTTCAATTCTTCTTTTTGTAAAGGATGTCTTCTCTCCATTAAACGTTATTCCCGTAGAAGAAATAAAATCATTTTCTAAAGAATTAAAACTTTTTTTAGATAGAACGTCCATTCGATTGTCTTTATACATACCTGGCTCTGTATTAGAAGCTATGGTAAAATACACTCCTCAAGAAGTAGCGTGGATGAAAGCGCGTGTTCAAGAAGGTCGTTTAGAATTAATCGGGGGTGGGTTTTATGATTCTATGCCGCCTTTTTTTCCTTCTCGTCTTCAATCGCTACAATTAAAAAAACATCGTCAATATATCACTAAAATATTTCAGGTGGAACCTAGCGGGTATTTTAACTCATCGATGGTTTGGGAAATAGGGATGACGGAATTGTTGGCTCTTCAAAGTTTTAAGTACACGTTAGTGAATGATGATAATTTACAAGTTGCTTTAGGGCGTTCTACACCTGTTTTTGGCTGGTTTACTACAGAGGATAAAGGAACCATGCTTCGTTTGATTTCTGTTTCTACAGGGCTCTCAAAAGCTTTTATAGAAAAAGTACCCTTCTTTGAAGAAGAAATTCAAAAATTACCTAAAAATGATAAGTGTGTTGTGGTCTCTTTAGAAGTTCCTTTAGATGAATCTACTTCAGTTTCATCCTTTTTTACTTCTTTAGAAGAAAAACTCGCTTTATTAGATCACCAAACATGGACTGTTTCTCATGTTATAGAACAACAGATGACAGAAGGAAAAGTGAATCTAGTGAGCGCACTAGGGTCTAATTTAGGGCTTCCGATAGGAGCTCATAGCTGTAGAGAATTACTAATTCGTCGTCCAGAGATTAATTTTTTACATAAATCTTTTCTAGCTGTTCATCGCTATGCGTTAGAAAAACTAAGTGAGGAAGATTTAGAAAAAATAGAAGAAATGCTATTGCCTTTGATGGCTCCATTTTTTTACCGCGATTTGTATGGTAATCAAGGAATAAAAAATCCAGGCGTTCGCTGGAAGGCGTATAAAGATTTAATCACTGTTTTATTAACGGTTGAAAGTTTAGAGAGCTTTGATGGCCTTCGTATAGAAGTATCCGATTTTTTATTGGATGGGCAGAAACAAGTGTGGGTCAATAATTCAGATCTTTCTTTATTAATAGATCATGGTCGTGGAGCCTATTTGCGATCCTTAAATTATAAGCCTTCGGGAGTGAATTTAATTAATGCCATGCGAGATGATGGTGATATTTCTGTTGGCTTTTTGGATCACTTTTTACCGAATAAAATTTCATCTGTTTCTGGTTTTCAATCTGCTGTAGAAGATCGTTCGGGGGCTTTGATATTTCCTTGTGATTATGAAGTGAAGCGAGAGTCTGAGTCTGTTCATTTATTATTTCATTCAGAACAAATTTTTTCTTCTCCAGAAACAAAACATATTTTCCATGTAGATAAACATTTTTCATTGCATTCCAAGCACGCTTCATTTGATTTAGACTATCGTTTAACAAATTCAACTTATCTTGATTTTAAGGGCTATTTTGGCACGGAATTAGAACTCGGGATGAGAGGATTTGACGCCAAAACGCAGTTAATGAAAATAAACGGAAAAAAAATTTCATTGGTGGATGACGTTTCAATTTTGTATCCAAATGCCGAAGTATTAGAATTACAAGATCGATTGTTAGCTTGGTTTACTCGTTTTGAATTTAAGCGACCTACACGTGTTCTATTATCCCCAATTATGGGGATGAATCAATTTGCTTCTCCTCAGGCGGTACAGGGCTTAAGAATTTTCTTTTTTTGGGATGTCGAGTTATCTGCTTTAGAATCGGATTCGTTAGGGATGAAAATAAAATTATCTAAACGGAGAGTTTTATTATGATGTCTGATTGGATGGACATTCTGGTGGATGATGCTGGTGATGAAGTAGAGATTACTTTGCGTGGCACTTTTGGACTATTGCAACTACCTGCTGTTCGTGAAAAATTAGAAATGTTAATTAAGGGGCCTGGTTGCTTTTTCTTTTTGAATCTTGAGCGTGCTCATTTTATTGATGATGCATATTTAGAATTATTTTTAAATATTTTGAATCGAATAAAGAAGCAAAATGCAATGCTTGTGTTTATCTCTTCAGGGAAAGAACATAGGGATTATTTTTCTCGTTACTCACATATTTTAGAGTTGTATGATAATCGAAAATCTTTTAGGCGTTCAGGCCTTTTGAAACAACTTAAACAAGTAGGTCTCAATTACAGTAAGCAAACAGGACTTCGTTTGAGCCCTGGTGTTGCTGTTGCTTTATTTGTTATTTTGCTGGGTTGGTTTGTTACTTTATTCTCGATTGTTTACATACAAAATAACGAAATTCTTGAACAACAAGCGCAGATTATTAGCTTAGAAAATGAGAGAAAGAGATCTATTCAAGAGATCGAACGATTGAAATCATCTTTAGGTTCATTACAACATCTTGGACTTGTCGTGGATTCAACGACATCTCATGCCTTTGGTTCTATTAGAGACTGGGTCGGTTACCTTGAACTTTTGGAGAACTCCAGGCGTGAAAATTAGCCTTCGACTATCCTCTGGAGTGCTTTTCTTTTTTTATGCTTCGACTTTGATTCTCTGGCTTGTTTTTATTGCTATTTGGATTGTATATCAAAAGAAATGGGATGCTCTTCTTGCCCAAGAACAAGTGCTTCGAGAAGAAATTTTAGAGTTAGAAGAATATGGAAAGTGGACTTTAGATTACGTGAAAATTGAAAGGGGATTGACTTTTTTATCAAAGAATAAAATCAATGAACAAAGTCGAATTGAGCTCACAGAACAAATTTGGAAAATCTCTAGAACGTATAATATTGATCCACTATTGATCTTAAGTATTGTCGCTCAAGAAAGTCATGGGAATCCAAAAGCAAGAGGAAGAATGCGATCGGGAGCTGAATCTGGTGCTTTTGGTTTGATGCAGATTAAATTAGAAACGGCAAAGAGTATTGGACGTCGTTTTGGTTACAAAATTGAATCTCCAGAAGATTTAATGGCTCCAGATGTGAATGTTGTCATTGGGACTGCTTACCTTATGCGTTTAATTGGAAAGTATCAAAATCTAAAACATGCTATTATTGCATATAATATTGGACCAGGTTTATTAGATTCCCACTTGAAAAAGAACCATCCTCTACCAACTCGCTATTATGAGAGAGTTATTTCTAAATATTGGAATTTGGTATCTAATTCAAATTTTCTAGATTTACCCTAATGGTTATTCGTGTCTTATCAGTTTTGTCTTTGGTATTTTCTTTCGCATGGGGAGAATCTTATGATTGTCTTCGCTTTGTGAACGAGTCTATCAAAAAAGATCCTATTGTGGCAGAAAAACGTTTTTCTTCAACGATGAAGAAAGAACAGCTCGCCACTTTAAAATCAGAAGTTATATTACCTACGTTTTCTTTTTCGATGATGGTTGGTCCTGCTCCTGGATTAAAAGAGCATGTAGACTCATGGGGCGATACTGTTGAAGCATGGGATTTTAGAAAGATGGGTCCTTATTGGGGTACGCAAATTAAGGCCACTCAGCCTCTTAATTTAGGGCAATATAATGTTGGAAAAAAAGCAATTCAAGCAGATATTCGACAGCACGAATTGGGGCTACTTCAAGGAGAACATAAAAAAGAAGTAGAGCTACAGTCATATTATTACAATTACCTGTTAGCATTAGAAATGAATCGTTTAGCTAAAGATGTTGAAAAACAAATAAATAATGCCTACGAAAAATTAGAAGAAGCATTAGATAACGATGAGCCTAATGTTTCTCAAATGGATCTTCTCAAATTAAAGTCGAATATGTATGTGGTTCAAGAAGCCGTATCAGATGCTGGACGAGGCTTAAAACAAGTTTTACTCGCAATTCATTTTTCTTTACAGTTAGAAGAAGGAAATCTTTTTTCAACAGTAGATACCGTGCTAACAGTACGCTCTGAACCGTTGCTTTCTTTAGAAGAATTAAAAGCGATTGCTATAAAATCTCATCCAGAATTAAAGCAACTTAAAGCAGGTTTAGAAGCTAGATCTTATCAGATGGATTTAGCAGAAGCAAAACTCGCTCCTGAATTTTTTATTATGGCTGAATTTGAATATGTAAAATCTTGGGCAGGAAATCGCCAAGTAATTCAGAAAAATGCTTTTGCTCAAGATGCCGTGAATACTTTGTCTGGGACTTTTGGTATAGGCTTACGTTATCGTTTGAATTTCTGGAAAGGTTGGCAGAATTATCGAAAAGCTAGAATAGAACATAATGCTTTACGAATGAAAGAAAATTATGCGGCTCAAGGCTTATTGTTAAAAATAGAAGAACAATATGATAAAGTGATTTCTATAAAAGAAAAGGTAGAAAGCATGAAGACAAGTCTACGGGCAACAGAAGCAATCTTAAAAGGAACAGCGATACAATATGATTTAGATCCTTCAAATGCGGAAAAGCTATTGTCTGCTTATACGGATAATGTTAATTTATTAAAAAAATATTATTTTGCTATTTGTTCTTATAATGTTGAATTTGCTGAACTTATTTTTAGAACGGGTTTATCATTAGAAGAATTTCATAGTACCTATGTTTCAAAATAAGGATATTATATGATTTCAATAAAAAAAGTAATAACAATCTTTTTGGTTTCAGCAGCCTTTTTGTTTTCGGCAGAAAATCCAGTCAGTGTAATTAAGAAAAAAGATGTCGAATTACAGTCGCTGTTAAAAAAGAGTTCTTTATCAAAAAATGAAAAAGAAAGAATCAAAACATTATTAAATGATTCTTTTGATTTTAAGCTTTTAGCTCAGAAATCCTTAGCGAGTAATGTGTGGAAAGAGCAGAATCCTGCCACTTTAGATACTTTTGTTAATGAGTTTCAAAGAATGGTGCGTAATTCTACAGCAAAAAAATTAGAAATGTATCGGGCGGATTCCACAATTTATGAGGACGCAAAACTTAAAGGTACAGATGAAGCTCGTGTAACAGCACATCTTTGGTATAAGGGCAAAGAATCTGTCTTGGAATATAGAATGAATCTTGTCAATGGCTCTTGGAAGGCTTGGGACTTAATTATAGATGACTTGTCAACAGCAAGAAATTATAAAGAGCAGTTTTCTACCATATTAAAAACAAAAACATTTAATGATTTGATTCAAGTTATTCGCGATAAAGCAAACGAATCGGAGTAGTATTGATAGGCCTTTCTATTATAGCAGGGTTGTTTTTATTTGCAACTTTGCTTCTTTTTTTTTCATTACGAATCCGATTTCATTTTGTCGGTGCAAAAAAAGATAGTCTTATAGAAATAAGGTTTTTCAAATGGACATTATTTTCTACAAACAAAAAAGAATCAATCAACAATTCTACTGAAGAAAAATCAAGTTATAATTCTGAGACTCGTGAAACATTAAAAAGTAAAACATCTAATGCAGATTTCTATGACGATGATTTAGAAGACGTAACAGAATCAAAGATAGAAAACGAAATAAGCAAATCAGATGTTGAAGCTAGTAAAACATCTGAAGCGAACGAAGACGCCGTAGCTTCAGAAAAAAATACAGAAACTCAAACAGAAATAAGTAAAACGACTGATGCGAATATTGACGCTGCTGATTCAAATGAAAACGAAGTCGTTATATCAAAAGAAGAAACGAGTGATACATCACAAGCGGATATAGATGACATTACTTCTGAAGAAAGTGCAGAATTTAAAACAGAAGCAGACACAAACGCTACGATAGAAACATCCATAGATGATGATACTTTTCAAGAAGATTCGAAGAAATCAAAGAAAACAAGAGAACTTACTGAAAAAGAATTTTTGACGCTGATGTTTAATCCCAAACTTCATTCTATGGTTCTCCGTATGGCCTGGCGTTTGCTTCGTCGAACTTGGCGTTTATTTCAAATACGTTTTGAAAATGTGGTCGTTCAAGGAATTCGAATGGAATATGATGAGATGGGGGCGTTTGCTGCCATTTCTTCTTTTACTACATCCCAAGTTAATTTTCTTAAAAATTGGGAGTTTCAAATGGATTGGTTAAAAGAAAAAAATCCTGAGATTAGAGGGACTCTTTTAATTCAATTTCGATTGTTTTATTTTTTACTCTGGTCGCTAATCGCTTTATTTTATGTGGCTCGAGTATATTTCTGGTATCGTCGGAATAAGAAGCGATTTATAGAAAATCCAATTCCTTTTCGTTTAGTTTTTTGGCGTCGTAAAATTATAGACCTTATAGCGGCGGAGGATTAATGCCTGCTTTGACTTTAGATCGTTTACTTTCTTCTTTGGGTTTTGGTTCAAGAAAAGACTCACGTGCTTTAGTTCGTATGGGAATTGTGGCTTTGAATGGAGAAATTCAAGAAGACCCTTTTATAGAATTAGAAACTCGTCCTGATTTTGTTTCAGTGAATGGAGAAGAAATTCCAACTTTTGAAGACCTGTACATTATGATGCATAAACCGTTAGGTATTGAGTGTAGTCATAATCCACGATACCATGATTCGGTTTACTCCTTGTTGCCCTCTCGTTTTTTAGGAATGAATATTAAATCTGTTGGTAGGCTTGATGTGGATTCTTCGGGTCTACTCCTTCTTTCTAATAAGGGTGACTTTATTCATCATTTAGAAAGTCCTAAAAAGGGTGTCTTAAAACGATATGATGTGACGTTAGCAAGACCATTAGAAAAAGCACAAGAAAAAGAGTTGTTGTCAGGTGTGATTTTAAAAAATGAAAAGCGTGCTGTTGTAGCGCGTACTCTTGAAAAAAAGACAGAGACTCAAGTAGAAATTGAAATTGGAGAAGGGCTTTATCATCAGGTGCGACGAATGTTTGCTGCCGTTGGAAATCACGTAGAGGAACTGCGTCGATTATCTATAGGAACTTTAAATTTAGACCCTCAATTAAAGCCTAAAGAATGGAGATATTTGAGTTCTATAGAAGTAAATCAATTAATGAATGGAGTTTAATACTTCTTCTTGAGTAAGCGTTTTTTCAGCTTGAAGAATGTCAGTGAAGTTAATTTTGTCTTTTATTTCAGAAGAAAATTTAAATGTAGGAACGAAGCGCTCTTCTAGAAAAACAGGTTCTCCTGTTCTTGGGTTTCTAGCTGGCCTAGCTTTACGTCCTTTACATACGAAAGTACCAAAACCACGAAGCTCTATTGTTTTGTTTTCAATTAGCTTTTCTCCAACAAGGCTTAAAAATTGTTCGATGACTAATTTGATGTCATTTCGAATCAAGCCGGTGGATTTGGCTATTTCCTGGATTAAATCTTGTTTAGTTACGTTTGGCACAATCAAAATATAGGTTTATCATAAAAAAAAGATAGAACTAGACATAAATAACATATTTTTTTTGGTCAAAAGTTGAGGATATAAGGTGAATTGTTGTGAGTAGAATGTTGAAAGTTGATACTATTTTAGATACATCGTCAATAAAGCGCTCTTTTGCTTTAGGTAATTTCTCTGTTTTTCCAAATACAATTCTAAGCCCAATGGCTGGTGTCACAGATCCTCCCTTTAGAAGACTTTGTCGTGAATTATCCAAAAATAGAATAGGGCTATTAGTTTCTGAGTTTGTTTCTACCGACGGTGGATCTGAGTTTTCCTTAAAAAACAGAAAGGAATTGAAGTTTTATCCTGAAGAACGCCCTTTTGGAATTCAAATTTTTGGTCGCGATCCAGATAGAATGGCTCGAGCTGCTCAAGTAATTGAAAGTTTAGAACCTGATTTTATTGAAGTGAATGCAGGTTGTCCTGTTCCTAAGGTTGCAGGAAAAGGTGGCGGAGCTGGGCTCTTACGAGATCTTGATCGACTCACATTGATTTTAAGAAAAGTGAAAGCCTCTATTCAGATTCCAATGACTCTTAAATGTCGAATTGGATGGGATGAATCTCAAATTAATGTTTTTGAGACACTACGAATTGCAGAAGGAGAAGGCGCAGAACTTTTGACTGTACATGGGCGAACTAGAGTGCAGGGCTATAATGGTTTTGCCAATTGGGATATCATTGGAGAAACAGCGTCTAGAGCCCATATTCCTGTTGTTGGTAATGGAGATGTGGTGAGCGTTGAAACGGCGATAGAAAAGCTTAAAATGTATCCGATTGCTGGGGTTAGTATTGGCAGAGGTGCTCTTCATAATCCATGGCTTTTTGGGCAAATAGCAGAGGCCTTTGAAGGCAAGCCTCCATTTGAAATATCAATTCGAGAGGCTCTTTCGATTTTTGAAAAATATTTTGGATTTATGATGCAAGAGGATTTATCCTCTTTAGGGGCATTAGGTCGACTTAAGCAACTGGCGGCTAGACTATGTAAAGGGCTTTTCCCTGAGAATCTTCTCTTTAGACAATCTTTACTAACAAGCGAAACGCCTGAAATGTTTTTTGAGCGTATTGCACTTTTTCTGGATGATAAAGAATCTTTAAACACTTCTTTTTATCCCGATCGTTTGGTTAATTTGAACGGGAAAAAAGAAAATGATATTGTTTTTGGACGCCAATTTAAGGGATAAATTAAGCCTTAATGACGGTATCTTTAGATAAGACTACAATCCCTGACTCGGTGACATGAAAGATTTGTCGATCTCGCTCTAAGTCGAATCCGATTTCAAAACCAGCTGGAATATGGAGGCCTTTTTCAATTATGGCTTTTTGAACTTTGGCTCCAGGTCCGATGGTTACATTCGGGAATATAATCGACTCTTTTACAAAAGCATCCTTTTGAATGGAAGTCCCTGGACTAAGAATACTATTGACTACAGTACCACCACCAATAATACAGCCTGCTGAAACGATGGAATCAATGGCAGCCCCTCGATAAGAGGAGGAGAAATCATCGTTTCCAAAGAAGCGAGCTGGTGGTTGATTCCAGTTGAACGTTCTAATAGGCCAATAGTGATTATAAAGGTCAAACAAAGGGGTCTCGGAACAAAGGTCCATATTCGCTTCAAAGAAGGCGTCTAAAGTACCAACATCTCGCCAATAGCCTTTTGTGGAGGCTTGTTCTCCGCGAACAATATTGGTGTTGAAATCGTAGACGTAAACAGGATATTCTTTGTATAAAGCAGGAATAATGTGCTTACCAAAGTCAGTGGCTCCTTGTTTTGAACCATTAAGAAGTTCACGTACTAAAAATTTACTGGTAAAAATGTAGTTACCCATACTGGCGAGACACCAACCAGGGTTTCCTGGCATTTCTTTTGGTTCTTTGGGCTTTTCTTCAAAACCGATCATTCGATTATCTGAATCGACTTCGATAATACCAAATTCGCTTGCTTCACTGACAGGGACAGGAATTGCTGCAATGGTAAGTAATGCGGCGCGACTCAAATGAAAATCAATCATTTGATTGATGTCCATTTTATAGATGTGGTCTCCGCCAAAAATAGCGACTAAATCAGGGCGTTCATCAGTGATTAAATTGATGTTTTGGAAGATTGCATCGGAGGTACCGCGGTACCAATCCTCACCTGTACGCATTTGAGCGGGAACAAGATCCACATACTGATCAAGGCTTGTATTAAGGCTCCAAGCGGCTGAAATATGCTTGTTAAGAGAGTCTGACTTAAATTGAGTTAAGACTTTAATTTTAAAAATGCCGCTGTTGATGAAATTATTTAAAACAAAATCAATAATGCGATAAGTACCACCAAAATGGACTGCCGGTTTAGCTCGATCTCGAGTTAGGGGTTGAAGACGACTCCCTTGTCCACCTGCCATAATCATGCATAGAATATTCTTTTGATGTTCTCTATAAGACCAGCTCATGTTTCCTCTGTTATTGGATCAATTCTAATAGCGTTTTGGTCTTAATTTATCTTATTTGTAAGAGCTTGGGGTAAGTTTTTTTACAGAAGTACTTTTTTTTGATTATCTATGTCGATTTACTCTTTTTTTATGGCTTAAAATTTCTAATTTTTAGGTGTTCGAAATAAATCGAAACTATGTATTAACCCATCTAATAGGAGATGAAATGTCCCTGACTAAACATGCCAAATTGAATGCTTGGATTGAAGAAATTCAAGCAATGGTCAAGCCAGAAAATGTCGTTCTTTGCGACGGATCTCAAGCTCAATACGATAAGCTTATAAAAGAAATGGTAGAATCGGGTCTCGCTACCAAATTAAATCAAGAAAAATTACCAGGTTGCTATTTATTCCGCTCTGATGCCTCTGATGTGGCCCGCGTTGAAGATCGTACTTATATCTCTTCGAAAACAAAAGAAGCTGCTGGTCCAACAAATAACTGGAAAGCCCCTGCTGAATTAAAAGCGGAAATGAAGGCTCTTTATGATGGTTGTATGAAAGGCCGTACTATGTATGTGATTCCTTTCTCCATGGGCCCTGTTGGTTCTGATATTGCAAAAATTGGTGTAGAAATTACTGATTCTGCATATGTGGTGGTCAACATGATGATTATGACTCGCGTTGGCTCCAAGGTTTTAGATGTTCTTGGTACTGATGGTGAGTTTATTCCTTGCCTTCACTCTGTTGGTAAGCCTTTACAAGCTGGCGAAAGCGATAATGGCAAATGGCCATGTGCTCCAATTGAAAAGAAATATATTTCTCACTTCCCAGAAGAACGTACCATTTGGTCTTATGGTTCTGGTTACGGTGGAAATGCTCTTCTCGGTAAGAAGTGCTTAGCTCTACGTATTGCAAGTGCTGTTGCTCATGAAGAAGGCTGGCTTGCTGAACATATGCTTATCTTAAAGATCACATCTCCTGAAGGAGTGGTGAAGTATGTTTGCGGAGCTTTCCCTAGCGCTTGCGGTAAGACAAACCTCGCTATGTTGATTCCTACAATCCCAGGTTGGAAAGTAGAAACCATTGGTGATGATATCGCTTGGATGAAACCAGGTAAAGATGGTCGTCTCTATGCTATTAACCCAGAAGCTGGCTTCTTTGGCGTGGCTCCAGGTACAAACTTCCATAGCAATAAAAATGCGATGATTTCCGCTCAAAAAGATACCATCTACACTAACGTAGCTCTCGAAGCTGATGGTACCGTTTGGTGGGAAGACATGGACGCTCCTCCACAATCAGAATTAATTGATTGGAAGGGTAACAAATGGAATCTTCCTGCAAGTGGTAAATCTGAAAAGGGTAAAGAAGCGGCTCATCCAAATGCTCGCTTTACTGCTCCTGCAAGAAACTGCCCAGCGATCGCTTCAGAATGGGAAGATCCTAAGGGTGTTCCAGTAGATGCGTTCCTCTTCGGTGGTCGTCGTCCAAGCACCATTCCTTTAGTTCATCAAGCTATGAGCTGGGAACATGGTGTATTCATGGGTTCTATCGTCGGTTCAGAAGTAACTGCTGCTGTGATTTCTGATCAAGTTGGTCAAGTACGCCGCGACCCATTTGCAATGCTTCCATTCTGCGGTTACCACATGGGTGACTACTTTGCTCATTGGATTAAGATGGGTAAAGCGAATCCAGACAAGATGCCAAAAATCTTCTTTGTGAACTGGTTCCGTAAGACTAAGGAAGGCAAGTGGTTATGGCCTGGTTATGGCGAAAACTCTCGCGTTCTTAAATGGGTTTGTGAACGTTGCGATGGTAAGGGTGATGCAGTGGAAACCCCAATTGGTTTCATGCCAACTGCAACAGCTATTGATCGTCCAGAAGGCGTTACTGTAGAAGATATGAATGAACTTCTCTCCGTTGATAAGGCTGGCTGGTTAGCTGAACTTGCTGACGTTGAAAAGAATCATTATCCTAAGTTTGGTGATAAGCTCCCTCAAGAACTTAGAGACCAAATCAAAATCATTACAGAACGTTTGTCAAAGTAATTTGACCTGAAATTAAAGGCGCTCCAAGTGATTCACTTGGGGTGCTTTTTTATTTTAAACGTTGTATAGGCTTTTTCAATTGATCTTTGAAGTACTTTTTTCTTTTAAATCATTTTTTTTGAGAGGGTAGAAAGCTAAATTTTGAATATGAAGATTTATCCTGTTCAAATGAATATTGTCCCTGGAAAGCCAGAACTGAATTTTGAAACTTTGAAAAAAGAAGTGGAAAAAGCGGTTTTAAATCAATGTGATTTAGTTGTGTTTCCAGAAATGTGCCTTTCGGGATATTTGATTGGTGATCTTTGGGAAGAACATTCTTTTATAGATCAATGTGTGGAATATGGAAATCGCGTAGCGAATTTATCTGCGTCTATCGATATATTGTTTGGTAATGTGGCTCGTGAAGAGATTCATGGTGAAAACGGGCGTCCTCTTTTATATAATGCCGCTTTTTATGCCTCCAATGGATGTTTTGAACCTTTAGTGCAGTGCAATGGAGTGATCAAGAGTTTTTTGCCGAAGACGCTTTTGCCTTGTTATCGAGAGTTTGACGAGCCTCGTTATTTTTTCGATCTACGTCGCCTTGCTTATTCTTTAAATCAACCGCTTGAGGCTTTATTAAAACCTTATACTCGAAAAGATGGTATTCAAATAGGAATTTCTATTTGTGAAGATGCTTGGGATTCGATTTATCAGATTAAGCCCGTTTCTATTTTAGCTTCTCAGATGAATGAGAATGGCTTCATGATTAATATTTCTTGTTCGCCTTTTACGCTTGGTAAAAGTGATGCTCGGCATCGTGTTTTTGGGGCTCATGCACGTAACCATAAAATTCCATTACTCTATTTGAATTCCGTTGGAACTCAAAATAATGGTAAAAATATTTATGCGTTTGAAGGCGATAGTTGTATTTACGATGCTCAAGGGAAGACAATTTATGAGTACCCAAAATTTGAGGCGTATAGTACGGTCATTGAATATGAAAAGAAGCAGATTCGATTTTTTGAAGATTCTAAGCCTCAGTTGACTGGAATGGCAGAAATACGTCGAGCTTTGGTCTATATGCTTTCTGAGAATTTGCGCCGTTTAGGGATTGAACGCGTGGTAATTGGGGCTTCAGGAGGGATTGATAGTGCGGTGTCTGCAGTGCTTTATACAGAGGCACTTGGAGCCGACCGCGTTTTTCTTGTGAATATGCCTACGCGATTTAATTCGAAAACGACGCGTAATGCAGCAAAAGATTTAGCTAATAATTTAGGGTGTCCTTATTTAGAGGCTCCTATAACCGATACGATCGATGTATTTTGTCGTGGGCTTTCTTCTCTTTCTTTTGAAAGAAGTTCTGTTTCTTTGAAAGTAGAAGGGATTCATTATGAAAATTTACAGGCGAGGACTCGCTCGGCCACATTTTTAGCGACAATCGCTTCTGTGTTGAATGCCGCTTTTACATGCAATGGAAATAAAAGTGAGGTGATGACAGGTTATTGTACGTTATACGGAGATACCTGTGGTATTGTCTGCGCTTTAGGCGATTTGTGGAAAACTCAAGTGTATGAACTCGCGCGAGAGATTAATAAAGAAAGAGAGATTATTCCAGAAGCCTCGATTTTAATTCCTGCAAGTGCCGAATTGAGTGATGCCCAAAATGTAGATGAAGGTAAAGGGGATCCCATTGTTTATGCTTATCATGATAAGCTGTTTAGTTTTTGGATGGAACGATGGAATCGAAATTCTTTAGGTGATTCTATCATGGCTTTGAAAGATGGGTCTTTATATGAAAAACTATCGATTTCAAAAGATTTCTTTGATTCGTTGTTTAAGAGTCATGAAGACGCGATAGCGGATATGAAGTATTGGTGGGGGCGCTATAAGGGAATAGCACTTGCGAAAAGGATACAGTTGCCGCCTGTGTTGTGTGTTTCTTGCCGCGCTTTCGGCTCTGACTTAAGGGAATCGCAAATATAAACGTCGCGAAAATGGCGAATATAAACTTCGTAGTACTTCGTTATTACTCCTTCGGCGTACTAGTTGTACGCCTTCAGTCGTCATGCCTTGTCCTACTTGCTTCTCTTCGCCATTTTGGGAAATATTTTTTTTGAAGTATGGCAAAACTTCGTTGCATAAATGATTTGCAATCGATCGAAAAGCTAGGTTGTTCTGGCTTTAATTTTCAATTCAGTTATTTTTTTACGCATTTTGCGATTCAAGTGTAATATAAACTCGTAGTACGGTCGTTATTACTTGTTCAGCGTACATTTGTACGCCTTCAGTCGTCATGCCTTGTTCTACTCGTTTTTATTTGAGTTTCGGTTTTAATAAACGTTGCTTATGTTTTCGTTTTTTTTTGGCGTACTCGTTGTACGCGGTCGGTCGGAACGTATTGAAAAAGTTGCTTCTATTTTAAATCGCCTTCGGCTATTTTGATGACTTTTCCTCCGACTTCGATATTGTATTTTTTTGATTCGTATTGGGTTCGAAGATGAAGGATTGATTTTCTATTAATTTCATATCCTTGTTCGACTTTTACATTTATATTTTTTGATCCAAGGATTTCATATTTTGATAAGTATGCCGCAAAACAACCATTAGCACTTCCTGTAGCTGGATCTTCAGGTATCCCCAAGGTATCGGCAAACATTCTGCAGTTAAAGTCGTTTTCTTGTTCATACGTTTCTTTGCTATATATAAAGATAGGCAATTCAATATTTTCTTTGAAAAAAGCTTTGTATTTAGTCAAGTCGACTCGAGCTTTTTTGTTTGCATTTAAGTTTCTTAATGGGACTAAGAGAAAATTAATTCCTGTAGATACTTCTTGAATTGGATATCGTACATCTATTTCTTCTTCTCTAACCCCAATTATCTCTGCGATGTCTTTGGCTTTATAATTTGAGCCAAAGATGGGCTCGATTTGTTTCATCCACTGGATGTTTTTTGTGTCATCAAAAGTCACAGAAATAGTGCCGATTTTTAGGCTTAAGTTTATGACGTTTGGATTATTTTTTTCTAATTCTTTTCGTATGATGCATGCTGTACCTAATACTGGATGGCCAGCAAATGGAACTTCATTATTTGGTGTAAATATTCTTACTTGGTAAGAAGAGTCTTCTTTTTGGGGTAAGTAAATAAATGTGGTTTCAGAGAAATGAAATTCGTTTGCAATGATTTGCATTTCGGTGTCTGATATATTGGAAGACAAGAAAACAATGGCAAGCTGATTCCCAGAATATTTATTTTTACAGAAAACGTCTACGATGAAATATTTCATTTTGAATAAGAAGGTGCTTCTAAAAAAAGATTTAGAAGTATCCTATAGTTAGTTGTAGGTGGCTTGCAATTAAATCTAAAAAAAAGAAGACTTGTTAGAGTCTTCTTTTTTTAATTGATGTTTTTTATTTGGCTAAGCGAGCTAATAATTTATTAATCGCTTGTACGTATTCGCTTGGGTTTGGAAGAGGGGAGCCTTCTGCAAGGAGGGCTTGACCATAAAGCGCCTTTGGCCAATCTTCTAAATCTTCGGCTTTGTCGATTTTAGCTTTTAGCATCTCACAAATAGGATGTGTTGGGTTGATTTCTAAAATGCGTTTCGACTTTTCCATTTTGCCTTGTCCCATCGCTTCCATCATGCGTTCCATTCTAGAACTCATGGCGTCTTCGCTGGTGACTAAGCAACATGGGCTTTCTTTGAGGCGACTAGAAATACGAACTTCCTTAATGTCTGTATCAAGAGTTTTTTGTAGTGCTTCACAAAGGCCCTTGAATTCGGACTTAGAGGATTCTTCGGCTTTCTTTTCGTCTTCTGTCTTTTCAAAGTCAACGTCACCACGACTAATATCATGGAACTTCTTTTCGCTAAATTCAGTTAAAGAAGACATCATGAATTCATCAATAGGATCGGTCATTAAA
The DNA here is from genome assembly GCA_001462345.1 of Fibrobacteria bacterium AD312. GTDB lineage: Bacteria > Fibrobacterota > Fibrobacteria > Fibrobacterales > Fibrobacteraceae > Fibro-01. The sequence continues at coordinate 36,261 of LIUM01000009.1, read as the reverse complement.
AGGACTTCATAACCTTTGCTGCGGAATGCTTCTAATAAAGGATTAGAGTCAATCCCTTCTTTACGATCACCGATAAGGTAGTAGATTTCTTTTTGAGTTTCTGGCATGCGAGAAACATATTCAGAAAGGCTAATGAGACCAGTGCCTTCTGTTTTGGTGCTACGGAAACGGAGCAGCTTTTTAAGTTCATCGAGGTGTTCCCAGTTCATGTAGAAGCCTTCTTTTAATACAGCTCCTAATTCACGCCACCATTCAGTATATTTCTCTACATCTTTGTCTGCCATTTGTTGTAAAGAATCGAGAACTTTTTTTATGACGTGCTTACGAATATTGGTGATGATCTTATTGGACTGTAAGATTTCACGGCTCACGTTTAAAGGCAAGTCTTCAGAATCAACAACACCGCGTACAAAGCGTAACCATGTTGGCAAAAGTTCTTTACAGTCATCCATAATGAAGACTTTTTTTACATAGAGCTTAAGACCGTGTGCACGTTCATTATTCCAGATATTAAACGGTGCTTTGGATGGAATATAAACAAGGCTCCAGAACTCCATGGATCCTTCGGCATGGGAGTGGTTCCAAGCGGCTGGTTCTGAACCTTCGTGGGCAACGACACTATAAAATTCTTTATATTGTTCTTCAGTGACTTCTTTTTCACTTTGACGCCAAAGAGCTGGTTTGTCATTTAGGCGTTTAGGTTCTTGAATTTCTAATTCGCCTTTGTCATTTTTAGTAGGCTCGGGGTGAAAGAAAATACCATAAGAAATAAATTCACTGTATTTTTGAATAACACTCTTAATTTGCCATTCATTGGCAAACTCGAGGCTTTCTTCGTCGTCTTTGAGGTAGATGGTAATCTTGGTGCCTACTTCTTGTTTAGGAGCTTCTGTGATCTCAAAATCACCAGTCCCTGCTGAAGTCCATAGGTATCCTTGAGATTCTCCAGCTTTCATTGTCAAGACTTCTACTTTTCGAGCGACCATAAATACAGAATAAAATCCGACGCCAAATTGTCCAATCAAATCGACATTAGCTTGTTCATTTTCTTTGAGAGACTTGATAAAATTCTTGGTTCCAGAGCGAGCGATGGTGCCTAAATTGCTAATCAAATCTTCTCGATTCATGCCAATACCATTATCTTCAATGGTGATGATTTTACCTTCGGTATTGACGGCGATATCGATTTTTAAGGTAGTTCCTACAGCGAGTAGGGCTGCATTAGAAACTGATAAAAAACGGCGTTTGTCTAAGGCATCGGCTGCATTAGAAACGAGTTCTCTAAGAAAGATTTCTTTATTGCTATATAAAGAGTGAATCATTAAGTTAAGTAAATCGCGTACTTCGGTTTGAAATTCCATTTTTTCTGTTGACATATTATCTCCGTATATACAATGGTGTTTTTTTGAATAAAAAATTATTCAAAATTTCAGGTTAAAAATAGTGAAAAAGACGTGCTCTGACAAGCAAATAACCATATTGAGGGGCTAAGGATTCGTGTTCTTTGTTTAATTTTTCTAATTTGTCTTTAGGGCTCCTCTAAAAGAGTAACCTATTCATCTTTTTTTCGGTATATCATGTTAATATCTGCTATTGTCGCTATCTCAGAAAATAATGTCATTGGTCGTGATGGCCATTTGCCTTGGCGCTTGCCAGCGGATTTGAAATATTTTAAATCGGTGACGATTGGGCATCATATTATTTTAGGCCGTAAAAATTATGCCGATATTGGAAGGCCTTTACCTGATCGAGTGAATGTTGTTTTAACTCGAAATAATTCTTTTAGTGCTCCAGGCTGTGTTGTGGCTTATTCTCTTGAAGAAGCGTTACAAATTGCAAAAGACGCGGGTGAAACAGAGTGCTTTATTGTGGGCGGAGCGGCTATTTATAAAGAGGCTTTGCCCTTGTGTAAAAAGCTTTATATAACAAGAGTTTTAGCTTCTATTGAGGGTGATGTTCAGATGCCTTTTTTAGGAGATGGCTGGGTTCTTCAAAGTGAAGAAAAACGAGAGGCCGATGAAAAAAATGCTTATCCTATTATTTTTCAGGTCTTTGAACGCCCGTAAGAACCATGCATTTTGTCGCTATTTTTGCCGATAATTTTCGTCGAAATGGTCTGCTAAAAAAGCCAATAAAAATACTGCTTACTCAATATTCATCACTTGTTCTCGAATCGTTTCGACTTCATCTTTTAATTGAATGGCAAGAGCTGCAATCTGCGCACATTGGCATTTAGTGCCAAGAGTATTTGCCTCGCGACCCATTTCTTGCAAGATAAAACCGAGCTTTTTCCCTTGAGAACCACCTGCTTGTAATGCATTTAAGAAAAGTTGATTATGGCTTCTAAAACGAATTATTTCCTCTGTAATATCAAGGCGATCGGCTACAACACTTGCTTCTTGAATCAAACGAATCGGATCCAGTTCGAGGTTTTGTAAAAGGCCTTTGAGACGTTCTTCAAATTTTTCTTTCCAGTCACTAATGCGATTTGGTTCCAGCTTTTCAATATCATTTAAGATGTTGTTAATTGTAGAAATTCGATTCTTTAGATCGATAACAAGGTTTTCACCTTCTTTTTTTCTCATTTCGATTAATTGATCGATGGCTGTATCTAAATGAGAGGCAAGTTGCTTTTCTAGCTCTTCTTGATTAGAAGAGTCATCAGAGTATTGAATTAACTCTGGTAAAGAAAGCAAGTGTTCTAAATGCACATTCCCTTCGATATTAAACTTTTCTTTAATGTCATTTGCAATATCGATAAAGGCTTTCACGGCTGCTTCATTATAAGTAGTAGGAATATTTCCGCTTTCTCCAGAATCCATTGTAATGCTTAAAAAGACGGATCCTCGAGTCACTTTATTTTTAATGCGATTACGAAGTTCAAAGTCATAATGACTTAAGCTTTTAGGAATTTTAGTAGAGATATCTAAAAAACGATTATTAACCGATCGTATTTCAATTACAATAGTATGGTTGTTAAATGTGGTTTCGACTTTACCATAACCAGTCATTGAGAATATAGATGCCATATTAATAAACCTTTTTAGTTATTGTTTTTTGGAAACAAGAGCTACTACTCGCTCAGCCCCAAGATTGGTTCGACCAATTGCGGTGAGTATTTTACTGAAAACTTTATCGTTATCAATAAAGAGTTTTTCAATTTTTAAGTTTTGATCTTCACACATACGGGTAAAATCTCGTAACGTAAATAAATGGATGTTAGGAGTATTGTACCATTCATAGGGGAGTTCGCTTGATTTAGGCATACGGCCATAACGCCATAGTGCTGATCGTACAGACCAGTGACCAAAATTTGGAAATGTAATCACTGCTTTATTTGCCACTCTTAAAATTTCGTGTAATAAGTCCAAGGGGTTTTTTACCTCTTGAAGTGTTCGATTTAAAACGGCAATATCAAAACTGTGGCTTTCGAAATCTTTTAATCCGCCTTCGTCTAGATCTTTTTGAATCACAGGGACTGCTTTTGTTAAGCAGCCTAAGATACTATTAAAATTCTTTTCTACTCCAAGACCTTGGACGTTTTTTTGAATTCTAAGACTTTCAATTAAATCGCCATTTCCACAACCTAAGTCTAGGATTCGAGCACCTTCTGGGATTCCCTGTTCTAAAAGATCAAAATCTTCTTTCTCATGAAACACGGGGATGGCTTGAGTTTCCGACTTATGAATAATTTTGTGGTTAGGGGTAATAAATGAAGAAATTGCTTTCCCTAAATCACCTACCTCCAGTAAAAAACCGTCATGCCCAAATAAAGTGTCTAATTCGAGGCTTGTGACCGTTTTTTTTGCATTCACTAAGGCATGAGTAATTTTTCTTGACTCATGTGGAGGAAACAACCAGTCGGTGCTTAAGTTCACGTTTAAGAATGCGGCTTTTGTATTTTTGAATGCTTGTTCTAGAGATCCATATTCAGTTTCTAAATCAAAGACATCAGTGGCATAAGTAATGTGTAGATAGCTATTCGTATCGAATCGTTCTACAAACTTAGCCCCTTGGTAAGCCAAATAACTTTCCAGTGAAGAGCCCAATAAGAATTCTTTGGGATTAGGATCCTTACAAGATTCTCTAGTAAATTTTTTCTCCATGCTAATCGGAGAAAGGTAAGTAAGGTGTGCTATTTTTCTAGCGTTAGAAAGCCCTACGGCAGGGACATCTCCGTCATAATAATCACCACCATTAAAATTAGGGTCTTGTTTAATGGCATCTCTTGCCACAATTTCAAAACCTAGAGCCTGACTAGAAAAACGAGGGGAAGAAGCGATGATGATGCAACGTTCCACTTCATTTGGATAATAAATAGCCCATTTCATGGCTTGAAAGCCACCCATGGAACCACCAATGACACAATAAACCTTTCGAACACCGAGCGCGTCTGCCAGTTTCTTTTGTGCATTCACCATGTCTCCGATGGTGATATTAGGAAAGGAAGAACCGTAAGGCTTACCCGTTTCTGGGTTAATACTTGCAGGCCCTGTAGTTCCTTTGCAGCCGCCTAAAATATTGCTGCAAACCACAAAAAAACGGTCCGTATCAATGGGTTTCCCTTGTCCGATTAATGCATCCCACCAACCTACTTTTTTATCATCGGGACTATAAAAGCCAGCGACATGAGCATCTGCCGTTAAAGGGCTACAAATCCAAATGACATTATCTGCTTCTTTATTTAATTCACCATACGTTTCATAACGAATAGAGAGTTCTTTAAGTAGTCCACCGCCTTCGAGTTTAAACCCTTCAGACCCCAAGTCGATTATCATATCTCGAGGGGTGACAGGACCAAGGCTACCTTTATGCAAAAATTCACTCATACGCATAAATATAGAAAGAAAATAGAGGGGCAGAATTTTTTTTCAAGGCCTTTTTGCTATTTTGATTTTCATGTCAACGTCCTCTACTGTTGTGACACCACAAATAATTGAATTCCCTAGAATTTTAGATGAAAGGGGAAATTTAAGTTTTTTGGAATCGGAACGTCATCTTCCTTTCAAAATGAAGCGCTGTTACTGGATATACGATGTCCCTGGTGGAGAACTTAGAGGTAGTCATGCTTTTAAAAATCAACATGAAGTTATCATCGCTTTATCGGGTAGTTTTGACGCTGTGATTCATGATGGTAAAGAAGAAAAACGTTATTCTTTGTCTAGGTCTTATTACGGTTTATATTTGCCTCCTTTGCATTGGCGTACCTTAGATAATTTTTCAACCAATTCGCTTGCTTTAGTGTTGTCTTCAACTTCTTACGACGAAGACGATTATGTTTGGGATTTTGAAGAATTCTTAAAATTAAAAAAAGGATCTTCTAAATGATTAAAACAAGGTTAAGCGATTGCTCGTTAATCACGCTCCCTCGCCATAGTGAACGATCGGGGAGTTTAACTGCAGTGGAATCAGATAAGCCAATTCCTTTTGATATTGCAAGAGTCTTTTATCTTTATGATATCCCTGGAGGAGAATCTCGAGGTGGTCATGCTCATTATGAATGCCATCAATTACTCATTGCCGCAAGCGGTGCCTTTGATGTAAAAATGGATGATGGTACTTCTTCTAAAATTTATCGACTAGATCGCCCCTATTATGGATTACATATCCCGCCTGGAATTTGGGCTGAAGAGATTTCTTTTTCTTCAGGTTCTATTTGTTTGGTATTAACTTCTCATCATTTTGATGAATTAGATTATTGTCGTGATTACACTCGTTTTCTAGAATTAAAAAAAGATTAACTATGGAATGCATACCAGTATCGGCATTAGAATATAATGAGTTTTTAACTTCAGAAACGATTATTTATCAATCGGTGGCGTTTCACGAATTAAATGCAAGTAAAGTGAGTGAGTCGCGTTTTTTACTTTTTAAAAGAGACCAAAAAGCAATTGCTGGTATGATTGTTGGTAAAAAAGGAGATGTTTGGCAGTCTCCATTTTCTGCTCCTTTTGCTGGATTTAGTTTTTCTAAGTCGCTTTCACTTGCCTCTCTTGATTCTTTGGTCAATTGCCTTTTAGATTATATCCAAAAAAATGTGATTACTTTACAAATAACAATGCCGCCTCTTTTTTATAAGCAAGACTTGTATGTTAAACTCGCTTATATCTTACAGCGCTATTCTACTTCTTGTTATACAGATATTAATTACGCATTAGACTTGAAAACAGATGATTATGATTCCATTTTAATAAGTAAATCACGTAGACATTTAAATAGGGCTAAGAGTATTCCCTATGTATTGAAACAAGTGGATACTTTAGAAGAAAAAAAACTCGCTTATGATGTGATTGCTCAAAATCGGAAAGCCAAAGGCTATCCCTTAAAAATGAGTTTGAATGATTTAGAAAAAACAATGACGATTATTCTTGGTCGCTATTTTTTACTTTCTATGGATGAGATTCACGTGGCATCAGCGATTGTTTATGAAGTGACCCCGACAATAGCTCAATTGATTTATTGGGGAAATCTTCCTGACTATTCGACTAATGGTTCTATGAATTTATTAGCGGCAGAATTATTTGAGATTTATAAAAAACGTGGTTTTGAATTTTTAGATATTGGGCCTGCTTCAGAATTAGGAGCTCCTAATACGGGCCTTTGTTCTTTTAAGGAAAGTATTGGTTGCTTTGCCGATTTGAAGTATCATTTTACATTGAAGGGGAATACATAATATGGTTCGTTTTTTAGACCTACAAAAATTAAATCAATTTTATGAGCCTTCTTTGTCTCAAGAAGCCAAAAAAATCATTGATTCAGGCTTTTTTATTCGAGGTCGGGCTTGCTCAGAATTTGAGTCCGCTTTTGCCTTGTTCTGTGGAGTCCCTTATTGTGTTGGGGTCGGAAATGGGTTAGATGCTTTGACTTTGATTTTCAAAGCGTATATAGAACTTGGCCGTATTAAACCAGGCGATGAAGTGATTATCCCTGCAAATACTTATATCGCGACCATGCTTGCCGTTTCAGAAACAGGGCTAGTGCCTGTTTTAGTCGAGCCAGACGAGGAGTCTTTTAATTTAGACCCTCTTCTTTTAGAAAAAGCATTAACTCCTAAAACAAGAGCGATTTTACCCGTTCATCTTTATGGTCGGTCTGCAAACATGAATCCGATTCTCTCTTTTGCAAAAGAACATCAATTATTAGTAGTAGAAGATGCTGCTCAAGCCCATGGCGCCTATTACGGAAAAGAACGAGTGGGCTCTTTAGGAGATGCCGCCGCATTTAGTTTTTATCCTTCTAAAAATTTAGGTGCTTTAGGAGATGGGGGAGCCGTCACTACAAAAGATGTCTCTTTAGCGCAAGTGGTTCGAACGCTCAGTAATTACGGAGCACAAAAAAAATACGTGAACACTTATAAAGGAGTCAATTCACGTTTAGATGAAATTCAAGCGGCTTTCCTTTCGGTGAAATTACCTTACTTGGAACGTCATAACGCTCGCAGGCGTTCGATTGCGGAACGTTACTTAAATGAGATAAAAAATCCTTTGATTCGTTTGCCACAAATGGGAGTCAGCGAAGAACACGTTTGGCACGCCTTTGTTTTACGAACAGATTATCGAGAAGAATTCATAAAGCATTTACAAAACCGTGGGATAGAAACACTTGTTTATTACCCTAAAGCTCCTCATCAACAAGAGGCTTATAAAACAGGTTTAATACATGGTGAATTACCAATCACGGAAAAAATAGCCGCTTCTGTTGTAAGTATCCCTTTGAATCCTATTTTAACAGATGATGAAGTCACGGAAGTAGTTCAAGGAGTTAATGATTTTGTTTGCTAAAATAATACAACATATTTATGCCTGTATTAGGCGGCTTCATTTTACTTTTTTATCAGAAGTATCTTATGAAGGTAAGCCAATAAAAGGAGCCCCTCTACTCACTTATGGAAAGGGGCGTATTCACTTTGGTTCTGGCGTTCGTATAGGTTGGATTAGAGGAAAGTCTTTTTGGAACTCTTATATTTTTTGTGATGCAAGAGAAAGCACGTCTCAAATTTTTTTTGGGAATGAAACTTGGATTGGAAATGATTTTTCTGCCGTTTCAGAAGGCCCAGGTATTTTTATTGGAGAACGAGTCTTAATTGGGACTCATGTGGATATTTATGACTCCGATTTCCATCCGCTTTCTCCTGAAAATCGTCTTGGTGGAGAACCTAAAAAAGGGGCTGTTACAATTCAAGATAACGTTTGGATAGGCAATCGAGTGACAATCTTAAAAGGGACAACGATTGGCGCACATAGCGTTGTGGCTGCTGGCTCTGTAGTTTCGGGCACATTCCCTGAACGAGTTTTGATTGGCGGAGTTCCTGCTCGAGTTATTCGTTCTCTGGAGTAATAGTTCATGAAATTCATGCCTCTGGTGCTAAAACAATCTTTACTTTCTGGAACAGTCGCCTTTGTTCGCATTTTAATGTCTTTTTTAACAAACAAGATATTGGCGGTGTTCCTACAAAAATTAGACGTGAAATAAGTGAGTAAAATTTATGGCTGATCATTCGAAATTCTGGAAGCCTTTTTTTGGATCTAGCTTTGTTATTTTTTTTAATACATTAAAAGCTTTTGTTATTAATAAACTCTTAGCCATTTTTTTAACGCCTAGTTTGTATGCCTCTGTGGGGCAGTTTATGAACATGAAGACCATCGGCGAAGCTAGTTCTTCTTTAGCAATGCAAAATGGTTGGGTCTCATTAACTGCAAAAAATAAAAATGATTTGAACATATTGCATGGTGTTTGGTATGGTGGTTTTAGGATAACAATCATTGCAAGTGTTATTACATGTATATTAGCTGTTGTATTTTGCTTTACATTTCCTTTAGAGTTACTTTTTAAAGATATTCCTGTTAGGCATATTCAGGCTGCTATAATATTTGCTATACCAGGCATTTTTGCTACAAATATTATTGCAATATGCTCGTCTGTTATGAATGGGCTTGGCCGATTTCCTTCTTATGCTAAAATAAATGTAATCTCTGCTGTATGGCAAATGGCATGGGTTGCTTTATTTCTTTATACAGGTAAATTAAGTGTGCTTTTAATTATTGCAACTGAATCTATAATTGCTAGCCTTTTTGCTTTGATTATTGCATCAAAAGCGGGTTTTAGTTTTAATGCTATTAAACATACTGTACTTGATATTAGAAAACCTTGGGTTTCATTTGCTTTAATGGGTCTTGTACCCATGATTTTAACTCCACTAGTTTTAACATTAGTTCGCTCGTTTATTGGGCTTAAATTAGGTTTTGATGCCGCTGGAATTTGGCAAGGAATATGGAAAATCTCTGATTTTTTTGCATCTATTTTTTCTGCTATAATAGGTGTGATTTTATTACCTAAAATTTCTTCTTCTTTAACAAAAGAAAAATTTAATGAAATTTTTTATCCTACCTTCCTTAAATTTATAGCTATTGTTACTGGGATCATTTTTTGTGTATTTATTTTTAGGTCTCAAGTTATTTTATTGATGCTTTCTAATAAGTATATTGGTGCTGCAGATTATATTCCATATCAATTGATTGGGGATTTTTTCCGATCTATTTCTTGGTGTTTTGGCTTTGTACTTATGGCAAAATTAAAAACAAAGTCATTTATTGCAATTGAAACGTTTTCGCAATTATTTTTTGCGATAGCAACATATTTTGGTATTTTATTTTTCGGTTTTTATGGCCCTATATTTGCTTATGCTTTGGAAAATTTTATTTCTTTGATTTTATTGCTTATTGCTTTTAAGGGGATAAAATGGAACTCTATATGATTAATATGTCTGCATCAGATCAATTCTTATTTAAAGAAGATAATTCTTGTAATTTAAAACCATTAGTATCTGTGCTTTTGGCTAGTTATAATCATTCTTTATATGTAAAACAAGCTATAGAATCGATAGTAAATCAAAAAGGGGTTACTTTTGAATTAATTGTAATCGATGATGGAAGTACAGATGATTCACCAAGTATTATAGATTCATTACAAAAAAAATATGGGTTTAAATACATTCATCGGCAAAATAATGGGCTTATAAAAACAATGAATGAGCTCCTGGAAATGGCAAAAGGAAAATATTATTGTTCGTTTGCAAGCGATGATATTATGCCAGAGGGTCGATTATATGAACAAAGTAGTTTTTTAGAAAATCACCCAAATAAAGTGGCTTGTTTTGGGCAGATTATTCCTATGACTAGCGAAGGTGAAATTGGAAAAAGTATAGACGCTCGTTATTTAAAAAGTTGCCCTGAAATCACCTTTAACGAATTATTTCTTGGGCAAAAAGCTTTGCATGGTTGTTCTGAAATGTTTGTTTTAGAGGCGATAAAAAAAATAGGTGGTTATGATGAGCGCTTCTTTTTCGAAGATTATCCCCTATACTTAAAAATTCTTTTTGAATATGGCTCACAGCCTGTTGTTCCTGATATTATTTGTTGCTATTATCGTGAACATGGAGCTAATCTACATTTAAAAAATAACGAGATTTATTCAACAATTTTAAGAATTTTGCACCTTTATGAATCACATCCGCTATATTCAAAAGCTTTATTATCATGGAAAGCAAAATGGTTTTCTGCTTTAGCTTATTCTAATAAATTGGAAGCTCTAAAAAAAATGACTCAGTTAATGAGCTTTTCTCCAACATTTTTAAAACATTTCATCAAGCTCTTTATTCCAAGATTCATGCTCAAGTATTAGCTTTCGCAGAATGATTTAGGATTGAAATGTTGAAAAAGGGATGTCTTTAAGTTTTGCCGCATATTGCGGAAAAGCCGACAGATAGGTCTTGAATTTCTTGTCAGTATAGAGGATCGCTTCGCTTGCTTCTGAAATCAGGAAAAATTCCACGAAACTTTTCAGGTAGCGTTGAATTTCACCGTTCTTATCGAAATCGATATGCGTGCTGCAACCATCTACGGTAACGACGCCTGGCCATTTTGACACTCTGGCTAAGAATGATGGACTATCCGCTGTAATCAATAGCGTATCGTATTTGGGGTGGTTTTCTTTTATGGCTTTGATGGCATTTTCCGCACGTTCTACAAGGTCTTCTTTTTCATCTTCAGAAAGTGATTTGAATTTCCATTCGTGGAAATCGCCCAAGAGATTTTGAAAACGAAAAGAAATTGCTAAGTAGGGACGCTGAAGTTTTTCTCGGTAAGCATCTAGGAGATTTTGAAGAATAGGGGCTGGGCGGAATAGTTCGTGAAAACAGTCGGCAAAAGAATCCTTAGATAAATCAACGCAAGAATAAAGGTGAAATTGTTGGTGGAAAGAATCCAATTGCCGTTCCAAGGCAGTTTCGTTATTGAAGTCGTAGTGATAAAGCAGTACAGGCTTCGCTACCCTTCTGTCAAAAGATAATTCCTTGTCCGTAATTTTCCATTGAACTTTGGCGGGCTGTAAAATATCTTCTAGGGAAAACGGTGACTTATGGAATATCTTGAATTTTAGATTTCGTTTTTTAGCGAAAGCCCATGCCCCGACGATTCCCTTTAAGCGATCGGTAAGTCCGCCGTGCATGCATTTCCCATCGGCCATGAAAATCAAGGTTGGAGGTTCGCTTGTGGGCTCTTGATTCGTCTTGAAGTGGTAGAATTTAGTTAGGTGACGGACTTTAAGCCCGCGCCATAAAAGAAAGCTATATAGGCGATCTTCTCCAACGAGCGCTTTGCTTGTTTTAATAAGAAAATTTTTGAACAATTGCTTTACGTTGTTCATTTTATACCACTATGGATGATTTTTTGAAATAGTCGAAATCCCATAAATGATAGTAAGATTGCTAGTCGATTCTTAATACGTATATTAGGGTCAAAAAATAGTTTCATTCTTAAGTCAACAATATGTTTCCATGCACGTTTTTGTACACTAGAAAAATTGTCTTTAAGAGGTGTTTTCATTAAAATAGAGCAACTTGCACTAAAAACAGTGTTCATTCCAGCTTGGCTTAATCTTGGATATTCTTTAGTTATTGAGGAAAAAAGTTTTTCTGCGGTGTCAAGTAATTCCGCTTTTTTTTCGGTGTAGGGGGTTCTTAAAATGCTGTTATTATGTTTTCTATATAAGTAAAGAGGTTCGTTTATATAAGCGACTTTTTTTGCATCTAAAAATAGCCAAGGAATTGTAGCCATGTCTTCAAAAAACACCCCCACTGGAAACCGTCTTTTTTTCCAAAGATCTGCATTATAAAGTTTATTCCAAGCCGAATGATCTGGATAACCTTTTTGATATAAAGCGATCTTTAACGCCTCTTCTCCAGATAAAACTTTTAATGAAGTATTGTTTCTTTTTATTTTTAAATCTGTTGAATTTCTAAAACTATAAGCGCTACAACAAGATAAATCGACATTCTTAGATTGAATAGCAAAAAAAAGAATTTCTAAGAATTTTGAATCTAAGATATCGTCGCTATCAACAAACGTAACCCACTTACCTTGAATATGATCGAGCCCTTTGTTTCTAGAATAGGAAAGCCCCTTGTTTTCACTATTGCTTAAAAGAAAAAAACGTTTGTCTTGCTCTATGAACTTCTGCGCAATAGATTTGCTTTTATCTGTAGAACAATCGTCTATAATTAAAACTTCAAAATCAGAAAAACTCTGCTTAGATATGCTTTCTAACGCATCAAGTAAAAAATCTTCTGTGTTGTAAACAGGGACGATTACGCTGATTTTTGGCATTTTTACAAGCTCGTATTTATTTCCATCCAATGCAATTGACCAAAGGCTCCTTTTCGAGCCCTTGATCTTGTGGCGTTATTATTTACTTAAGGCGTTTTTGAGTCGCTTTTCTACGCATTCATAATTCACAATATTCCAAAAAGCCGAAATCCATTCTGCACGGCGATTTTGGTATTTTAAATAATAAGCGTGTTCCCAAACATCAATAGTCATTATAGGTTCATAACCTAAGGATAAAGGGCATATTTGGTCATGGGTGTCGATGATTTCGAGTGTTTTCTCTTTTGTTAAAACAAGAAAAACCCAGCCACTTCCAAAATGAGCTAGAGCCTTTGCTGAAAAGGCTTCCTTAAATGCATCAAAAGAAGGCCAATACTTTTCTATCTCCGCTTTTAAGAAAGCCGAAGGAGTTGTCTTTTCTGCAGGAGAAAGATTTTCCCAGAAAAAGTTGTGGTTAAAATAACCGCCACCATGGTTGATGACTCTTGTACGTAGAGCCATGGGAACAGAATCCAGATTCTTTAAAAGGCTCTCAACGGAGGTGGTCTCCACTTTCCCTTCCTCAAGCGCTTTATTTAGGTTATCGGTGTAGGCTTGATGATGTTTGGAGTGGTGTACTCTTACGGTAGCTTCGTCGTACCACGGTTCGAGTGCATCATAAGCAAAGGGAAGAGTAGGTAGTGTAAATGCCATAAAAGGGCTCCTTGTGTTGGTTTGTTATCGTTATTGATAACGTTAGTTTATTTCCATCCAATGCACCTGAACAAATGCTCCTTTTCGAACTAATTGATCTTGTGCATTCTCATAAGATTTTAGTAATTTACTGAATGAAAAAACAGAACGACCTTCTTTTTTCTCCAGTTTATCTTGCTTAAATTGAGCAATCTCTGTTAAAGCTCGGCAAGAAACGACTAAGGCGTCTAAATAGTCTGGAACGGCCTTAAAAAAGGGCATTTCTTTTTCTGTTGCTTTAAATAAGTTTTTATTGATAAAGATTTTTTGCTCTTCGGCGTGTTTTTCTAGTTCACCCATGAGCCTTATAATGCGTAAAAAATCCACTTGAGGCCATATTAAATTAAATGGGGGCAGTTTTTTCCAATGGAATTTAAAAATGGACTCATGAGCTGCATTTTTTGCTTTTAATAGTTCTTTAAGGTTTTCAAAAACGACAGACGATAGGGATGTGGTAGTTTGATTATCTTGCGTCATATAGCTTCAAATATACATTTTACTTTAAAAAACTTGATTATTTGCTTGTAAGGATTTAGATTCTCTGAGAAGATTGTTTCACTTCTTTAACAGGAATGTATTTGCAATGAACAAAATGAAAATAATATTTATAGGTAATCTACTTGTGATGATTGCATTAATCGTCATCATGCTTACACTTAAAGATGGATATAAGACTCAAGCTTTAACGGTTGTCCGTGAATCTACAAAAGCCTATACAGATGAAGTCAATAAATCTCTTTTTGCTCAAGGTCAATTTGTAGATGAATGGAACTTGATATGGGAGCTTGTCTTTGAGACTGTCAACGGCAGCGATCGCTCATTAGCCGCTTTTGATAAAAAAGTAACTGAGCTTGAAACGGCTTATCTTGCTAATGCCAAGAATAAGGAAAAGCTAGAAAAATGGGGTCTAAAAGAGCTCAAATTGAATATTACTTCTGAAAAAACGAAAAGAGTCATTTCACTAGCAGGGAATCCTGTAGTGGCATTTGATTTCGCAGGTGGTTCATTTAAATCAGTAGATTACAAGGCTTTACGCTCTGTTTCTCCATCTGAGATGTTTAAGATTAAAGAACCAGCTGTATTCAACTTTAACGCTCAATAAGCTCGGGAGAATCCAATGAATTTTAAGAAATTGACCATTTTATCTATCGTAATGAGCGTGGCTCTTTTAGTGACTGTCTTTTTACAAAAAGGGAGTTACGTTTCTCAGGCAAAAGAAGCCTATGATAAAAGCACCAAAAAGACTTTTTCAAATGCTTCTTATGTTATCGGAGCTGTTAATGGCGTGATAGAAAAAAATAGTCTATTATGGGAAATTGCTTGCGATGCGGCTCAACAAGCAAAAACGTCAAAAGACTTTGCATTAATTGAAAAAAGAAAAGACACTGGTAAGATTCTTTTAAGCCCTGATACTAAGACAGACAAAGAAACAGGTTATTTAACACGAAAAGTAGCTTGGAGCGGTGATTACTATATCATCGCGAGCTTTAATAAAAAGAATAACGCTTTAGTCGGGATCAATGTAGACGCTCTTCTTGGAAGAGTAGAAGAAGATACCTCTAACGGTTTCTCTGATGAAGACTTACAATCTAGTGAAGAATCTTCTGAAGAGTAGTTTTTTAAGTTTTAGATAGTAAAAAAAAACCGTCGAAAGGCGGTTTTTTTTTATGATCTATTTTGTTTTTAACCGCAGCGGGTTTTAGTGGAGTCATTGCCAGTAAAATCTGGATAAACGCCATCAAAACAAGCAGCACAGTAATTATCTGGCTGGCCTGTGCAGGCTTTCATGCCTTCTACGCTTAGGTAACCTAAGCTTTCAACACCAAGCATTTTGGCTATTTCTAGAGGTGTCATTGAGCTTGCGGCAAGTTCACCAGGGCTTGGGAAGTCCATGCCAAAAAAGCAAGGGAATGCTACTGGAGGTGATGCGATACGAATATGAACTTCAAGTGCACCTGCATCACGTAACATACGGCTTAAAATTTTAAGTGTGGTGCCTCGAACAATAGAGTCTTCGACAACGCAAACTTTTTTGTTTTTAAGGACACCTTCAATAGGATTGAATTTTAGTTTGACTTTTTGTTCGCGGACATTTTGTGTAGGATCAATAAACGTGCGACCTACATAGTGGTTACGAAGAAGTCCAATCTCAAATCGAATTCCAGAGGCTTGGGCGTAACCAAGCGCTGCTGTCGTGGAACTATCAGGGACCGGAATTACAATGTCTGCATCCACAGGGCATTCTTTAGCGAGTTGCTTTCCCATTTTACGGCGTATTTTATCACAACTTTGTTCAAAAATTTTAGAATCAGGGCGTGCAAAATAGATGTATTCAAAGATGCAGTGCGCTTTTCGATCTTTTTTGATAAATTGTTCAGAATGTAAACCATCTTTGTTAATGGTCAGAAGTTCGCCTGGTTGAATATCGCGAACGTAATTGGCTCCTAATAAGTCAAAGGCACAAGTCTCGGAGGCAAAACACCAGCTTTTACCCATACGAGCCATGGCAAGAGGCCTGAATCCAAAGCCGTCGCGAGCAACATATATGGAGTCAACAGTTAAGAATATTAAACAAAAACTGCCAGTGAATTTAGAAATGGCAATTTTTATGGCTTCAGATAAATTAGCAGCAGGGGTACGTGCAATTTCATGAAGAAGAATTTCGGAATCAGAGGTGGTTTGGAAAATATGACCATTCGCTTCCATCTCAGCGCGAAGATCTGGAGCATTAGTAATATTACCATTATGAACAACTGCAAGATGACCCCATTTACAACTGACTAGAATAGGCTGTGCATTGGCAAGAGTACTCGAACCAGTGGTGCTATATCGGACATGACCGATCCCTGCAAAGCCGCTAAGCTCATCCACATTGTGTTCGCGTAATAAGGCTGAGACTAATCCCATAGATTTACGTACGCGAATTTTATCTCCAGCAGTAACAGCAATCCCTGCACTTTCTTGACCGCGGTGTTGGAGGGCATAAAGACCCATTGCAATGTTTCTACTGATATTTTCGCCATTATAAATGCCAATGACGCCACATTCTTCGTGTATTTCTTCAAGCATGGATGCCTCTTTTAAGGTATAGCCAAAATTAATAAAAGATTAAAACGCGTTGGCTTAAAATAAGCCCTACGATGCCTGCTAAAATAGCAAGTTTAATGAACTTTTGCGATGCCTTAAATAACTTTTTTTTGATCTTTAAAATGGCTTGTATCGTTAGTAATGTAACTGGAATGGCACTGAAAATTAGGAACCATGGAGTATAGATACCAGCAGCTACAGGTAATATTAATGTATGTAAAGAAAAGATTAAGTTCAAAATGGCGAAAAAAGAGGCTTTTTTGACACCGACTAGGATGGGGAAGGTTAACATCCCTTGCTGAAAGTCCCCAGGTTCGTCTTCTATATCTTTAATGAGTTCTCTTGAGAACATGAAGAAGAAAGCGAATAGAATCAAAGGGTAAATTAGAATGGCTTGCTCTTTGTTATTTAATATGTTGAGAATAAGAGGAGTTGTGCATAAAAAAGCGACAGTGATGTTTTTTAAGAGAAAAGCATTTTTTAACCATCGATTGTAGGCAAATAAAATCAATAAAAGAAGAGCAAAAAAGGTGGCGTGTAATGTAGAGTTTAAGGGAGCAATGCTTAAAATAACTGGTATTCCAAAGCAAATGCCAGCAAAGCTATTCGCCATGGGGAGTGAAATGAGTCCAGACTGTAAAGGACGGTCTGGCTGATTGATGGCGTCTATTTTTACATCGATTACATCGTTATGGATGTTCCCAAAGGCAATCGCTGCGCTAAAGGAAATACATTCTATCAAAAGTTGTAAAATGGGGGGGTAATAGCCCATTAAACAGTAGCCAGTGAGTAGAGTCAATATCGCTATCAAGATATTGACTGGTCTAGTCATTTTAAAGAGAAGAATATATTTTGAAACCATACAGGTAAAACTACATTTGTAATTAATGATTGAAAACAGCGAAAATGAAAAAGATTCCGATCCACGCATGAAAATGTCGAGGAGAGAAAATAGAGCGCGTCGTTTGAACGTCAAACAAATGTGGGAAAGGGGTGCTTTGGATGATCATTTGGTTAAAGAACGGTGGAGTAGGGAGTTTAAAAACCCTCGTTTAAAGAAAATTAAGAACCCAACGACACATTTTGAGCCGGAAAACAAACTAGAAGGGTTAGTTTTAGAAGTCCATCGACGGACTTGCGAGGTTCGTTTATCTGATAATCGGGTGGTGACTGCAGAGTATAAAGCGACGGTGGTGGATGAACTTGGAGAGTTTCCTGCAGTAGGAGATTCGGTCGTTTTAGGCGTTACCTCAGAAGAAAAATATGCCGTGATTAAAGTACACACTAGGCGGAGTTCTTTGGTGCGTCCTGGGCCTAGAGATCGGCTACGTCAAGAACTCGTTTTAGCAGCAAATATTGATCAGGTGGTGATTGTTGCTTCTGTGGAGCAGCCTGCATTTAATTATGGTTTTGTGGATCGCTTTTTACTTGCCGCTAATTTAAACCGTTTGCCTTTTATCTTAGTTCTAAATAAAATGGATTTAGTCTCTGAGATGCCAAAAGCCATTACGGATTTTATGAAAATAGTGGACCAGTCGATTGCCATTAGTTGTGAAACAAAAGAAGGTTTAGATGAATTGAAAAAAGCACTTCAAGGAAAGGTGTCGGTCTTTAGCGGTCAGAGTGGGGTAGGTAAATCCACTCTAATCAACCATTTAGTTCCAGAAGCGGCATTAAGAACAGGAGCGGTTCGTCATAAAGATGGCAAAGGAAGACACACAACCACTTCTTCTAGTTTATTTGATTTACCTGGGGGCGGTATGGTAATCGATACTCCAGGGATACGTTCTTTGGGTTTATTAAACATTGATTCTAATGATCTTGCAAAAATATTTCCAGGCTTTTTTAAAGAGGAATTGTTTACTTGCAAATTCAGTAACTGCTTGCATATTAGTGAGATAGGTTGCTCTGTTCGAAAAGCCCTCTCTTCAGGAGAATTATCTCAAGCGAGATATGAAAGTTATTTGCGAATTTTAAATGCAAAAGAATAATCGTCTAAAGAGGATGGATTCCCTTAGTAAGTATAACGAGACCTTTATTTTATTGAGGAACTTATTAAATTTTTGATAACAATGTCGCATTTTGAGGTTACTTTAATATAATGACCAATATATCGGTTTATTTGACAATCATGACATCTGTTCTGTTTTTTGGCTATAGTTTATTTCTAAGCACAAATGGATACAGAACGATTTGTAAAAAGGCTGTAAAGTTTAGAGAGCTCCTTCGCATTGAAGTAGGCGCTTCTGAAAACATTAGAAAAACCAATGCTTTATTAACTTCATTTTTTTCATTAGCTTATTTAGCTCTTCTTTATTTATCTGGTTTTGTTTTTTGGTTTATTGCATTAGTTCTGCTTAAACTAGCGGCGACTCTTTATTTTTCAGACAAGTTTCAGCGCACTGTAGTCGAAGACAAGGAAATTTCAAAACGCTTTTATTTGTTCATGAAAACAGACTCCATTTTGAATGCTGTCTTTGGTTTGTGTACGCCTTTATTGATAGTTCTCTAGGTGAAAAATGAAAAAAACGATATGGATTCTGTTACTATGCTTTTCTGGGTGGGCTTATTCTCAAGCGACTACGTCGCCGTCTGCAACAGCGACTCCTACGACTGGAAAAACAAATAAAATGCCTTTAATTGTTGGTGGCGTATTAGAAGCAGGGTCTGGTGTACTTGCTAATGGAGATCATGGTACTGGGCTTGTTCGCGTGACACCACTCATTGGTGCTTGGTTGAATGGGCTTGGTTATTTGCGCTTAGGATATGGGCTTTATAGTTATGTACAAGAACCTGAGGACGGAGAAAAAAGAGAAATAGACCACCGAGATTTTTCTGCTCAACTAGGAATTTCACTCGGCTTTGGTCCTTATCTTCAAGGCTCTTATACCAGAGCAAAAAATTTATCCGATGCTGGAGATGTCGTTTGGGATGAATATGGTTTTGGACTAGGTACTTTTTTTACTTTAGGCCCTAAATCCGCTTTGGTTTTTGAAATCGAATATCGTTTTATTTCGGAGCATTATGATCCTTTTGAAAATGAAACGGTTTCTGGAACACGTCTTCAAATGAATATAGGTTTTGTTGTCTATGTCTATTAAAACGGCCGCCATTTTGGGAGGGGCCTTTGATCCAGTACATGAAGATCATCTTGCGTTAGCATCTACCTGTTTATCACTAAAACTATGTGATGAAGTTTGGTTTGTTCCTTCTCCTGATCGTTGGGATAAAACACTTATAGCTTCTCCAGAAGAACGTTTTGAAATGTTAAAGATTGCAGTAGGTGATCAACCTTCATTTATTGTTTCAGATATTGAAATCAACATGAATGATTATCGAGGGTCTTATGTTTCTATGCAGCATATTCAAGAGACATACCCCGACTATCACTTTCGTTTATTGGTGGGAGCAGATAGCTATGAAGGGATTCCTCATTGGCGAGATCCACTTCATTTTTATGGCACTGAATATAATGGTCATTTATTACTTCGCGATTTTGAATTAATTGTATTTGGTCGTCGAGGTTATAAAGAACCAGACTTAAAAAAACACATGGAGATGGGTTATGCTCCCTTGTTTTGGGTAGGTAAAGAACACGGTTTTGATGGCACTATTTCGAGTACCGCTATTCGAAAAGCTCTTTTATGTTCATCCGAAAAGCCTTGTGGTTTAAAAAATGAAGTATACGAATACATTTTAAGTCGCAATTTATATAAAGAATAAGTCGTAAAAAATGAAAAAGACAATAGAAAAGTTCAAACATTTTATTCCAGCATTAGCCTTTTTTGGTGGTTTTGCATGGGATTCCATTACGCTTGGCCGGATGGTGTACAGTTCAGATTTGCTTTTTTTACTGGCTTATTATTTTGGTGCTTTGATTTTAGTGATTTTATTGTCGGCTTCAAAAATGGATTCTCGCTTAGAAGAAGACTCTGAAATGAAGGCCTCCAAGGCTTATCAAATCAGAAAAATATTTTTGAATCGAGATTGGAGTGAAAAATGGACCTCTCGTTTTACTTGGGCTGTTCAATTTTGCTTTGGAAGTTTATTTAGTGCGCTAGTGATTTGTTATTTCAAAAGTAGTGGTTCTTGGGCTTCGCTTTTCCTTGTGCTATTTATGACAGCCTTATTGATTGGCAATGAATTCTTACAACGTCGTTATGAAAGCTTTACGGTAAGCCTTTCCTTCTTTTGTTTATTAGGAACAATGTTCTTGAATTTTGCAATTCCTCATTGGGTTCATCGTCTTGGGTGGTTCTGGTTTTTATTAAGTACCACCATTTCGTTCCTTATGTGTTATGGCATCTGGAAGCTTTCTCTTCGTCCATTGAAAGTCATTTTAGCTCCTTTCACAATAAGTTGCTTATTGATTGTGATGTATTTTTTCAATGTGATTCCACCAGTTCCTTTAGTGGTTAAACAGCATAGTGCTTGCATTCATTTTGATCGAACTACGTATTCTTGCGAAATAGATAATCCAAGTGTTTTAGAACTTATGGGACTTTCTCGTCAAACGCTTAGTTGGCAGCCCTCAGAAGGCGAGGTGTATTTTTTAAGTTCCATTTTTGCTCCAAATAAAGTCAAGGCAAATATTGAACATCGCTGGTTTTACTTAAACCCAAAAACAGAAAAATTTGAACTCACCGACCGCATATCTTCTTCTGGCATGTCGATTCAGGGTGGGCGAGAAAGTGGTTTTAGAACATATACTAAAAAGAAGAATTTAAATTACGGGCGCTGGAAAGTGGAAACGGCATTCAAAGATGGAGCTGTGATAGGGTCTAAAGAATTTGAAGTCCGAAACGATGTGTTTGAAGGACAAACTTGGATGCTGCAATAATATGGCTCATATTGGAAAAATGGTTTTTGAAAGTATTGTTCGCCCAGAACATCGTGGCTTTTTATTAGTGGATTCTCTTTGTGCTCGTTTTACTTATCATTCTCGAGAAGAATGGGAAGATCGTATTCAATCTGGTGCCGTTTTAGTTAACGGTGTTATCGCTACCTTAGAAACTCGAGTAGAAACGGGTAATCAAGTTTTATACCAAATTGATAATTATGCAGAACCCGATGTCCCGACACATTTTGATGTTTTATTTGAAGATGATGAATTCTTATTAGTCGATAAACCAGCGGGTGTACCTGTGCATCATACAGGGCATATCTTCTATAATACGTTTACAAGTATTCTTCGTCGCGCTTTTGACAATGAAGAAATCACTCCCATGCATCGCTTAGACCGTGATACTGGAGGGATTATGCTGTTTTCAAAAAATAGAGACACAGCGACTCGTTTCCAACGTCATCTAGACCTCATTTTATTAAAAAAAATCTACCTTGCCGTAGTCCATGGGCGATTCTCTCAAGAAATTCAACGTTGTGATTTGGCTCTTCAAGAAAAGAAAGACAGTCGCATTCGCCTAAAAATGTACCCCTGTTTAGAAGGGAAGCCCTCGACCACCTTATTTCGGTTGGTAAAACATAGAGAGGCTCTATTTCATTCTATTCCAGGGCCTTTTTCATTTGTGGAAGCCGAACTAGTGACTGGTCGTAAACATCAAATACGGGCGCATCTTTCTGCTTTAGGGTATCCAGTTGTCGCCGATCGACTTTATGGGCACGAAGGCTTCTATTATGAGAAAATGTTGAATGAGCCTTTGACTACAGAAGATTATGCCGTTTTAGGTGCCGAAAATCAAATGCTTCATGCCTACAAAGTGCAATTAAAATTACCCTACTTCAAAGAACCGCAGTGGTTTGAAAGCAAGGCATTTACTAAAGAAATGCAAGAAATGCTAACAGACCAACCAAGTTTCTGACAGAGCTAGATTGAAAAGATATATTTGGAAAAAACAGGATTTACCATGCTTTCAAAAAGATTGATTATTTGCCTAGATGTTCGAAATAGAAAAGTGACTAAAGGAGTCAAGTTTAAAGGAAATATTGATATTGGGGATCCCGTAGAAATGGGCGCTCGCTATAGTGATGAAGGCGTTGACGAATTAGTTTTTTATGATATTACTGCAAGTGCAGAAAATCGTCCTTGTGATATCGAAATGGTAAAAGATATTGCGCGTCATGTATTTATTCCTTTTTCTGTAGGTGGCGGCATTCGTCATCTTGATGATATGCGCGCGGTGCTTCTTGCGGGCGCTGAAAAAGTAAGTATTAATAGTCTTGCTGTTCTTAATCCAAAAATCATTTCAGATGGTGCAAAAGCCTTTGGAAATCAATGTATTGTTCTTGGGATGGATGCCAAATTTGTAGGTGTTTCAGAAAAAATACCAAGTGGCTATGAGGTCTATATTCAAGGAGGGCGTCGAGCCATGGGAATCGATGCTGTTCAATGGGCGATTCAAGCTCAAGACTTGGGTGTGGGCGAAATCTGCCTTAATTCTATTGATGCCGATGGCACAAAAGAAGGTTATGAACTCACCATTACCGATAGGATTGCTAAAGCGGTTCACGTGCCTGTCATTGCAAGTGGTGGAGCCGGAGTGCCAGAACATATTTCAGACCTCTTTTCTAAGACTTCTGCAGATGCTGCCCTTGTCGCATCGATGGTCCATTTTGGAGATTATACTGTACAAGGAATTAAATCTGCCATGCGTGATGCTGGTGTTGCGGTACGGAAGTAATTTATGAATCCAGAAATAGCCTTAAAAATCATCGATCATGGTCGCCATTTAGGGGCGGATTTTGTCGAAATTTTTGAAGAAGAATCTCGTTCTTCGACACTCATGTTAAAAGATCGCAAAATTGAAAATGCTTCGGCGAGCACGGAATACGGCATTGGCATACGTTTAATTTATGGAACAGAAGTGCTTTACGCTTTTACAAGTAATGATCATTTGGATACATTGCTTAAAATGACAGAAACGCTTGCTTTTGGGCGTGAACAAAATACTTCTTCCTTAAAGGGTATTCATTTTCAAGCGAAACAAAATGTTTTGGATTATTCTTTAAATGTGTTTAAGGATCCTAGAATATTAGGGCAAAATTACAAACTCGATTTCTTAAAAATTGCAGATGAAAAAGCGCGTGCCTTATCTAACCGAATTGTACAGGTGAGTTCTTCTGTTTCTGATATTTGCTCCACGATTCAAATTATCAATAGCGAAGGGCTTCATATAGAAAACACAAGAGCTCGTACGCGAGTGAATGTGAGTGTCACTGGAGCAAAAAACCAAGAGCGATTGACTTCTCATGAAGCTCCTGGTGCGCTTGGTGGCTATGAATTACTAGCGACACTTTCTCCTGAAAATATTGCTATGGAATGTGGAGAACGCGTTTTACGAATGCTAGATGCGGGCTATATTGCTGGAGGCCAAATGCCTGTAGTAATGGGTAATGGTTTTGGGGGAGTAATTTTCCATGAGGCTTGTGGCCATCCTTTAGAAACGGAATCTATTCGACGTCAAGCAAGCCCTTTCTGCGGAAAACTAGGCGAGCAAATTGCACACCCTTGCTTAACCGCTATCGATGATGGTACTTTGCCAGGCGTGTGGGGAAGCCTTTCTGTCGATGATGAAGGCACACCTACGGAGCGTACTGTTTTAATTGAAAATGGAATTCTAAAATCATACATGAGTGATCGAATTGGCGCAAAAGAAGTGGGTGTTCCACTTACAGGAAGTGCTCGTCGAGAATCTTATAAATACGCTCCTGTTAGCCGCATGAGAAATACATTTATTGCAGAGGGCAAAGACTCTTTAGCAGAAATGATTGCAAGTATTGATAACGGCTTGTATGCCGCTAAAATGGCGGGAGGCTCTGTAAATCCTGCGACAGGCGAGTTTAATTTTGCTGTAGATGAAGGCTATGTGATTCGCCAAGGGAAAATTGCGGAACCAGTGCGTGGCGCCACTCTTATTGGCAAAGGGCACGAGATTTTACCTCGAATTAGCATGGTGGGTAATGATTTTGAAACGGCTGCTGGCATGTGTGGGGCCTCTTCGGGTTCAGTTCCAGTGACTGTGGGCCAGCCTTCCATTAAAGTAGATCAGATTCTCGTGGGTGGGCGTTAATACAGCTACTCTTTGTTTGAAAAGGAGATAAAGGCTCTTTTAGAACAAAAAAAAGCGAATCATTAAAAATTTTAATATTGTTTTTAGTATTATTTAGTTATGCGCTTTTATCATGTTATCTTACTTTTAGTTTTGCTGATTGATGTTTCCTTTGCTGCAATAGATCCTCGTTTAGAACAGGGAGCCCGTTTTGCTGCTGCAGGCGAGTATGAAAAAGCCATTGGAGAATTCAATGCTATTCTTGCAACGGATCCTAATAATGCACAGGCCTACTTTTCTGCTGCAGAAGTCCGTTTTAAAATGAAGGATTACAGCCGTGCACTAGCTAATTATCGTTTAGCTTATCGCTATGCTCCTCAAATGAGTGAGGCTTATGAAGGTGCCGCTCGAATTTATGAAGTTTTAGGTAATAAAAAAGGGGCAGCAGACGAACGCGCGAAAGACCCTGCTAACAAACCTCCTGTTGTTGAAGAATCTTCTTCTTCAGTGGAACCATCCTCTTCTTCAGTGATTCCTCCTTCCTCTTCTTCTGTAGTCGTTTCTTCGTCTTCAGTTGTTGTACCATCTTCCTCTTCTGTTGCTCCAGTCGCTTCTTCAGCAACGGTTGCTAAAGACTCTTCTTCAAAGTTTTCTTACAATAGCCATCTATTCTTAAAAGGCGTTGAACTTTTTAAGGCTAAAAAGTATAATGAAGTGGCTTCTATTTGGAGAGACATCTTAAAACAAGAACCAGGGCATCCTGGAGCTTATTACTATGCAGGCTTAGTCCGTTATGAATTAGGGGAGTTAGAGAAAGCAGAGTATAATTTAAAACGTGCTTTTGATTTTCCTCAATTAGGGCCTAAAGCGCATTATTATTTAAGTCTTATTTATAAGAAACAAAATAAGAAAAATTTAGAAATAGAAGAACTTCGTATTTATTTAGAAACGATGTCTGGTATTGACTCTAAGGACCCTGCTCATGCAAGGCTTGCCGAATTAACAAAAGATTCCGTTCCTACCAAGGTAGACTCCACCCCTGTTGTGAACGCAGAGAATGTAGCTCCAGTAGAACCTGTAGAAGAAATTTCAAAAGACACCACTTCAAAAGAGGCTCGTTCGATAGAAGTGGCGAATGCAGCCTTCTTAAAAGGCGATTTGGCAACAGCTCTTTCCATTTATCGAGAATATCTGGATAAACAAACGAATGAAGAAGAATATTCTTTCTCTTTATTACAAATTGGTAATATATACAGAGAACGTCGAGATTTCCGTTCTGCAGTATCAAAGTATAGAGAAATTGTAGAGAAATTTCCAAATTCGGATTGGGCTAATGAAGCCGAAAGAGCTTGGAAAGATGCGGTGTGGCAAGAAAAAAATGCCGCTATTTTACCTCGTCAAAACAAACGATAGATTATTCGACTTCAATCAGAAGGCCTTTTAGATATTGGCCTTCAGGGAATGATGTTTTTACAGGATGATCTGCTGGTTGCCCAAAACGTTCAATAATTTGAGCACTGCGTTTGGCATCTTCTGCTGCATCGGCGATGATTTTCTGGAATAAACTCATTTCCATCAAACCAGAGCAACTAAAAGTAGCAAGCCTTCCACCTGGGCTTAAAAGCTTAATTGCAAGTAAATTAATGTCTTTATAACCACGGGCGCCTTTATTTAAGCTGTCTTTCGATTCAATAAATTTAGGTGGGTCAAGAACAATCAAATCAAATTGAAGGCCCTTGTCTCGACATTGCCGTAAGTAGGTAAATACATCGGCTTGTGTATGTGTAATCTCGCTTGTAGGGAGCTTGTTTTTTAATACTAAATCACGTGCAATCTTTAGAGCATCTTTAGATACATCGACTTGGTAAACGTGTTTAGCGCCGCCTTTTAGCGCATAAAGACCAAAACCACCTGTGTAGCAAAAACAATTTAGAACGGTTTTCCCTTTGGCGATTTCTCCTATTCTTTTTCTGGCATCGCGTTGATCTAAGTAGTAGCCAGTTTTATGACCATTCCAGAGATCAATATCAAAGAAAATGCCGTTTTCATTCATAGGGACAGGGTCTGTGGGAACATTTCCGTAAGCAACCTCTTTGCGTAAAGGTAAACCTTCTTTGGTACGAACCTCTGAATCAGAGCGTTCTATAATCCCTGTACAGCCTGTTTTCTCGGCGAGTAATTTGAAAATGATTTCTCGAAAAACTTCTGCACCAGCGGATAAAATTTCAATTGAAAAGTAAGGCCCGTATTTATCAATAATGCAGCCAGGAATCCCATCATTTTCTGCATTCACTAAACGAAATGCATTTTGTTTATCCGAAACATCAAAGCCTCGAGAATGTCGGCTCGCTATGGCTTGATCTAGCACCTTAGAGAGAAACTCTTTATCAATGATTCTCTTTTCTTCAAAGTTCCAGAATCGTGCTCTAATTTGAGAAGAAGGGGAATAAGCACCCATGCCTAAGAAATCACCAGCATAAGAATAAATTTCAACGGAATCCCCTAGACTTGGGTCTCCAAGGACTTTGTCGATAGCTCCGCTAAAAACCCAAGGATGACGGCGTGTGGCAGATTTTTCACGTCCAGCTTTTAATGTAATGGCTTTCATAAAAAGAAAAGTTAGAATTTTCTATTTTATTCTGACTATGTTAGAAAAAATCTTTCTTCAATATCCCTTCTTTCGCTATGCTTCGTCCATTCTCATAATGGCTATTCTATTCCATTTTTCTTCAAAACCAGGAACGGAATTACCTTCGCTGTTTTTTGGCTCAGATAAGATACTCCATACGATAGCCTATGCTGCTTTAGGGTGTTCTTTCTCGTTTTGGTTTAAGCCAGCCCATTGGAAAAAGTTTCCTATTCGAATTGCTTTAGTCGTGTTTTTATTAACCGTACTATATGGAGTCTCTGATGAATTTCACCAAAGCTTTACACCAGGTCGATTTGTCTCTGGTTATGATTTAATAGCCGATGGAATTGGAGCGGTTCTTGCTATTGTTGCTTATCGCTATTATTTACACGTAGCCTTTTTTAAAAATCACCTAAAAAGATAATTTCTCGCTCGAGAGTAATCCCTGTTTGCTTAAATACAGTTTCAATGATAACGCTTGTTAAATCATAGATGTTTTGAGCGGTGGCATTCCCTGTATTGATTATAAAGTTCGCATGTTTTGGGGAAACCATGGCACCACCAATAGAAAATCCTTTGAGCCCTGCTTTTTCAATCAATGCCCCAGGAAAATCTTGAGGTGTTCTCTTAAAAACAGAACCCGCATTGGGGTATTCTAGAGGTTGAGAATCTCTTCTTTTTTGCATCACTGTATTCATTTCTTTTTCTAGAGCATCTTTAGAACCCAGAGTCAATTGAAAAGAGGCCTCGAGAATGCATTCTTTATTTTCTTGAAAAATAGAGTGCCTATAAGAAAAAGAACAGGCAGCGTTGTCGCGTGTAATGATTTGCCCTTGATCATTAATGCTTTTGACTTCTATTACCGTTTGAGAAATCTCTTGCCCATAAGCACCAGCATTCATATAAATAGCACCCCCTAATGTTCCTGGGATACCTGCGAGTAAATGCATGCCACTGAGATTATTTTGAATGGACGACCTAGCTATTCTTGAAAGGGGAGTAGCGGTTTTCGCTTTTAGTATAGAGCCCTCTATGGATAATTCAGAAAAAGAACGAGATAATTTTACGATATAGCCGTCAAAGCCTTTGTCAGAAATAACAACGTTTGTACCGCGACCAAGAATAAAAAAAGGCTTGTTTTGTTGAATCGCTTTTTTTTTAACTTCTAAAAATTGTTCATTTGTTTCTATTTCACAAAAAAAACGTGCTTCACCGCCCACTCTAAATGAAATTAAATGACGCAGAGAGTAATTTTCTTTTAAATTAGCGGAGCTCATATTTAATAATTTAGAAAGATGCAAAACAAACGCGATGACATTGATAGAATAAAAGCGTCCCTTTCGATTACGGAAGTGGCCACCGCTCTTGGAATTCAGGTGCAGCGCGGTAAATTTAAGTGCTTGTATCCCATGCGACATGCTCATGGCGATCGCACTCCTTCGGTTTCTATTTCTGAGGAGAAGGGCCTTTTTACGTGTTGGGTTTGTGAAGATATGCGTGGCGATGTGATTGAACTTGTAAAACAAGCCCGTAGCTGCTCTTTTTTAGAAGCCATTGAATGGTTAAAAACAGAGTTTTTATCTCAAAGTCAAATTAATGGACTTTCTTCAATAAAAAAAATAATCGCAGAATCTGATTCTATTGTCACACCAAAACCACCTAAGCCAGAGATCAAACCAGAAGAACGAATGAAGGTGGTTTTATCTTTTTTAAAGCGCTTGTCTGTTGTTGATGGGACTCCAGCGGCTCGATGGTTAGTTAGCCGTCGTGTTTTTAAGCCCGCTTGGGATAAAATGCGCCTTCGATATATTTCAGATTACAACGCCTTAAATAAGTCATTACTATCTGAATTTGGGCTTGAACTTTTACAAAAAATAGGGCTGTATAATGATCGAGGGAATCTTCGCTATTATAAACATCCATTGATTTTCCCTTATTTAGATGAGCAAGTCAGGTCACTTTTTTTTCAAGCGAGAACCATTGATTCAAGTGTAGTTCCCAAAGAACTCAACTTAAAAGGCGAGATCCCGTACCCTTATAATAAACCCGCCTTAAATCAAAAACCAGGTTGGGTGTATCTTTGCGAAGGGGTGGTGGATACACTGACATTGATCTCTAGAAATATAGAAGCGGTAGGTGTTCCTGGAGTCAAGTCTTTTAAGCCTGAATGGGTTCACTTATTTGCTCAAAAAAAGGTGGTTCTTTGTTTTGATCAAGATGAGCCAGGTCGAGAAGCCACAAAATACGTTCAATCTCTATTTGAGCGTGCTCAGATTTATAGTGTGCCATTAGGACATGGTATTGAAGATGAAGATCTTAAAATGAAAGAAGGTCAAGATATTAATGATTGGTTTAACCAACGGAAATGATTAGGTTTATGAATGAAAAGTTTAGAGAATTATGGATTCCATTTAAGCGTTATAGTGTTTTAGTTTTTAAGTGGATTTATCGAATCTTAAATTACATGGTTCGAGGCGTTTTACTTGCCTTATTTTTATATGCAGCCGTATTTTCCATAGTGGTTTCTTATTTCTTATATAAGGCTTTTAATTATGGATACGAACTTTATGACAATGTGATATCATTGAAATACACTCAACCTGAGATGAGTAATTATATGAGCGCCTTATTAGATTCAAATCCTAAGTTTGAAATAAAACATGAATATGTGCTCTTAGATAGTATTAGCCCTTATCTTCAAAAGGCGGTGATCGCGAGTGAAGATGCTGGTTTTTATTTCCATCCAGGATTTGATGTGCGTGCCATTGCAGAAGCTTTAGAAGCCAATCAAGTGCGAGGGAAAATGAAATTTGGCGGGAGTACACTCACGCAGCAACTAGCCAAAAATTTATTCTTAAGTGGTGAACGTTCTTGGGATCGAAAATTTAAGGAACTCGCTTATGCTATTTTGATGGAACGAGAATTAGGGAAAGATCGTATTTTAGAATTATACCTGAATTACGCCCAGTGGGGCAAAGATATGTTTGGTTGCGAAGTCGCTTGTAAAGAGTATTACAAGAAGAGTTGCTCTAAATTGAGTCTTGACCAAGCTATTAATTTAGCGGCAGTGCTTGCTAGCCCTGGGAAACATAATCCACATATGCGACAGAGTCAATTTATGTCACAACGTCGTGCTGTGATCTATCAAAACATGTTCCCCAAACGAGATAGTGTTTTAGTAGATTCCTTAAAATCTTTGGTTGCGCCACCTTCACCCCAAAACCCTCTTTAATTCTTCCATTGTTGTTTTCTTTTCTTTCACAGCGAGATTTGCATAATCAGTCAGTTTAAGAAATGAGATTTCTTCAAGAATTTGTGAATGAGAAAAATCATTGATGATACAATGATTTAATTTCGGACTAGCTTCTAGTAGTTCAAAAATGGCAAAGCGCCCTTTGTAACCCGTAAAATCACAATGCTTGCAGCCACTTTCTAGCCCAAGGCAATGAGGGCAAACTTTTCTTAAAAGTCGTTGCGCAAGAACGCCGAGAACGGCATCGGCAATCAATGGAGGTGAAATCCCCAAATCCTCAAGTCTTGAGATTGCCGAAACAGAGTCATTGGTGTGAAGTGTAGTGAGCACCAAATGACCAGTTTGCGCTGCTTGCAAAGCAACGCATGCCGTTTCCTTATCTCGAATTTCACCCACAAAAATCACATCTGGATCTTGCCTTAACACCGAGCGAAGCGCTGTGGCAAAATGAAGACCCGCTTTTTCGTTCACTTGTACTTGATTGGCTCCATGCAATTCATATTCCACAGGATCTTCAATGGTAGTGACATTTAATTGCTTTTGAATAATACAACGTAAGCCTGCATAAAGAGAACTCGTTTTTCCACTTCCAGTGGGCCCTGTGACAATAAAAATTCCTTGAGGTTTTTCAAAAATGAGCTTTACTTTTGTTAACATCTCAAGAGGCATCCCTAAAGACTCTAAATCTTCTTTCGACTCTTGAGGTAGCAATAAACGCAAAACCGCTTTTTCTCCGTAGCGAGTAGGGAGAGTACTTATGCGAATGGCGCAATGGTGGTTTGGTGATCTAAATCGAAAGCGTCCGTCAAGCGGAATCCTTTTTTCTGAAATATCAAGGCATGCTAAAACCTTGAGCCTCAAAATCACAGAATCTTTTAGCCAATCAGGGAGCGTTAAGTGGGGAATCAAAAGACCATCTTTTCGAAAACGAACAGAAAGATGCGTTTCAAATGGTTCAAAATGAATGTCAGAAACCCTTTGCATCATCGCGGATTCGAGAATTGTATCCACAAGTTCTATAATCGGTTCCGATTCCCAAACATTCGTATCACTTAAATTTTTTTGCAATTGAATCTTTTCCAAAATCGATTCCGTCGAAGGGTTACTTAAAGAATTGTATTTCTGAATCTCTGCAAGAGAATAGGGGTGTGGAGTAATACTTTGGCTTGTTTCTGCTTGAATCAAGGCGATTAACAACTCATTAGAAGGGTCGCTCATCGCTACAGGTAGAGAGTGACTTTCCGTCTTCGATAGAGACGACAAAAAGGCGACGCCATGCGCCTTGCTCCAAGAAATAGAAGGGATCATTAGATTAATTTATAAAAAGATGTTCTAAAAAAGCACAAAACCCTTTATATGTTCTTTACGATATAATTTATATAACAAATAATGATGGATTGAGGATCCCCTCAAATGATGGATTATTGAAGTATACGTCTTGAAATAGTATACCGTAGATTAAATCAAAAACATTTTTAAAAAATAATTTATTGTAATAAATCAAAAATTATATATATTCAAATTGTAATTAATATTAAATAAATACCTAGGAGAAGTTATGAAAAGGCATTTGATTTCTATTTTTAGTCTATTATCCGTTTCAACAGCATTTGCCATAGGTGGTACTCTATGGAATATGACTGTTGATGCTTATCAGGTTCAGATACCTTGTGTTCCTGAATCGTGTGAAAATAATGCTGGTTGGTGGTACCCATACACAGGAGATACCGAAGGTGGCCAAGTGATGTCATTTGAACCCATCTCAGAAAATGAAGATGGTTCCTTAAGTTTGATTATGACAGATACGAGTGATGGATCAATCCTTCCTAACGGTAACCTCATTGAAGATACTGGTTTACGGGTGGCTATTTCTGCTGCTAATGGCTCTGCATCAACGCCAGCGATAGCAGGTATCGCTTTCGATTGGTTAAAGGACGGTACAATCGATATCACAGGTATGGGCGGTATCATTGTAGACTATGCTTGGACTGGGGCTTTAGCCCTACAAATAGAACTTGGTTGGGATGAGGACAAATATGGCTTTGACACATGGTATACTACTCTACCTCCATCTGCAAGTCCAACCAATATCTATCTTCCTTGGTCAAAATTCAAACAAGATGGTTGGGACAAAAACAAACATCCTTTGAAAACTGCTTTAGAAAATTCAAAATCAATTAAAATTAGAGTTAAAAATGCCGCCCATGATGAAGCCAAAGGAACTATGACCCTTTATAATTTTGAATACATAGGAGTAACTGCCGATATCTCTACTAGGGGTAATAATCAATCACTCGTTCAAGCTTCTGTGTCAGGAAAAACCTTGACATTTAGCGGTATCACTTCTGAAACCTCGTTTGAAATAATGAACCTTCAAGGTCAAGTGGTTAAGAATGGGCATGCTAATGCTTCTGTAGGTCTCACTGGTGTAAATCCTGGGGTTTACTTACTTCATGTGCTAGGTAAGAACCTCAATATGACACAGAAAATACTAGTTAAATAATTAGCAATAAAAACTGCTAAAAGAAGAGCTCGTTTAATACGGGCTTTTTTTTGTATTTCTTCAAAACCGAGAGTTAGGCTCTCGCTTTAAAATAAGCCTTCAGGCGATGATGAAATGAAAAAAATCTTTATCACAGAGCGCAGAATGCTCCATTTTTCTTTAGAAATGATATCGCCAAGGAAATATGTAGCTAAATTATGAACAGAAACGATCGCTTCAAGCGTTCATCACTTGGGGGTGTCTCATGGTAAAGTATGTTTTTTTAACTTAGTTCTTTTGCTGTTATTAGCGTCTTGTTCTCGATCACAGTCCATTCTTGTTGATCGTCAAGAAAAATGTAAGCAGTGGAAGAAGTCTTTGACATACAAGGATACAGTTTCATGTGAATTAAACCATTTGAATATGGGTAATCGTTTAGACACGCTTCTTTCTTGTGTATATGGAAAAATGAAAAAAATATTTTGTGGTGAGGGTAAAAATGATTTTGCCTTTTCTTTAACAGATGAATTGTGTGAAAAAGATGGTATGGTGTGTATAAGGACGTCTAGATATTTGCCAAATAACAATTGTCAGTATGATTCAATTACAATATCAGGAAATCTATTGAATATTAAGAAAAATAATGAAAGTTTTGATATAGGAATAGATTGCGGTGATTTTGGATGCAATGATAATTTTATAAAGCGAGTCGATTCCTGTAGTAAAAAATTAGATATTTTGAATATATGGTAAAAAGAATAGTTATTTTAATTATGTTTGTTGTAGTTGCTGGTTTAGCTTCAAGTTTTAATGAATGTGAAAAGCAAATCAATAAATCTCCAAATTGGACTTTATTGTATAATAAAAATAAAGAAATAATCAATTCCATTTCAAAATGTGTTTTTGGAAATATAAATAAAAGGGTTTTAGAATTATACGATTTTAATAATTCTGAAAATTATGCAACTCTATATATAGCAGGGTCTATTGATGACTACGAAGAAAATGAAAATCAGTATTTAAAGGATGATTCTATTTATACAAATTTTTCTTGTGAATTAAAAAAGAAGAAAAAAATAACTCAAGGTAAAAATGGAGGCTTTGATTTATCACAAATAACATGGGGGTCAACGGGTTTTGATCTTTTATTTCAAGATGATTCAATAGCTGCAATACGTATCCACGGGGATGGTGAACATCGTACATCAATATCTTTTATAGATAGAATAAAATCATGTTCTATAGAACATAA
The DNA here is from genome assembly GCA_001462345.1 of Fibrobacteria bacterium AD312. Classification (GTDB taxonomy): domain Bacteria; phylum Fibrobacterota; class Fibrobacteria; order Fibrobacterales; family Fibrobacteraceae; genus Fibro-01. Next base: position 2,158 of record LIUM01000009.1, on the reverse strand, counting down.
AATCAAGCTTGAAAAAGAATTTATTCATCATGAAAAATGAGAGAATATTTATTGTAAATGGCGGATTTAATTCAGGTGACCTATGGGAATCCACTTGGAAAGGTGCTGCAGCAGGAGCTGTAGGAGGGGGTGCTGGATCTTTTGCTGGTAATTATATGGCTCAAGGCTATGCAAGTATGGTTGGCGGCTTTGCTGGTGGAGCATCTGGATCTGCATTGAACGACGGCAATGGCTGGGATGTTCTAAAAGGCGGGCTTATGGGAGCGGGGATGGCTTATGTGAGCGGATGGGTAGAAGATTTTTTTCCTGTTAAATTTAAATCTGAAACATCTCTTGGTGTTGATGGGAATTTTGATCCCGAACAAGGAGCAAAAGAGACTGATTATGCTAGTGAAATAAATATAAAAGATAGAAATAGTATTAAAGTTTTAAAATCTATAGACGCTTTTTCTCAAGAGAGAGTAATGGCTCAAAAACATCTAAAAAATATTGGCGATAGGCGCTTTGAGTATCTTGGGGCTTATGAAGTGAAAACAGGAAAATTAGCATGCCCAGAGTGCCTTACTACTGATTATTCTGAAAATAGTGTAACGACAAATAGGAGCATTAACAATGCATTAAGATGGAATAGTGGTGTTAGACTTATTCATAACCAACCACGCACAATGATTCCTTCTGCTAATGATTATATTGGTGCAAGTATGTTTCGTAATTCATCTCTTTATATTATACATACTAATTCATCAGCCATTTTTAAAAATGGCTTATATCAATTTACTTCTTCACCAGATAATGCGAAAAATACACTACAACATATTTATTACTAATATGAAAAAAATCTTCCTTCTTATTCTATTAATACTACCTATACTATTTCTTTTGAAAACGGGTTATTTATTGGCTATTTGCTATGATAAGGAATATGAGCTTGATGATAAAGCATATCTTCCAAAATTAGTATCTTTGGAAGATCTTTTTATTAGATATTTACTAGATGATGTTGGGTCGTATTCTTTAGTTTATAAGGATGAAGAGGCTCGTAACGCACAAAGAGATGACGAATGGGAAACCCATGATTTTAAGGAAAGTATAGGTCAATTTATTAATTATCCTTCAGATCAATTAGTTGTAATTCTTTGCGATAGTATTGATGGTGTAAATTGCAAACCTTATTTTGAATCATATATTAAATATAATAACGGAATGCCTATTTATATTGAATCTGAAAATAAGGTATGTAATCGTAAAAATCAGTATGATATTTTTATTGATACGCTTAATGGGGTGATGTCTGTAAATGGTTTGAAAAATGGAAAAAATATATCCGTTAAAAAAGAGTTTCGTATAAAAGAAATAGAAGAAGTGCCAGATAAATGTATTTGTGAAAACAAAAAAATAAATAAAGATGGGCAAAATAGAATTATTGAAGAATTTATTACAAGAAAAGAGTATGACCTTTTATTTGTGGAAACCGTAAGAAAAACATATATCTATAAAGGCACTTCTGTTTTAATTGAAGAAGAAGAGGTGCTTCGCAAAATGTTTTCTTTTTGGGGTCGGAGAGAATACTCTTATAATTCAAAAATAGAAACAACATATTCTGATAAAAAGATAAAGGGGAAAATTACCAAAGATACACAAGGCAACTTTCTTCATTTTTGGCGCATTAAAAATGATACTTTGATAATAGGAATTCCTTCAAAGATTTTGAATCTAAAAGAAGATGACGAGCGTTGTAATGAGGGTATTATTCTCAGGGGTCATTGAATAAATAATGGCATACACAATATGATTCGCCGCCCCGTCTGTTGTCCTTTTTGAAAAGCACCTCTTCTCAAGCATCATCTTTAGTGCTGATATTTTCTAAAAAAGTTGGTTTTTCATTGACTAAAGTAGGTAAAGTAACGGACAGTGTACAGAATTCCTATAAATTGGTTTTTACTTTATTCGTAATCCAGTGCGTATCCTTTTAATAGCCCAATTCCAATAACTCAATTTCCTTACTTGTCCTGAATGCTTCCTATAGGAATTTGTTTCGTTGTCTATTTCTAAAATCCGTTTTAAAAAATTTAAAACGCACAAAAATAAGAATGTATATTTTGAATTAAATGACGACTAATTCCACAAAATATTTTTGCAATAGAGGAGCTCTTTCAGC
>LIUM01000008.1:115259-123326 GCA_001462345.1 Fibrobacteria bacterium AD312 | reverse complement strand
TTATGTAAAGATAGAAGAACTATCACTCAATCTTGTACACTTTTTGGGGAGCACCTCACCCCGATCAAATCGGGGCTTTGTTTATGAAAGGCTTAGTTTATCCAAGTATTTTCTTTTCGAAATCAGCCATGGCTTTGACTAGAGCTTCTACTCCTTCAATAGGCATAGCGTTGTAAATACTTGCACGGAAACCACCAACAGAACGATGTCCTTTTAATTGTTCTAAACCGCGTTCCAAAGTGAAGCTTAAAAATTCTTTTTGAAGAGCTTCTACTTTGTCTTCTGCAACAGCGCCTTTTTGGAACACAAAAGGAATGTTCATTGTAGAACGATCTTCTTTTGCAGCTGTTCCTGTAAACAATTTAGAAGCATCTAATGCACTATAAATTAGATTGCTTTTTTTGTTATTCAAGGCTTCCATTGCATCGACACCACCATTTTGTTTTAGCCAATGTAATGTACGATTCATAACATAAATCGCAAATACTGGAGGAGTATTGAACATGCTCTGTTCACCAATATGAGTTTGGTAGTTAAGCATGGTAGGAATTGTGCGTTTTACTTTACCGAGAACATCTTTACGGATAATAGCAACAGTAACCCCTGCACAACTCATGTTCTTTTGTGCTCCAGCATAGATTAAGCCAAAATCGGATACATTGATTTTACGACTTAAAATATCAGAACTCATATCGGCAACCAAGAATGTATTGGCTTTAGGGAATGACTTCCATTGAGTACCATAAATGGTGTTGTTACTGGTTACGTGTAAATAGGTGGCACCAGGTGTTTGTGTAAAGTTTTTTGGGATGTTATTATAAACATCGCTTTTAGAAGAGGATACAACATTGATTTGACCAAATTGTTTTGCTTCTTTAAGAGCTTTAGAAGCCCATACACCAGTATCGGTATAATCAGCAGAAGCACTTTCGTCTAGAAGGTTCATTGGAACCATACAGAACTGAAGTGATGCTCCACCGCCAAGAAAAACAATGTCATAATTTTCAGGGATGCCCATTAACTCTCTTAAGAGTGAATCTGTTTCAGCAACCATTCCTTCGATTGGCTTTGTGCGATGGCTCATTTCTAAAATGCCGATACCTGTACCAGCAAAGTCAAAAATGGCTTCTGCAGCTTCTTTAGTGGCTTGTTTAGGCAAAACCGATGGTCCTGCGCTGAAATTATAAATAGTCTTATTCATAGTTGTATCCTAGACTGAATTGGGGTGTAAAACGTCAGTTGAAATTTAGAAGAATCTTTGATTTTCGGCTATTGATTATTTTAAATCAAGCTCATTTTATTGAATTGGAATTTAATGGAATTTAAAAGTCTCAAAAAAAATGCCCCCTTTTTAGAGGGGGGCTGGTTTTAACTTTCTAAGCTTTTTAAGGCATTTTCGTATTTTCTAATACGGAACTTATTCTTTTTTTCACGCCTATCATTTTTAGTGATAAGATCGTCTTTGAGAAGAATTTTAAGTGTTTCTGTCTTTACTTTTTTAGCAATAGGATTTGTTTTTACTTTATCGATATAGCGTAAGTATTCTTTTTCTCTGGCTTCGTAGGTGGCATCTTCAGCAGGGATACCTTCGGCCATACGTTTACAGCTATAATCATCAATAAAAGTTTGATCTTTTTGGTGAGTGGTAATGGAAATGATGTCAATCATTTCTGCAGGCACGCCAAGTTCAGAAAGTTTTGCAGGAGTGTAACCAGTGGCTTCTCCCATAATGTCTTGTAGAAGAGCTAAGATAACTACTTGTTCAGGCTCTCCATTTGCTTTTAATTGATTGGCTATGGATTCTAAATAGGAAATATAAGTACCACCAGACTTATCGGTTTGACCAGAATGTGCTGTTGTGGCTATCTCTAGAGCGTTCGCATGAGTGAACATTTTCAATTCCTTTAAAATAAATAACGTTAACTTCAACAATATAACATTAAACGCTTTAATAAATTACAAAAAAAGACTAAATTTACACCGTTATTGCCTCCATAGCTCAGTTGGATAGAGCAACTGCCTTCTAAGCAGTCGGTCGTGCGTTCGAATCGCGCTGGAGGTATAAAAAAAGCCCCGGAAATCTTTCCGAGGCTTTTTTGTTTGGAGGGTAAAAAATGATTTATCTCACTCTTACAGGTTGGGTGGCATTAAAACCAGCGCCTTTCACGTACACAATGTATTCGCCTTTTGGCATTTTAGCCATGTCAAAGGCATGCGTACCAGCAGAAAGACTGCCCTTGTAAAGAGTGGCCACACGGTTTCCGTTTAGATCAAATACATTAACGCTCATTTTACCAGAAGTTTTGGTAGAAATCATCACGCGATTATCTATAAAGTTAATCTTCGAAGCTTTAGAAACGAGAGGTGTCTTAATCGCATTAATGTAATCTTCATTGAAAACAATTTTGATTTCTGGAATCATCGCTTCTGTGTTATTGAAACCGCGACTAAAGGCATCGTATTTGTCTTCGTTAAAGTTAAAGAGCGTATCTGTTCCAGCAGCAAAGTCGTCGTAAATGATTGTGCCTTTGTAACCCGAGGCATAGTTTGCAATGGTTATGCTAAGCGTGACATTGCGGTCGGCATAGCTAGAAATATCAATGGAGCAAGGCACTTTTTCACCAGCAGGTACACTGCAACTGCCTTCGGTTTCAGTCCATGTCCAGCTGTTTGTTAGCTTAAAAATCAAATAGAGATCAGCGTCGGTGGTACCGTTGTTCTTTGCAGTCCAAGTGAAGGTATTTGCATTTGAAAGATCCCAGCCGCCTTTGTTTTGGTATTCAATTTGAGCGTTGTCGTCGCCATAGGTTACTGCCATCATGCCGTTTCCAGTCGAAGGTTCTATAGTAACATCTTTAATCTTGATGCTTGCTTCTTCTGTGGCGGCAAGGGCTGTCATGGCTTCAAGGGCTGGCTCAATAGTGTAGCTATAACCACCAAAATTGGCCTCGGTTTTATCTCCAATATACTGCCAAGCGAGAGCACCAGCATAGCCACCGTCAAAGGCCTTGCGGTAGCATTCTTCTGCGGTAATCTGTGTTTTTGCAGCCATCGATGTTGTGTAAGTTTCATTAGCCCAGCCGCTTGCTGGGAACTCACCAATGATCATTGGTTTTAAGTCGTACTGGTAAGTCGAAGCCATCTGAGCTGCGGTGTTCACAAATGGGCTAAGCTCATCCCCTTGGTAGTATGGGTAGTAGTGTGTTTGGAAAAAGTCAAGCGTACCGTTGGTTTCGCCGCCTGCAGCAATGAGAGCCGCATCGTTCCAGTGCTTTTGAAACTTGATATTCACACTACCAGTAGAAACAAGAAGTTTGGGATCGATTGTGTGGATCGCGGCAGCTACTTTGTTCGTAAACTTTTGAATTTTAGCAAGAGCCATCTTTTGAGTGGTCCAGCCTTGGCATTCGCTAGTCATCCCTTCAGGTTCGTTGAACACTTCCCAGCTCATGAGCGCGTTGTGATCGCCAATAGCTTCTACAACAGGAATAAGGGCATTGTTGATAAACGCAGTGGTGCCTGCATCTTCAAAGAGAGTTTGATTTGCAGTAAAGTCTAGTTTTTCGTTTGCGTAAATGCCCCATTGATTTGGTTCCATTAGATTGTGACTAAAAAGACACATCGAAACCATCACGCCGTATTCTTCAGCAATGTCAAGAGCTTTTTTCATATTGGCTATAGTACTTGCTTTAAGGCCCGTTACTAGGTGAGTGGTTTCATCAATGGCAGGGCTTTGGCTCATATTGTTAAAGAGCCACCAGCGAATAGCATTACCGCCTGCCGCACGAGTCCCTTCGACCGCTTTACGCCAAGCGTTTTCATTGAGTGGGCTTTCGCCTACGTCAGAATTGTAGTCGCTCCAAGCGAGGTTTGTACCAGAAAAAAAGATTTTCTTTCCATTGTACATAAAGTCTGTACCGCTTATGGTAAGGCCTGGCGCAGCCATAGCAGAAGTGGCGAACATAAGACTTGCGAAAATCGAAAGAGCGAGAATTTTCTTAATTGTTTTATTCATTATGACTCCAAACAAATGTTTATAGAAAACATAAATTTTCGAAACCCAAATAGAACTTTTCTTATTCATATTTAATAGAAAGACGTTGTGAATCATTCAATTTTTTGTAATGAAAACAAAAAAGAGGCTTAAAGCCATTTTGTTTTTTAACAAAAGCTCAAAACATAAAGCAAACTCTTTGAAATCTAAAGCGATTGCCGTTTTTATTAAATAAAACAATAATATGCCGAAAAACAACCCTTAGAAACACTTTTTTAATGATCTTTTGAATAAAGACATTTTACATAGCATGAAAAATAATGAATGACTCAAAAAAAATCAGAGAGAGATGTAAAATCGTTTTTTGACGAAAAAGCGATATTCTATTATGGAATGTTTTTATTAGAATGACTAAATGTAAAAAAAAAGTTGCATTAGAGGGCTTTAGAATAGTATATTGACATTAGTGCCCTTCGTCAGTCCTGGTTTAGAGAAGGGAAGCTGGATCAAATCACGGGGTAGGATTGACGAAGGGCATCTTTTTCCCACCTCTGGGTAAAGATAAAAGTCGGGCTTTTATCTTTACCCGTTTTTTTTGGCAAAAAACACACTTTTTAAGCCAAAATCAATAAAAATTCATGTTAATCCAAGCCGTGCTCTTATTTTCGTTGTAGGCAATACCGCAGGCGAGAGACTTGTATGATGTATTACTCATATTCAAGTAATGACCAATTCTCTTATATTCAGTCACCCCTTCGAGAACTAATTGCTTTTCATCTACCCACATCATCTTGAGGTATTTCTTAAGCATTTCCTCTTCGCTTTTATAGAAAGCCACATTAACAGAAGGGGCCGTATTTTGAGCCCATTCTTCACAAGAACCAAAATGACCATGCGCCACTCCCGATTTAAGATCTTGACTCGCTTGATCTTGAGTACAAGATTCTTGAGTTAGAGAAGCCCTAGAAAGAGGGGATAAATCTTCTGTAGCACGGTACTCATTCACAAATTGAACACATAAGCCTTGGAAAGAAGTGTTTTCTGAACTCGATGAAATGATCGCTGATAAAGAAGAATAGGCAATAGAAGATGAAGATAAATTTACCCTAGATGAAGAATAAGAGGAATGGATTATTGATGAAGAAGAAAAAGATGAATCCTGCGGATTAGTAATTGATGAAGACGATGATGAATCCGTTGGATTAGTAATTGATGCTGCCGAATTATCACTACAACCAAAAAATAAAAAGATTGATAATAAGAATAAGATCTTCATAAAAGACTTCTATTAAAAGAGAATCATTAAGATTAATATAAACTAAGCCCTAACCGATTCCAAATATTTTCGATCCGCCTATTGGTAAACTTTTGTAGACGTTTTGGGTTGTTGGTGATTAATAGGTGGAATTGACTTGGGATTGTTTTAAGGGGAGAGGTGGGAGATTTTCATTGTTGATTTTTTTTGAAGTTTTCAGCTTGCTCAAATATCTCTACGTATACTTCGTCTCTTTCTACTGGTGGATAGCCAAATTCATCTAGTAATAAAATCAAGCCTACCTTCAAAGCAGATTTTATATCATCTCTTTTATTCCAGTCAGGGAATTTTGCCTGCCCATCCACAAGAGTTTTAACCGCTTTTGCCAATTCCATCATCTTATCCTCTGGATAAGAAAAATCGTATTTAACACAGAGTTCTTTCAAAATATCGTAAAAGGCTTTTTCTTCAAAGTTTACTAACTGCAAGACTACCGGCTTAGATTAAAAAGCCCGAACAGCCCGAACCCGCTTACCGCTGCCCTTATTGAGGCTGTACTGGTAGCCACTATTGAAGGACCGGGACCACGCGAGGTAACTAAGGTACTCGGACGACGACCAATAGACGCTCTCAGCGAAACCGCCAACACCGCTGTTTACTCCTGTGCCGTCATTAACCAGATTATCCCAGATGGCAGCCAGCTCATCTTTAGATGGCAAATACCAGTCGGTTAAGCCGCCTCCGTTATAACTTCTGCATACCTGCGCCGCGCTTCCGGTGTGTCCGGTTTGATCTATGATTGCATTACTGTTTGCCAATCCTGTTCCTATTGCCGTTGAGGTATTGCCATTTTCAGTTGTTTGTGTTGAACCGCCTTTTATCCATACCTGTGATGTGCTCTGATCTACCGGCGCCACCTCCAGTCCATGCAACCCGCCATCAGTTACGTAGAATACAATACCTACGCCACTTGGGCCGGTGTCGCCTATGGCATAAGTTACAGCCGGATTGCTCCCGCCACCGCCCGTGACAGCGGTTGTATCAGCAGTAGCGGAGATTTCAGCCGGATTGCTCCCGCCACCGCCCGTATCACACCCGATTACCAGCAATAATAATACTGCAATCAAGAGTCCTGAAATAATGCTCTTTTTCTTCTTCATGCATTTTCCTCCAATTTTATATCTTCCATGCCGTATTATAGCACGGGTAAGACCTTTTTTCTGGCCCGCAAGGATGCGGGCTTCTTGGGGCGCGGGGATTTTAAGATCTTCCACTTTTCCATTCTAACTTCTTCTTTCTGTCTTTACACTTGTTGCTAACGTGTCGCAGCTATAGCAAGTATGGGCATTCGTGAACTGCGTTCTGTCAGCCGATAAAAAGCTGAACAAGCGAACACGAACGAAACCTCTACAAGCCACGCCCATATTGGCTATAGGTGCTGTTAGCCACTGATTTTCTATTTAATTTTATTCATCAAATACACTCCAATTATTTAAATATTTTTTCAATGGATTATAATTAATTGCAGGCATAGTTGAAGGAATTTCTCGTTTATATGATGAGCCAAAGAATTCATCAATATTTGATAATATATCCTCTCCTTTTACAATAAAATATTCTTCTTGAGTATCATTAGAATACAAAACAATAAATACATAAATATGTTCTTTATTTATACTTTCTTTCTTGATTAAAAAACAATTTTTTTTACGAAGTGTTTTTACTTGTACTACAAAACTTTTATCAATTTCAGGATTATATACTAAAATATCAATATGTTTTGCATTTCCTAAAGTTATAGAGGCTTGATATCCTCTTTTAAATAATTTACCAGCTGTTAAAAATTCACCAGCCATACCTGTTGTTTGAGCATCTATTTTTCTAGTCATAGAACTTTAAATTATTTAGACTCAATTTGAAATTTAATAGATTTAAGTATTCTTAAAATTTGTCCTGATTTAAATTTTGATAAAATTGCTCCTTCACAAAATCTTTCTGCTCTAATAGTTGCAGAAATTACTTTACATTTTGTAGGGATATCTATACTATCAAAATCAAATTCATTATTTTTTACATAATTATCTAATTCATCCCATTGCATCCATGGAAAAATAATCATGATAGGCATTCTATTTGTAATTCTACAAAATTCATCTACAATTTCTGAATATATTACATGTGGAAAACTATATGGCGATTCTAAAGTACCATTACCTTTTATTTCTTCCCATTGTCCAAAATCAGTAGTAGCTTCAATTTTTGGAATTAGATCAAATAATGGGGTCCAATCTTCTAAAGAAAAACTATTAATTACTTCAACATAATTTTCCTCATTTAACATATTATTTTTAAACATTTTTATTATTTATTTTGAGGTTCACAATTTGCAGCCAACTCCTAAATAGACGCAATATGGCGTCTATCCACCCAAAAACAGCATATATTACGAAACGGAGTTGCGTCTATCCTGCCAAATAGGGGTGTATTACGAATGTTTTCTCTAAATGTCCAAATCGTCAAAAGGGCTCCTTTATGAAACCTAGCGTTTTATTTGCATTTTAATATATATCAAAAAGATGAAATTAGGTTGTTTTTTGCGAAAAATAGAGTGTGAAATGTTCGTGAAAAAAGTGGAGTGAAAATCCTGAGACGCTAGTCATAAAAGGCATGAAATGGGTTATGTGATAAACTACGAAATGTAATTCCCTAATTTCTTGAAACGCCCCTCCAACTCAACCCCGTTTTTTCATGAAGAGACAATAAAACGCTCATCTAAACCAACCCCGTTTTTTTAATGAAAAACAAGCGTTAATTGAAT
>LIUM01000008.1:100949-115244 GCA_001462345.1 Fibrobacteria bacterium AD312 | reverse complement strand
TTCAATCAATAACAGTGGTTTTGATATTAAATAAAGACGCAATGAAAAAAACATTACCGTCTAACCCAACCCCGTTTTTTTAATGAAAAAACGCTTTTCGTCAACCATAGTATTATTGAGTTTTAATGAAAAAACCATTTCCGTCAATACTGATGTTATTCATAAAAAACAAAATAAAGTCAACCAAGCGAGGAGGTAATACCATTTCCGTCGACAACAGTAGTTTTTGATATTTATTAGAAACGCAATTGCATGAAAATGAGATGCTCATCTAAAACCAACCCAGTTTTTTCATGAAGAATCAAGCGTAATTTGGTTGGAAAACAAATAGCGTAGATTCAAATGAAAAAACAATAGTATTCAATTAACAAATACTATTAAAATAGCAGACGGAAAGGAGTATTGCTTTAGAACGATTTTGATTGTAAATCAACTTAGTGAAAAAGCAATATCGTTTCCGTCAACAATGGTGTTATTCATAAAAAACGACATAAAGTCAACCAGCGAGGAGGTAATAACATTCCCGTCGACATTGACTATATAGAATTCAACTTCATAAAAAAACATTACCGTCGACCATATCATTAATGAGTTTTAATGAAAAAATCATTTCCGTAAACAATGGTTAAATAAGATTAATCGTAATGAAAAAACCATTTCAATCAATAACAGTAGTTTTAAGAATTAATGAAATGATGAAAAAAACACAAAAAAAACCACCCTGGAGGATATCAAGGGTGGTTTTTCTTTATTTCCTTCTCCCTCGCGGGTGTCCGGAAAGGTACTTCATGTGTACCTCATATCAATAAAATCTGTTTTTTTTAGACTTTTGTCAAGAAAAATATGTACCCCAATTACTCCAAAGAAGAATAAACAGGCATATAATGCCTGAAATAAAACATCTATCCTTGACAAAAAGCCTTTTTTTTTCTCATTTTGCAAGCGTCTGATTCAATTCAACCCTCTTTAACGGAGATACGATATGCCTTGCGGAAAAAAAAGAAAGCGCAGGAAGATCGCGACCCACAAACGCAAGAAGCGTCAACGTCGTGACCGTCACAAAAAGAAAATTCGCTAATTTCCGTTAGCATTCTTAGTGATCCTGAATAAAAGAGAATACCCAAAAGTATTCTCTTTTGTTTTTGTATACTTGTTCTAATGCAGTTAGAAGGCTCAATCAAAAGAATAACCTATCAGAATCAAGAAAACGGTTTTTCCGTTTTACGCGTTCAGATAGACGGAGAAAAAGAGCCGACCACCGTCACTGGTTATTTTCCAGAGCTACACGTTGGAGAAACTATCCGTATGGAAGGCAAATGGGGCTTTCATCCTAAATACGGTAATCAATTTCAATGCGAAAAAAGCGAGCTTGTTTTACCCTCTGGCCAAAACGGATTTATTGAGTATTTATCTAGCGGATTATTCCCTGGGGTTGGTCCAAAAACGGCTGAGCGACTCGTTCAACATTTTAAAGACAATCTATTAGAAGTATTAGATCATTCTCCTGAAAAATTAGTAGGTGCAGTCAAGGGCTTTACTTCAAAACGTATTGCAAAGTTTATAGACGCTTGGAACCAAATGAAAGATAGTCGTGAGACGCTTTTGTTTTTATATGGTCATCAAATTACAGGCAGCGTTGCTAAAAAAATATGGCTCCATTATGGAAACGCCACCGTAGAAACCATTACAGAAAACCCCTATCTTTTATGCGAGGAGATCTGGGGTATTGGTTTTGTTAAAGCAGATGAAATCGCTCAAAAAGTAGGAATATCCAAAGATCATTATAGGCGACTTAAAGCAGGCCTTATATATACATTAATGGAAGGAGCGATGAACGAGGGCCATACTTATTTGCCTCGAACGCACCTTCTAGAAAAAGCCTTACAAATTTTACGCGCCGATCCTACGGATTCTGATTTTTGTGAACGGTTGATTTTTTCTTTAGATGAATTGCTCCAAGAAAAAATTCTAGAGAATCATAATGAAGGTATTTGGCTTCCTTATCTATACAGAGCAGAACAGAGCATTGCTTCTTTTGTAAAAGAACGGGTATCCCCAAAAACAGAAGCTCCAGAAGATTCATTAATCCAAAGCTTAAAAGAGTTTGAACGTGCACAGAATTTATGCTATGATCCTATTCAGTTTGAAGGCATTTGCAGCGCATTAAATAGTTCTCTATGTATTATCACAGGAGGCCCAGGAACTGGTAAAACAACCATGCTCCGAGGCATCATCCATTTAGCCTCTCTTCAAAAAGAAAAGACCATTCTTGCAGCACCCACAGGCAGAGCCGCAAGAAGAATGTACGAACTCTGTGGACGAGAAGCTCAAACAATACATCGACTTTTAGAAATTGATCCTGCCACAGGAAAATTTCACCGCAATGAAGAAATTCTTTTAGATGCAAAATTCATTATCATTGATGAATTCAGTATGGTTGATACTTGGCTTGCGGCAGCATTAATTAAAGCCATTCCTCCAAAAGCACGCGTATTGTTTATTGGAGATAAAGATCAGCTCCCAAGCGTGGGTCCAGGAAATATCCTTCGAGAACTACTCTCTTGCTCACAAATTCCAGCCACATTCCTGACTCATGTTTTTAGGCAATCAGGCGGGAGCGATATTGCAGAAAAAGCAAGCCGTATTAATCAAGGCTATATGCCCGCTCCTTTAGATGGCACTCACTTTCATTTTTATTCCTTTAATACCCCTGAAGAAGCAAAAGAACTTTTAGAAAAAGTAATCACAAAAGAAATCCCAGGAAAATTAAATATCGATGTACTTCAAAACCTTCAAGTACTTTCTCCCATGCGGAAAGGGCCTCTTGGCATATTTGAACTCAATCGTTTCTTACAAAAAATATTAAATCCTAAACCCACAGGACTTTCTATACTCGGCGTCGATTGGAAAAATGGCGATCGAGTCATGCAGCTAAAAAACAATTACGACAAAAATATTTTTAACGGTGACATTGGCTTTATAAAACAAGTGAATAAAGAATCACAATCTTTAAGCATCGACTTCGAAGGCAAAATAATACGCTTTGAAACCTTAGAACTAGATCAAATGAATCTCGCCTATGCTTGCACCATTCACAAAAGCCAAGGAAGCGAATACCCCGCAGTGATCATCATACTCGATCATTCTCATTACATGATGCTACAAAGAAACTTAATCTACACAGCGATTACAAGAGCAAAAGGGCATGTATGGATACTCTCTGCCCCAGGCGCCTTTCACACAGCTGTAAGAAACAATCGTTCTGTAAAACGTTTTACTCTATTAGCTGAATCCATAAAGAACAAGGGTTGAACCTACTATCATCAAATCCGTTTCAAAAAATCAAGTTTAATGATTTTACAGCGACCAGATTTCTTCTTCAATTTGGATTCTAGTAAAAACTCAGCACCAAAGATGAAGCACAATCCAAAAGTTACCTTTATCCTTAAAAACAAAAAAGCTCCAGTCAAAACTGGAGCTTTTCTGTTAAAGAACTAATTCTTAATCTTCAAAAACGTCTGTATTGATATAAGAATCATTGCCACTGTATATAGATGCAGCAGCATCACCGGAACAGCCTACTAAAGCCATGAGGCTTAAAAAAGCTGTGATTGTAAGTATCCATAATTTTTTATTCATTGTTCTACCCTCTTAAATTAAAAGTAAATAAACGCGCCTAAATTAGCAGCTAAAGCGCCACCGTTAAATGTGCTAAACGGATTTTCAAGGAATGTATCAGCTAGACTTGCTTCAAGGGCAATACTCTTCCATTGGAAACGTGTTCCAATTTCTACAACAGTTTGTTCTGTAAGCATTTGTAGAACTGAAGAAGAGCTATTACCCGGAAATTCTTCGGACGAGAAAGTAAACAAGTTCAAGTTATGAGAAGCACCACCAAAGAACATCCAGTTTTTTGTTAATGCAATTTCTGCAAAAATATTTGGTGCTAAGAAAAGACCAAATTCAATAGTTCCATCTGTTACATTTGTGATTTCATCAAACATTTGGATTCCAAGAGTATTATTTGAACCGACTAATACGCGAGCACGATCGTTTCCTAATACTTTCATAGCCACATTAAAATATGGAGCTACTTCAATATGAGAGTTTGGATCAGTAGCGTTTACAGTAGCCGCTGGTGGCCCTGTTGTGATACTTTCTTCAGTGAGGTTGCGACGTAAAATGCTAGCACCACCTGTCCAGAAAAAATCCTTTGCAGATGAAGCATTGCTGACTTCTGCTTCTAACAAGAAATCCCAGTAATTTGCATTCACTTCTGTTGCTGGAGTTTCTGTAGAAACTTGGTCTGCGATTGTTAGCCATTCTAAGTGAGCTGAGAAGGACAAGCCTCCAAGTGGCATAGAAAAACGTAGACCAATGTCATCACCTAAAGCAATTGATGAACCAGAGCTTTCTACACCACCTGTTTCAGAAGAAGCAAAAGTTTTGCCAAGGCCTAAATCAAGGCTAAAGCCCATACCACCCATGGCCATACCAAGAGTCATTAAGCCCACTTTACCAGAATTATCTAAAGCTAAAAAGTAAGTGTTCCCTTTAGTAAAAGAAACCAATCCATACTCTAAGGAAGGTTCAAAATAGACTAAATTCTGTCCATTCATGGTATGTGGAGTTCTCATGTTTGTTCCAACAGTTGCAAAAGCACCTTCGTTTCCAACGGTGTTATATGCATTGCCATGTAATTTACTGAAATCATTTAATGATTCATCTCCACCAACGGATGCTTCTGAAGAAGAACTTGCTAAAGAAGATTCATCTTGTGCAGATTGATAAATAGGGGCTGCTACTGGTGTTGAAACCTCATCTGGACTCTCAGAGGAGCTTCCCGTTTCTCCAGCAAAATAATCTTGAGCCATAATATTGGTTGTGACTAGCAATCCAATACCCACGAATAATTTAAGATTCATATAGATCTCCTTAAAATAAAAAAGTCACATCTGAGTAATAAATTTATAACATTTTAAGCTGTTATTTAGAATAAATATTTTTTTTTACTCTATAAACAAGGGAATAGCATAATAAATCTTGATTATAAGAATAATATTCGGTTTTTATTGAAATAATAGTCAATTTTTTGGATGCGATATTTTTTTTACACAGCATTTCCTTATTTAAGTTTACAACGTATTATTAGAAGTCTCATCTATTTTTTTATTCTATCTTATTCATATGAAGTTTTTTCATTCCTGTTGGCTTTTTTTGGGGCTCTTGTTTCCTGCATTTAATTGGGCTGTAGACATTGTACCTCCGTCTTTTGACGCTCGTTTACTTCAAGCGAACGATTTTTATAAGCATACAGAGACTTCTGAAGATTTTAATGAAACCTGGTCTTACTCCCTCTTTTTTACTAATGGGACTAAAGCTTATATCAATTTTGCTTCTTTACCTATTCCTTCTCAAGGCAGAAAAATCGGCTGCGATCTTTCCTTTTTTAGCCCAAAATGGAAAAATCCAAGCGTCGGGCGTCAATACCCTCCAGAACGTTTAATCGTCCAGAAAGACAAAAAAAGAATGACCATAAAAGAAGAATATTTTATGGAAAATATTCCTGGGAAAGGGCATCGTGTGTTTTTCTCTGCTGATAAAGGCGGGCGATTCTTTGTAGACATCACGTTTACATCAGCTGTTCCTGGCATTGTTCCAGGAAACGGAATCTGGAAAGTCGGAAAAGAACAAATGACTCAATTTATTCATATTCCCTATGGAAAAGTGACTGGACGAATTGGTTTTAATGAAGATACCATTGCTGTCTCAGGCTATGGTTATATGGATCATATTTTTCAATCCGCTTCTAGTATCGATTTAGTGGATCGTTCACTCTCTTTTAGCATGCCCTATTCTGATTCGATGTACGCTGGCCGAGTGAGCCTTTCAAAAAATGGTTTTCCTCTTGGGTATGGGGTTTTTATTCAAAATGGAAAGCCTGAGATTATTACCCCTAAACAGATTTTAGAAAATGGGAAAAACTACTCTGGAAAATCGTTCCCCAAACAAGAGCTCATACTGACTTGGGTCTCTTCTATCCCTGAATTAAAAATAGATGTATCGAAAGTACAACAGAAATTTTCTATTCTTAATAATTTTGATGGCTGGTTTGCCAAAAAAGCAGCCAAATTACTCATGGGTGGAGAAGTCTGGTTTTATCGCGGGCGCTCTTTCCAAGAGAAAAAAGCGATTGACTGGAGCCTTACTGGATTATAAGGATTTTTATGACCAAGTTCAGACCATGTATTGATATTCATGATGGAAAAGTGAAACAGATTGTAGGCTCTTCTCTTGCTGATTCAGGAAAAGGCCTATTAACAAATTTTGAGTCCGATCAATCCCCCGCATGGTTTGCCTCTCTTTATAAAAAAGACGACCTAAAAGGTGGCCATGTAATTATGCTTGGTCAAGGAAATGAAATCGCAGCTAAAGAAGCACTAGCCGCTTATCCAGGCGGCTTACAAATTGGTGGAGGCATTTCTCTTGCTAATGCTAAAAGCTATTTAGAAGCAGGAGCTTCCCATGTAATTGTCACTAGCTGGATTTTTCAAAATGACGAACTAGATTTGGATCGAATTAGAGCATTATCTAAACTCGTTGGAAAAAATCATTTAGTCATAGATTTAAGTTGTAAAAGAAATAATGGACAATGGAATGTCGCCACCAATCGTTGGCAAACAATAACTTCTACTGTCATTTCAAAAGAAACACTAAATATGCTTTCCGCTTTTTGTGATGAATTTTTGATTCACGCTGCCGATGTGGAAGGGAAACAACAAGGCATGGATGAAGAGCTGATTACATTCTTAGGCACACATTCCCCTATTCCTGTGACCTATGCTGGTGGCGCTCGTGATGTCAAAGATTTAGATTTATGTAAAAAGTTATCTAATGGAAAAGTCGATCTGACAATAGGAAGTGCTTTAGATATTTTTGGTGGAAAAGGAGCGAAGTATTTTGACTGCATCGAGTACAACAAAAAACAAAAGTGATTTAATGCTTCACACAGACACAAGACCGCCTATATTTGGGCGCGAAGTCACGAGTGTTTTTAAAACGCACTTTTCATTACCTCATTCTAAAGCAAGTAATGTTAAATCTCTTGTACTTCCTGTTTTATTAGTAGTGATGATTCTTAAAAACATCCCCTACTTACTCTCTATGCGTTTTTATCTCAAAAAAAGAAGAAAAAAGAATCCCTCTAAGGAAATTCGCGTTCTCTATTTTTCAGATAACTTAGACGAAGTGAATGGAATTGCCAATAATTTAAGACATGTTGTTAGTTATATGAAAAGGAATGGCTATCAAGCTAATTTAGCTGGCTGTGCTTTTAATACTAGGTCTAATGGAGTGATTGAAAATCATTATGTTGTGTTAACTCCACGTCTTTACTCTATGGATCAACTCGGCTATGCAAATAGTGAACTTGCTCTTCCAAATTTTAAGCCCGTCCTTCGCCTATTTAAGCGTTATCCAGCAGATATAATTGAACTTGAAACTCCAAGTCCTGGAGCATGGTCTGTGGCCATTGGCGCTAAAATCATGGGAATCAAGGTGATTAGCCATTATCGAACAGACGTGCCTACTTATACTTGTACTTTAGTGAAAGCAAAGTGGATGCATATACTAGTTCTCTTTTTAATGCGCCTTTTTTATAACATGACACGCCCAGTAATCTCACCTTGTGAAGAATATAGCCGTATTCTAAAAAAAGATATTTGGGTCCCTTCTAATGCAATTCAAAAACTTCCTCGCGGGATTCCATTAAATCAATTTAGTCCTTCGACGCGTGGCTTAGGGGTATGGGAAAAATTTGGAGGAAGCCGTCCTGTACGCTTTCTTTTTGTAGGTCGAATTTCTAAAGAAAAGGACTTACCATTTTTAGAAAAACTTTGGCACTTATTGCGCCAAGAAACAGATTCTGCTGAACTTATGTTTGTTGGGAACGGCTGGTATTTAGATACACTCAAAGC
This sequence comes from Fibrobacteria bacterium AD312, assembly GCA_001462345.1. Taxonomy (GTDB): domain Bacteria; phylum Fibrobacterota; class Fibrobacteria; order Fibrobacterales; family Fibrobacteraceae; genus Fibro-01. The sequence goes on along the minus strand of LIUM01000008.1, from coordinate 107,268 downwards.
TAATTTCTCGAATTGCCCAGAAGTTCTTTTTGCTGGAGAACAAGGTGGGGAAACGCTAGCAAGTCTTTACGCAGACGCCGATTATTTTATTTTCCCTAGTGGCACCGATACTTTTGGTAACGTGGTGGTAGAGGCGTTAGCTTCTGGCACACCAGCAATTGTGACTGATAAAGGCGGACCTCAAGATATTATTAAAGATCAGGGCTGTGGCTTTATTCTTCCTTTTGAGAAAGAAACTATTTGGCTTGAACAATTAAAAGAATGTATTGATATTAAATTAAAACAACCAGAAAAATATGAGTCCATGAGACGCTGCGCTTTTGAACGAAGCCGTTTCTTCTCTTTAGAAAATACAGCTAAAAGTCAATGGGCTTATTTTACGACTCTTTGTAACGAATACTATAAAAAATAATGTCTTCAAAAAACCAACTTATTTCTTGGTTTCTAAAAAACAGGAAGACGCTCCCTTGGCGCCCTGAAGATCCTTACGCTTTTCGAAATGATTATTTTGTTTGGATTAGCGAAATCATGTTACAGCAAACTCAAGTGGCCGCTGTTTGCGAACACTTTTCTCGTTGGATTTTAAGATTCCCTACTATTACCGATTTAGCAAACGCCTCTGAAAAAGACGTGTTATCCCATTGGCAAGGGCTTGGCTATTATTCCAGAGCTAAAAATATTTTAATGACTGCTCAAATTCTAGTTCGCGATTATAATGGTCTTTTACCTCCGACACGAAAAGAATTAGAAGATCTTCCTGGTATTGGCAAATATACTGCGGGAGCCATTTTAAGTCTTGCTAGGCACGAAAACGAGGCCATTCTCGATGGGAATTTAATTCGCATCTTTTCAAGATTAGAAACGATTCCTTTTTTACCAGATCAAAAATCATCTTCCGATTTTTATTGGAATTTAGCTCGTGAATGGAGTTCTTCTAAAAAAGCATTTCTTATTAACGAAGCGTTAATGGAACTTGGTCGAAATTGTTGTAAAGTAAAAAATCCCACCTGCAATACATGCCCGTTAAAATCTATTTGTAAAGCTTTTATTTCTAACCAAACCCATTTGTATCCACCTCAAAAAAAGAAATCTTTTGAAGAATGGGTGGGGCTAATTTTAGTGATTGAAAGTAGCAATGGAAAGATTTATTTTACCGAGAACTCTAAATCACAATTTCTTAAAAAACAAAAAACGTTGCCTCACTTTGAGTTTCCTTATTCAAAGACAATGAATTACCCTTCCAAAGCAGAAGAATATATTTCTTTTGATTTAGTCAAAAATTTTCAATTTTGTGGAAGGTATAGGCATTCTATTACGCGGTATAAAATAGATTGCAATGTCTTACATATTTTAACGACTCAAAAGATTTCTTCTAAAGACCCTCACTGGGTATCAAAAAAAGAAATCTTAAAAGAAGCAGGAAACTCTTTTAGTTTGAAGGCTCTTAAACTCGCTGGGATTTAAAACGTTTTTTTGATATTACAGAAAAATCGAATCCGATTCTCATTTCCATTCGGCACTTCTTTTATTTCATCTGACAAGACATGCAATAGTGTCCCCGTCAAAGACAATCCGTATTTTGGAAATAATTGTGAAAAGCTTGCATTCCAAAACCAATCCCCAGGAACTTCGTATGGTTCAGGGTGACGAAGGTTCCACATGGCATCACTTCGATAATGTAAGGAATGAGATACTAATAATGTTTTATTAATAGTCCAGTCGGCTTTTAATTCAAGCCAATGTTCAGATGGTTGCACTTCAAAGCGTTCTTCTTCACCCCAAAGCCGTTCTATTCCTGCACGTGCTGATGCGGAAAAGAGTTCCTTAAACTGGTAAGCTAATTCCATTTCTGCAGAAGCGCCGCGAATCCAAGAATTGATTCTTGAGACATCTCCATAGCGATACCAAACATCTGTTCTCTTTTCTACAAATCCTGTGGTATCAAAAGTTTCAGCGCCCTTTTCAAAAAATCCAGACCCACGCAAAGCCAATTGAACGTCTTTCCATTCATAAGTATAATCTATCTTGGCTTGATATAATTGTAAAAAGCCTTCTGCAAATAAAGAGATTGTATCTTGATTAAAAAACTCATAAGACTCACCCATTGGATTTAAGCGTGTTCCAAATAAATTATGAATACCAAAAAGAAAGTGCGATTGCGTTCCCTTCTTTAATGAATATTGAATGCTATCTTGTATAAGCCAATCTCTTTCATTCATTCCCGCATGACCACTCACTACAAAATCTTTAATCGGTTCGTATTTTGCTTGTAGAAAAGCCCAGAAAGCCCTATCATTTTCTAGACCAAAATAGGTGTCCCCTTCATCGTTTACAAATCGAAAAGCAAGGCCACCACCAGTTTGAATTTTAGACGATTTACAACATTTTCCGAAAGGGAAAAAAAGTGAACCGCTCCATTCTTTTCGTGTTCCCTCTTCCTGTTCTTCTTTATCTTTATATTGAACGTCTTCGTAAATTAACGAAAGGTCAAGCTTCTTATAATGAAAACGAGATTCTACTCTTGGAGAAAGTAACGCCGAAATCCAACGTCCACTTTCACCAAAAAGCCATAGATATTCTCTGCCTGCAAGAATCGATAATTCTGTTTGGTCTTTCGAATAACCAAGCCCTACGTACCCTGTACTAAAGGCAGGTAGATTGGAACCAAACAAAGAATACTCCATGGTTCCAGTAGCTTTACGATTAACCTTTAAAGTGCTAGAAGAGAAATGGTCGACTTGAAAAAATCTTGCTGTAGCAAAAAATCCATGAAATGAATTACTCCTAAATCCTGCTTCAAGCATGGGTGTTCTATTCATGGGACGATCGTCGCTATCAGTGAGAACGTCGTGATAGATCATATCTCCAATTTCATTACCTACTTGCATCCAAATCGATGGCTCTTGAATTTGCCAAGAAGGAAGTACAGAATAACGATCGACAAGTAATCTTTTGGTTAAAAAATCTGGGGACCAAAGTTCACTTTGCGAATGAATCCCAGCCATCAGAGAAGGACGATCATAATAATAAGTTGGTGAAGCGGTCAAATATGTACCGTCAGAACTAACGGCTGGTTCCATGCCCTCTGTTTCAACGGGGATGGACGCTTGAATAAAAGAGATGAAACACAATATGAATAGAATAAAAATTCTCATTACCACATCCGCCTTTGAACAAATACACCAATCCAGAGCATATTAGACTTTTCTGGTAAAGTCCATAATTGTTCCCAATAAATATTAGCCCCTATTGCATATTTTTCATTTTTCCATATAGGTAATCTTACTTTAAGAAATGTCCCAAACTCAGATTCATTATCAGTCAACATCACGCCAGGGCCTTTGTCTTCTTGATCGCCTCCATCGGAACGAGCCCAAATACAACTAAAACCCGCACCGAGAAAAAGAGGGCGTAGCCAAGAAAATTGGTGTTCTAAACCAACTCGCCCATGGAATTGATGAACGCCAGGAAAACGTTTGAATTCAGTGTACGTTTTAAAATAAGCATATCCAAATTGAACGATTCCGTAGGTATTTTTCCAGTAGCGATAAGTAAAATTTCCTTGACCAAAAAGAGCTGGTTGAATGGCATCTTCAGTTGTTCCCCAAGGGTAAGCGTCTCCGCCTTCTAAACCAAGATACCCCTCAGAAAACATATAATCTTTTTCTTCTGTTTCCGCTGTATAACCAGAAATAAACGTCAATAAAATGAATAAAAGAAAAAATGGTATTTTCACTATTGCCTCACTAATGCTTGTGCAAAAAAATGATCCATGCCTTTTATTCCTCCCGTACAGATTGGCTTTCCTTCGAGTGCAAAATCAGGGTTTAATGCTAAGAAGCGCTTAATCACCGCGATGGTCTCTGCGCGTTCCTGGCTGCAAGTGGCATAAACTAAAAGGCCATTCTTCTTTAGAGCTTTAGAAGCCCCTTGTAATATTTCAAATTGTTTTTCGGCTAAAGTCTCAATCGATTCTGGTGTTGTTCGATAAACGACTTCTGGACGGCGAGAAAGAACGCCAAAATTGGAACAAGGAACATCTAACAGAATACGATCAAATTCTTGATTGTATGTGGAGTTCGCTGCATCCATGACATTAAATAGAACTGAGTCGAGCTTTTGTCTTTCAATGAGGTCACTCATTTTTGAAACGCGTTCTTCAGAAATATCAGAGGCTACAAGAGAGATGGATGGATTCATTTCTAACATTAATGAGGTTTTTCCACCAGGGGCCGCACAAGCGTCCCAGACTTTCATTCCTGAAGAGACTTTTAATAAAGAAACAACATCATAGGCAGCTGGGTTTTGAAAAGAGAATAATCCCTCTGCAAATTCTTTAGACTCTAATAATTTTTTTATTTGTAAATTGGAGTCCACTTCCAGATATCGATTGGCATATTCTTCTCCATGAAAATCCCATGTTTCTCGCATTTTCTTTAGCGTTGTTTTATTGGTATTGATTCGAATCCATTGTATTGGTTCCTGAATCGTTTCTTTAGCCATCTCTTCTGCTTGAGTCGCTCCATAAGAATCTAACCAACGCCTCACAATCCACTCTGGAACAGAATATTCAATACTAATCCTCTTTACTTTTTGAGGAGGTAAATCAGGAAGCCCATTTCTTTTGGCTTGACGCAAAACTCCATTAATTAAGCCTACAGATCCTTCGCTTAGTCGATTCCAACGCGCAAGTGCGGCGCTTGTGAAAACGGCTGCATGATCGGGAATCCCATCCATAAAAAAGAGTTGGTAAAGCCCCATTTCAAGAATAATTTGAACTGGTAGCTCAGGCATTTTCGATACATTTTTTTTGATAATATATTCTAAATGCAAATGATGTCGACACACTCCTAAAACCATCTTTAAGGCAAGAGGAGGAAGAGAGGCGTTTTGTAAAAACGTTCCTTTTTTAAGCCATGCAAATAAAGCCTTATAGGCAATTTGTCTTTCATCTAACTGCAAAATAATAGCCCTTCTCTTTGATGAAGTCCTTTGATATAATCAGACGCAGGCATTGATTTTTTACCTTCTGCCTGTATTTCTAAGATTTCTAAAACGCCTGATCCTGTACCCACTAAAAGATGATTCTTTTCAATAAGGAGATGCCCAGGATTTAATTTAATAGAATCTTCAAACACACGCGTTTTTCGAAGATATATTTTCTTGCCTTGTAGGTTGCTATAGCCTCCAGGCCATGGGCTAAATCCTCTGATGCGATTATGTAATTCTAAAGCACTTTTTTGAAAATCTAAAAGGCCATCTTCTTTTTTTAGCTTTGGTGCTCCTGTAGCTTGATTATGATCTTGCATAATCACAGAAGAAATATTGGTTTCCACTTTGATAAGCGCTTGTTCAAGGCCGTCACATGCTGGTAACACCATTTTATCCAAAAGTGTTTGAGCCGTATCTTCCATATCAATGGCTACTTCTCTTTGTTCTAAAATAGGACCATGATCCATTTTTTCATCTAGTAAAAAAATCGTCACTCCCGTTTTAGGTTCGCCATTAGCAATAGCCCACTGCACTGGAGCAGCTCCGCGATACGCTGGTAAAAGACTTCCATGAATATTTAAGGCTCCATAACGAGAAGCCCCTAAAATATTTTTTGGTAAAATGGAAAAAGCGACAACCACAAATATATCGGCTTTGTATTTTAAAAGCGTCGATTCAAATTCTGGGTCTTTTAGATTTTCTGGTTGGATTACTGGTAGACCAAGTTTTTCAGCAAGGATTTTCACAGGAGGAGGTGTAATCGTTTTTCCTCTTCCCGCAGGGCGATCTGGCTGTGTCACAACAGCGACCACCTCATGACTGGACTCAGCTAAATAAAACAAAAAATGCGATGCAAATTCGGGCGTGCCCATAAAAATAATCTTCATACATTTTCAATATTAGTAAGATTTTTCCCAAAGAAAATTTGTTTTAGCCTTTCCAAGCGCGATTCTCATCTAAGGCATCATTCTCTCTAAAAAAGGGACGAAGGTTTTTTTCATTAAAACATCACTCTTGTTAACGGAAATGGTTTTTTCACTAAAGCTCAATGTTACTCTTGTTGACGGAAATGTTTTTTTCATTGCGTCTTTATTTAATATCAAAACCACTGTTATTGATTGAAATGGCTGTTATCTCTTCGCTTGGTTGACTTTATTTCGTTTTTTTTATGAACATCACTATGGTTGACGGAAATGATTTTACTTTTTCACTCAGTTGTGTGCCACACAAAATTCGTTCAAAAGTAAAAAGTCATTTTCGTCTAATAATTCACTATTATGATTTAGTTGAAGGGCATTATTTTTTTATTCGAGCCTTCGCTATTTGC